>DASRDS010000355.1:0-24950 GCA_035652495.1 Gemmatimonadaceae bacterium
GGCGGGTGGGGCGGTTGGCGCGGCGGGTGGTGGGGACCGGGGTTTGGCGTCTACGTCGGTCCGGGCTGGGGCTGGGGCGGACCGTGGTGGGGCTATCCTTACCCCTACGCCGCATACGGGTACGCCCCGTACGGCTACGCATACCCCTACGCGTACGGCTACGGCTACGGCTACGGGTCGCCGCTCGATGCGCCGCCCCCGCCCGATGGCACTCCGCCGGCCCCGCCGCCCCAGAGCCAACCGCCGCTTACGGAAGACTGGTCGCGGTGACGCGGCACGCACGGGTGCGCTTGCGCCGGCGACCTCTCCGGGTCATGACGCGCGGTCGTGACAACGACGCGTGCTCGGCAGCCTGACGTTCGGCGATCCCGCTCCACCGAGCTTCCCGTCGCTCTCGCCGCTTCGGGCGCGCTGCTGCTGGCGTTCGCGGCGGCCGCGATCGCGCCCGCGATCGCGGCGCCGGCGAAGTCGAGCGCCGCGGCCGCCAGCGAGCAGCTCACGCCCGTGCTCGTCGCCGTTCTCGCCGTCCCCGCGGCGGTGCCGCAGAGCGACGGCTGGAAGCTGCCGTACGAGCTCGAGCTCACGAACGCGACCGACGCGCCGATGACGATCGAGTCCGTCGAGGCGCGGGATCCCGATCGCGGCGACGCGGTCGTCGCGTCGCTCGCCGCCGATCGGATTCCGCCGATGCTGGTCGTTCCGGGCGGCGCCAGGACCGCGACGCTCGGACCCGGCCAGAGCGGCGTGCTGTTCGTGAACGCGGCGTTCGAGCGGCGGGAAGACGTGCCGCGCCGGCTCGTCCATCGCTTGACGGTCACCACGCCGACTCCCAAGCCGCCGCTCGGCGAGCGTACGGTCCAGGACGTCGCGCCGACGGCGGTCGCGCCCGCGTCGCCGCTCGCGATCGGTCCGCCGCTTCGCGGCGACCGCTGGGTCGCCGCCGCCAGCTGCTGCGACGCGTATCACCGCCGCGCGGTGCTCCCGATCGACGGCGCGCGCCATCTCGCGCAGCGCTTCGCGATCGACTGGCTCCAGCTCGATCGCGACAACCGCGCGTCTTCCGGCGACCCGAAGAAGAACGAGAGCTATCCGCAATTCGGCGCCGAGGCGCTCGCGGTCGCCGACGCGAAGGTCGCGCACGTCGCGGACGGGCTCCCCGAGAACGTACCGGGCGCGCTTCCGAGCGCGATCTCGGTGACGGCGGCCGACGGGAACAGCGTCGTGCTCGATCTCGGCGGCGGTCGCTGGGCGCTCTACGCGCACCTCCAGCCCGGCAGCATCCGGGTGCGCCCCGGCGATCGCGTGAAGCGCGGCCAGGTCCTCGGTCTCGTCGGCAACACCGGCAACAGCTCGGCGCCGCACCTCCACTTCCACGTGATGGACGGCCCGTCGCCGCTCGCGTCGAACGGCGTTCCGTACGTCATCGATTCCTTCGAGGTGACCGGGCGCGCCGTCTCGCCGAGCGAGCTCGACGACGAGGCCGCGTCGGGGAAGCCGGTTCCGATCACGCCCGCAGGCGGCGCCGCTCGGCGGCGGAACGAGCTGCCGGACGACCTCGCCGTCGTCCGCTTCGGCGAATGACCGCTCGCGCATTGCGTCGGTCGCCGTTTCGCGCTCTCGTCGGAGGAGGATGAGCGAGAGCGCGGCCGTGTGGAGAATCCGGTCCGCCGGCGACGAGCGCTTTCCGTACCGGCTGTCGATCGAGCAGGACGGGCGCACCGTGCTCGCCCTGCGCGCGCGCGAGCAGTGGCCCGGGCCCGGGATGCAGATCTTCTGCATGCGCGACTCGTCGAGCGACGCACTTCACGGCGCGCCCACCTCCGACACCGTCGAGGTGCTCGAGAGCGTTCCACTCGTGTCGCTTCGCCGGCTCGGCCGGAAGCTCTCCGTCGTGCTCGATCGACCGACGCGGAAACGCTGCGACTTCCTCTTCCTCACCCGGCCGTACAAGAACGGCGAGGGCGAGTACGAGCAGATCTTCTGGCGCACCGAGCAGGCCGTGCGCGAGCATCGCTCGCGCTCCCGACCGCAGCTCTACCCGCGCGCCTCCGAAATGGAGGTCGCCATCGACGTCGCGGAGCGGTACCCGTGGACGTTCGGCGACGCGAACGTCGAGCGCCGCAAGCTCGCGTGCGGCGACTACGCCCTCATCCACGAGGAGCGCGCAGTGGCCATGGTCGAGCGAAAGACGTTCGAGAACATGCTCGGCGAGGTCGCCGCCCTTCAGGTCCTACACGGGAAGCTCGGCGAGCTGGCGGCTTTTCCGCACGCCGCCTTCGTCGTCGAGGCGCAGTACGGCGACTTCCTGGACCCGTCGCGCATCGGCCGGTGGACGCCGAGCTTTCTGTCGCGGGTGCTCGCCGAGCTCGCAGCCATGCACCCGAAGCTGCCGATCGTGTACGCGGGCAATCGCAAGCTCGCGAACCAGTGGACCGCGGCTTTCTTCGCTGCGGTGCATGCCCGTTTCGCGGACGACTCCCCGCCGCTGATCGCGGAGGCCGTCGCGCGTTACCGGCCGCGCGCTCGCGGCGGCGTCGACGAGTCGATCCGCCTCGCCGTGCTGCGCGAGCTGCCGCGGGCGTTCTCGCTCGACGACGTGCGGCGGCAGGTCCCCGACGTCGACGACGCGCGGCTGCGGCGCGTGTTGGCCGCGCTGCGCGCGGAGGGACGGCTCGCGACCGACGGCCGCGGCCGTGCGGCGCGCTGGATCCGTGTCGAGCGGGCGGCTACCTGAGCGATTCCGGCGAGAACCCCGGCGCCCACTCGAAGCACTGCACCTCGACGCTGACCGGGAGCAGGTAGCGCGCGTAGAACGCGTGCAGCTTGACGGCGACGTAGTCCTCGACGGTGCGATCCGTCACCTCGGCTCGCGGATCGGAATCGCGGAATGCGCGCGCCCGGGCGTACAGGTCGTCGAGCTCGGCCGGCGTCGCGACCGAGAGGCCGAAGTGCTCGCCACCGGCGCAGCGCATCGGATCCCGGGCGGCCTGGATGAAGACGAACTGCTCGTTGCTGTGTGCGCGCAGCACGAGGAGCTCGCGATCGCGCGTCAAGGTCGGCATCTCGGTCCAGCCGAAGACGTCGCCGTAGAAGCGGAGGATCGCGGCGCGCCCCGCCTCGTCGAGGCAGTCGGCGGGGACGGTGACCGCGACGTGGTTGAAGCGCTGCGTCGGTTGCTCGCGCGCGTTCGTGCCGGCCTCGGGCGTCGCCATGCGCACCTCACGATCGGATCCGGTCGTTCGGTGTCGTCATGCCGCGTTCCGCGGCCGATGGAAAGCGGCCGGGTGCCGTCGCGCCCGGCCGCCTCGGTCACCTCGGACAGAGCGGTAGGCCGCCGTCGCCGGCGACGATCACCAGGTTGCCGTTCGCGTTCTTGCCCCAGTGCTGCGGCATGGTCGGGATGTTGAAGCTGTCCGGGCCCACCGTCAGGGTCATGACGAGCGTGTCCTGCTCGGTCAGCGGCGGCATCATGATGTCGCGGATCACGTCGAGGCCGGTGAAGCCGTCGCCGCGCTCGAGCGCGGCGACGCGCAGGTTCGACCCGCGATAGTGGTAGCTCTTGCCCTTGCCGGTCATCTGTCCGGGGGCGAGCGAGGCGACCATCATCGTCTCGGCTGGCGCGTTCGTCTTCTGCAGCGTGAGTGTGATCGGGACGTTGGCGATCGATCCTCCGACCGTCCTGCTGAACGCGACGTGGAGCTCCACGGTTCCCGGCGCGCCGTTTCGACCGGCTCGGATCTCGGCCGCGAAGAGGCACTTCCGCTTGGCGCAGATCTCGGGCGGCGGCTGGTCGCACTGGTCGGGCGCGCAGAAGATGTTGGGCGCCTCCCCGCCGGAGTCCTTGAGGCCGAAGCCGCACGCCTTCGGGCTCCACGCGTCGTGGCGGCGGTCGATCCCGAAGGAGAGGGTCGGCTCGGTCACGGTGCCGCCCGGCGTGACGACGTCGTTCCCGAGCTGGGTGAGCACGAGCGAGACGTGGCCGTCGTTCGGCGTCTCCATGTCGCCGTAGACGGCGACGTGCATGGACGTCACGCGATCGCGGATGCCGATCTTGCGGATGAAGTTCGGCGCACCCATGTGGGCAGTCGGATCGACGTACTCCCACACGCCGTCCTTCTTCTTCGTGAACGCGCCCTTCGGCAGGTGCTGGTAGAGGCAGGTGGCGGGCGTGCACGAGTTCGGCGTGGCGAGCCCGGACGCGCCGAGGAACACCCACACGTCGAACGCGTGGGTGACCGGGTTGAAGAGGTCCTCGATCGGAGTGCCGCCCGGCTGGTCCGGCACGCGCTTCGTCGGGTCGAAGCTGAAGGCCCAGCCGAGGGCGTCGTCGCACATCTTCGCCGGGTCGTCCGCGATCGGCGGGCAATCCCCGCACGTCGGAATCGAGGGGAAGCCCTGCGCGAGCGCGGTGGTCGCGGTCGCACTCGTGCAGACGAGCGCGGCGAGCGCGACGGTCGCGGCGAGGAAGACGTCCGAGCTCCGCTTTCGTATGTTTGACGGAGGCGGCGAGGTGGGATGCGAGATGGAGTGGTTCACGATGTCGGTTCCCTGCCGTCGTTGCGACGGCGCCGGGGGTGGGTGGTGCTGCGGTGAGGTTGCTGTGGTGTTGCTCCGATGAGTCGTTGCGGCGTTGTGGATTTCGAGCCGCGGCGGGACCGGCGTTTCGGCGTGTCGACTGCGGTAGCCGTCGATCGCGCATCGGGCGCGTCGTGAGCCGCGACGGCTGCTGTGAGGGTGCACGAGGCGCCGAAGGTGCACAAGAAAGAAATTCGCGCGCGTCGGTTCGTCGCGCTGCGGCGTGCGCGATGGCGCCGGCGTGGGCGCCCGCGCCGGCGCGTTCTTCTCCGGACGGTCAGTCGCGGGATGCCGTGCGATCGGCCGCGGCGTCTGCTGGAAAGGCGTGGCCGACGCCGCGTTTTGGGCCTCGGTTGACGCACCGAGGGGCCGGCGATACCTTCCGCCGTACGCGGGCGTAATTCAGCGGTAGAATGCCAGCTTCCCAAGCTGGACGTCGCCGGTTCGATCCCGGTCGCCCGCTCTCGATGAAAGCCCTGGTGGATCCAGGGCTTTTCCCGCATCGGGCGCCTCGCCCTCATCGTCCGGGCGGGCGTCTTCCGACAGGGTTCCCACAGGGTTCCTGTTGCTTGACGCTTTTCCGGGATGCGAAGATGCATCGCCAATCAGCGCGTCGAGATCGCCGGCGGTCTCTCGGGGACGGCCGTAGTGGCGCTCGATCATGTCGAGGCTCGTGCCGGTCTGCTTGGCTACCCAGAGCGGACGCGCGCCGAGATCAAGCATCTCCGAGATGTAGGTGTGGCGGGTGTTGTAGAACGGGCGCGGTCGGATCCGCGTGGCGCTGAGTGCGCGTCTCCACTCCCGCTCGTGGAAGTTCACCTCGTCGATTGGCGCGCCGTTCGGCGTGTTGAACAGGAACGACTCGTGACCGCCGACGAGGGGCCACATCCCGCGCACGATGTCCACGACATCCTCGTGCAGCACGACCTCGCGGCGGCTTTTCTTCGTCTTCGGCGTGCCGTCGATGCCGAGCACCCGGCTTCGGCGAATGTGCGCAACCCTCTGCTTTAGGTCTATGTCGCCGAGGCGGAGGGCGATCGCCTCCGAAGGGCGGGTTCCCGTCCAGAATCTGAAGAAGACGAACGGGTAGTAGTGGCGACGCTCGCGCCAGAAGTACCCTAGCAGCTTTTCGCGCTCCTCGGCTGTGTAGGGATCGATCTCCGGGTCGGCCCCACTGGGTGCGAGCCGGCGCACGTAGTCCTTGTCAAAAAGCGCACCGAGGTCGGCGACGCAATAACCGCTCACTTTGGCCGCACGAAGCATCGATCGGAATGCGCTGTGGACGATGCCGTCGATGGTGCTTCGGCTCAAGGGTTTCGCGAGCAACGTCTTCTGGACCTCAAGCAGGTGCATCGGGGCCAGTTCGTCGAGACAGAACCGGCCAAGGGACGGCAAGATGTTCTCCCTGACCGCCGACACTCTGTTCGAGCGCCACTTTCGGCTGACGGGCCTGGAGGCCACAGAGTCCGGGGTCGCCCACTTTCGAAAGAACGCTTGCACGCTGATCCGCTTGGCGGATTCAAACCGGACGTCCTGTCGTCTGAAGCTCGCGGCAAGGTTCCCATCGGGGAACCAGCGGAGGTATTCGAACGTTCCCTCGTTGATCTCTTGGTCGATGACGCGGGCACGGGCTTCGGCCTTCCTTCGGTTCTCGGCCGTGTCTTTCAGCTTGGTGCCCTCATGGCTCTCCCGGCCGCTGAATCGCAGCCGAAAGGCGAGGTAGCCGTGTCTGTTCTTGCGGAGCGAGCAGCCCACCAATCTTCCTATGCCGTTTCCTGCTAGCGGGCGGCAACTGAGCATCTGCCCCGCGCCATCGGGATCTCGCGCGCAGGCCGGCGGCTCTCTCGGAGCCACGCATCGAGTCTTGATCGCAAGAATCGTGGGCCGATCCCTTTCCTCCTGAAGAAATGGACGTCCTGCTGGAAGGTCCCACTCGTCATCAGATTGCGCACGCGCTTCGCGCTCACCTTCAGGATCGTCGCGACCTCCGCTATGGTGAGGTACTCGTCGGCAGCGTCGACCGTCGACATCGCGCGTGGGATCTCGGGCGCCATGCCGTCCTTCACCGCCGCGTCCCTCCCGTTTCCGACACTAACTGTTTGCGCCGCCGTCCGGCTGATTTCGGTGCTTTGCTGCGTACCGCCGTGCCGCTCGCCGCAGCTGCACGCGCCGCTTCTCGGAGCCCGCCCGCGCACTTTCGGCGGCCCCTGATTGGCACCGTGGCGAGCAGTAGCGTTGCCTGCCGCGCCGAACGAAAATGCGAGTGCAATGTGGGCACCTCTTGAACGGATAGCTGTAAGCGGGACGAAGAAGATCAAGAATTGACCGCTCTAGGAACGTAAGCCGCGAGACCGTCGTTTCGTCCGGACGCAACTCGACGGCGCCATCATGGTCCGAAACCTGAAGCCAGAACTCCACTTCTCCGGCGTGGAGAGTGCGAGTGGAGACCCGCTGACCGTCTGCAAGCGGCGCCACGACAGAGCGAGCGATCTCCCAAAGCGGCTCTAGTTCGGCGCGCGCATCCCGCGGCCGCTTCTGCCCTTCCTTGCCGGTGCGAGAGGCACGGTCCTCTACGAACTCCTCTAGCAGGTTGAGCCGGTGCAACGGCGCAGCGTTTCGGTCCGCGAGGCGCTTGAGTCGACGTTGAATCCAACCGCACTCAGCCTCCGACAGCGCTTGGAGGTTCTCGTTTGCAGCGAAGGCAAGCAGTTCGGCGACGCACGCGAGCTGCAACACCGTCTCGGTCCGCGCCTCGTCATCCACGTTTTGAATCATTCCCATGGATTGCTTACTCTGCTGGATTTGGCTATAACATTGGTGAGGGTAGGTCAACTGGGGACCTGCACCGATAGCCGGCGGGCGGCGGAGGGCGTGTGCGGTGCAACTACGAGGATCCGTTCGATCGGCGTTGGGCGTTCGGCGACCACGACCCGCTGCCAACCACCCGGGCCGGTTGCCTCCGCGAGATCCTAGCGCGCGCGGTCGAGCCGTACGCAGGGGGGGATCTGCTACTGATCGACCGGCGGCTCTCCAAAGAGAGCTTTGGTTTGCTCGGCCAGCGGCGGACCCGGTCGATCGAGGCTCGCTACCTCGTCGAGCCGATCAAGGCGGACAACCACCAGTTTGACCAGCGCCTCGTCGAGCTGAGCCAGCGGCACGGCCGGGACGCGATCCAGCAGGCGGCCGAGGTGCACTGGAGCCTCGTGCGGCAAATCCACTCGCGCCGCAGCGTCCCACTCCCCGACTCCGACGTCGAGTGGGCGATCCAAACGCACCAGAGCTTAATTGCCGAGCTGCGGATCGAAATCGTCGCGATCGACTGCGACGACGTTCCCAAAGCCGACGCCCAGGCGATGTTAAATGCGTTGTCGCGCGCGGGTCACCCCGCACTCGTGATGCTGTCAGGCGCGATTCCCGGCATGTTTGACGGAACGAATGTGCGAATCCACACCGGCTGGCGCGTTTGGGTGATCGCGCCTCGACGCGACCAGCGGGAGCAAATCGTCGCGATCGCGCGCCAGTACCGCGCTCACGTCGTCAAGTATGATCGCGTCCCCGGCTCGGGCTACAAGACGATCGCGACCCCGGCGACCGGCTGGCGGCAAGAGGCGGGGTTCCGGTATGACCTCGATGGGAGCCACAAGCGACGAATGCGCCGGTGGTGGACGGTCGAGCGGCTGCAGGAGGTCGTCAAATTTCTTCGCCTCATCCCGGAGCTGTCCGCCGAATGGTACGCCGAGGTCGACGCCTACTACGAGAGCTGGCGGCCGGCGGCCAACCCGACGCCCGTCTCGACAACGGGGATTCCCGAGCCGACACTAACGAAGTCGTCGGCACCCAGGACCGCACCGATGATCGCCGAGTCGCCGGTATCCCAGAAAACGGCGAGATCCCTCACGGAGCTGCCCAACTGGCTCTCGCGCCTGCTCGTCGAGGGCGACCATGAGGGTCGGTACCAGCACCCATCCGGCGGTACGGACCGAAGCCGCCTGGGGTTCGCGCTCATCTTGAGCCTGCAGATCGCGGGTTGGAGTGCAGAAGACGCGTGGCCGCTCGTCGTCGAGCAACGACTCCGCGGCTTCGCGAAGTTCCACGACCGCGCGAAGCAGTTCTTCCTCGATGACTGGCATCGGTGTGCGAAAGCGAGAAAGATTCCTTCGTCGGCCGGGACGAAGCGCAAGGAGCGAACGCTTCGCCAGGCGATGGACGAGATAGACAACCCGGTCGCGCTAAGCGTCTTTGCCGCGCTGCTTAGCTTCCCTGGCGACTCCCCCGCGCCCGGCTACCGACGGCTCGGGGAGCGAGCCGGGTGCGACAAGCAGACCGCGTGGGAGACCATTCAGGATCTGATCGCTCTCGAATACGTCAAGAAGCGCGACCCGATAGTACTGCCCCACACCGGCCGGGACGCACAGAGCTTCGAAATCTTGCTCGTGCCGCCTGCAGCAGACACTTCGCGTCTACAACTGCCCCCCTCTGGTGCGCCGGCTTCATTGCTGCCGTTGCTGCTTGGCGTGTTTCAGGCCGGTGTGCCTTTCCGGTGGGGGTTGCGGGCTATCGGCCCACCGAGCGAGCGAGATCTCGCGAAGGAATCGGCGGCCGAAATCCTGCTTTCGATGGGCGAGGAGCGCCTGAGCGCTAAGAGATGGCTCGCGCGGACGCGACAGCAACATCAAATCGAGAGAGATGCGTATCGGCACTCGCGCCTTCAGTGGGTTCTGCGTCAAGTTGTTCGAGTTCCTGATCACGATCTAGAGGCCGCGTAGTGGCTTTGGAACGGGCACTGCGGTCACCAGAGAAACGGAACTGACCGGTCGCAGCCAGCCCGAATAGTTGGGGTCAGGGTCACGTTGAATCGACCACGCCTCAAGTGTCCCGACACTTTTGCCGATAGCTTCGCCAGGAGCGATCGCTGTGCGGACCGCTGCTCTACTTGTGCTCATGCTGTCGATCTTTTCCCCCACTTTAGCGTCGCCGGGATCGCTCGACATGCGATTCGGTGTCCGGGGCCTCGTATCGACAGACTTGAGCGGTGGAAGCGACCCGAGGCACGCGATGGCGGTGGCGCCGGACGGCGCAATCGTCGTCGCCGGCGAATCCAACCAATGATTTGCCGCCGCGCGATATCTAGCCAAATGGCGCTATCCGTGACGCGCACATCGCCTTCCCAGGGAGCGCCTGGTCCCGACACGATTCTTACCCGCATTAGTCAGCCGACTTGCAGAAATCGATCTGCCGGACAATACGTGCATTCCATCCGGACGGAACAGTGAGCCAGCACGACGATCCGCTCCAGCGAGAAGGGGGTACCAGAATGCCGCGTGGACGACCTGCAGACATCATGACCAGCTTTCGTGCTCAAGCGGGACGTGCGCTCGATCTTCTCCAGCGCGAGATCAGCCGGCGCGAGGAAGATATCCGCGAGATGGTTCGTCAACTTGAGGGCTGGCGTTCATTTGCGGGCGGCTCTCCGGGCCGCGGTCGGCGTGGTCGACTGGCAACCGCCGCCCGAGGACCCGGCCGACCGCGTGGCGTGAAGCGCGTTAGTTGGGACGAGGTGCTCGCCTCGGTGCCGAAACGGTTCGGCGTCGACGAGATCATGAAGCACCCGGGCGCGGCCGCGAAGGGCCGGGCGCAGGTCTATCCGGCGCTGACGCGCTGGGAGACTTCAGGTCGCATCAAAAGGATCGAGACAGGCCGCTACGAAAAGGTGCGCGCGTCGAAGCCGACGAGCAAGCGAACAAGACCTGCGAAGAAGAAATAGCGCGATTGGCTGTCATGACCGAAACACCGGACGGTGTGTCCGCGCCCCGACGGACCTTCCGCGACCGTCTACTCGAACTCGCCGAGCAGGTGGTTCCGCCCGCCGCCGGCGCGGCCCTCCCGGTTGCTGCGGGTGCCGCGACAGCCGGAAAGGCTGCCGTCACCGCCGTTGCGGTCAGTCTAGGATGGCAACTCGTTCAGGCGATCTTCGCCCCGCGATACCGCGAGCGAGTCGAATCGTGGATGGATGAGGTGGCCGACGCTCTTGGAGATCTTGCTGATCGAATTGACGACCTTTCACCGGAAGCGCTCAACGAGAATCCGGCGTTCATCACCGCTCTCGCGCACGCGACGCAGATTGCTGGCCGAACGCACCAGGCGGAGAAGCTCGCACTTCTCAGAGACGCGGTTCTGAATGCTGCCGCGCGAACGGAGCCAGACGAAGATCTCCAACTGGTGTTTCTCCAGGCGGTGGATCAGTTTACGCCCTGGCACGTGAGGGTCCTGGATCTTTTCCAAGACCCGAAGGCAAGAGGCTTCAACTCAGAAACCTGGACGGCGGGTTCGCGAGCGCACGTCCTCGAAGCGGCATTTCCCGAGATTCGAGCACACCCCGATTTCGTCCGGCTTCTGGTGAGAGATCTGTACACCCGCGGGTTCCTGTCGGTCGATTCGCTGGGCGGACAGGTCAGCGGTAGCGGCATGGTTCAAAAACTCACCACGCCGCTGGGTGACCGTTTCCTTCGCTTCGTCTCCGCACCGCCTTGCTGATCCGCCTCATCGGTGAGGAGATCGAGCGCGACGCGCTATTGCGAGGCGGAGGCCGTCGGCTGCCGTGCCGGAGACAGAAAAGGACGGCGACTGCCCTAGGGGTTTTACGCTCGGCGGCCTGGGTGGGATGCCGTTGACCTATGCGCAGTACGCGCGGCTCATGTAGGCGACGCTGAGTTGCTGGCATAGCGGCGTCGTGCCAGAGTTCGGCTTCTCCGCGGAGGTGCCGATGAAACCGTTCATCTCTGGTCTGATCGTCGTCGTCTGTCTCGCGATCGGAACGACGGCCACGGCGAAGGACTTCTGCATCAACGTACCCGATCTGCAGATCACGTACGTCGGGAAGGGTTTCAGGATTCCGGGGAAGGGACGGTGCAAGGGCTTCGACGGCATGGTGGTGAGCGTTTACCACTTGCGTCTGGCCGGCGGCATGGCATGCACCGCATCCGACCGGACGCACGTGACCTTCAACCTCTCCCTGATCAGCGCCGAACCGACCTACCTTTCAACGACCGCGAGTGCAGTCGATCTCGCGCTGCCGTCGCTGACCGGAACGACCTTCGGTCCGGGCGGCCCATCGCCGGAGGGCTACGCCGCGATTGGCGGGAACTGCCCGAACACCGTGCCGGTCCCATAAGCAGCAACATGGTGGCGTTCGGGATCGGCCGCAGGATCGCCGCGACGCGGCCCGCGTGCTCCGCAATCCCGGAGCAGACTATCACCGCGTCCAAGAATCCCAGACGTGCGGGGAGAGTGCGCGCATCCCGGAGAGACAACCTCGCCTCCGCACGGCAACCACGCTCACCGTCTCTTCGGGCTCCGAGACGCGCAGCCCTATCGCTCACAGCGTCGCCTGTTTGCGCTCCGTGGAGCGACAGGGGGAGACGTAAATGGCTGTCCACGAGAAACCCGACATCGCTGCCAAGCAGCGTTGAGGCCTGGTGTTGTGTACGGGTCGGTCTCCTCGACGGGAGGGCGAGACCCCCGTCGCTACCACATTCGGCGCACGAAGACGTTTTGAGCTGGGGTGGTGTCGGTCGCGATGAGGTCGGTCGCGTAGCTGTTGAACAAGACGAATCGGCCGTTCCGGCTGATGGCCACCGGACCCGATGAGTGATTCGCGCCGCCCGCACCCATCCGGTTCATCGTCACCAGGGTCGTCGTCTGGGACCTGAGGTCACGCACGAATACGTCGAAGTTCGTGTTGCCGTCCACCGGAACGAGGTCATTCGCCCAGCTCCCGAAGAGAACGAAGCGTCCGTTCGAGCTGATGGCCTGTGGCAACGCGAGCACACCGCTCGATGTGCCAGAAAGATTAACACTCACGAGCGACGTGATGCTTGTCGCCATGTCGCGCACATACACATCAGGCGATTCATTGGAATCATTGTCCACGAGGTCCGTCGCGCGGCTGCCGAAGACAACGAACCGACCACCGGAGCTGATCCCCCTCGCGTTGGATTCGCCGTTTGCCGGGCCGGTACCGGTGCGATTGACGCTCACAAGCGTCGCCGTTTCCTTGGTGACGTCTCGTACGAAAGCGTCGAAGCCAAAGCCGCTGTCGTTCTTGACCAAGTCGCTTGCCTGGCTGTCGAACAGGACGAACCGGCCGTTCGGCGTCATGGCCACTGCGTCCGAATAGCCGTTGGCGCCGGCCGTGCCTTCTCGGTCCAGGGTCACGAGCGTCGTGGTCGCGGTCCTCAGGTCGCGTACATAGATCCCTCCGCCGCCGGGAGTGCCGTAGGGCGTGTAGTGGCCGGCGCCATTGAACAGGACGAACCGCCCGTCTTGATCGGGGATCGAACGCAAACGTTCGCTCGGTTTGTCGGTCAGCTCGACGCTGACGAGCGCCGTCTTCTGCGCCTTCGTGTCGCGGACGAACAGGTCGAACAGGTCGTCCTTGTCGTTGCGAGTGAGGTTCGTGGAGTTGCTGATGAAGACGGCGAAGCGACCGCTGGGACTCAGCGCAAGCCCACCGGACAGGCCCCGTGCGGCCGCCGTTCCGGCGCGGTTGACGCTGACGAGCGACGTTGTTCCCGCCTTCAGGTCGCGTACGAAGACGTTCAAGCGCCGCTTGGAACGGACATCGACGAGGTCGATCGCGAAGCTCTCGAAGAGGACAAAACGGCCGTTCGCGCTGATCGCGATGCCAGCCGACTCGCTGTCGCCGGTTCCCGAACCCGCGCGGTTCACGCTCACGAGCGTGGTCGTGCCTGAGACGAGATCTCTGACGAAGACGTCCTGGTACCCATTGATGTCATTCGGAGCGAGGTCCGTCGCGGAACTGTCGAACAAGACGAAACGACCGTCAGGAGTCATGCCTTGGGCGATCGAATCAAGGTTGCCGCCGTGCGTGGCGTCGGCATTGACGCTCACCAAGATCGTCTCCGGCGGGTCCGCTCCTGCAGGTAGAACATCGAGCGCGAATGCGAGAACGACGAGGTACAGGCACCGATGGGCCATTCGCTCTTCTCCAAATACCGTCGTGGCCAGGTGTCGCGTTTCTATGACGTGAGGCGGCGTAAGCGCAACGGCATGCGCGCGTTTACCGCGATCAGCGAAATTTCTCGTAGCCCCGGTCTAGGCTCGCAGTCTCTCCACGGGTCGCAGGATGGAGGTGGGGAAGGCGATGCGGAATAGGCGGTCGAACGATCTCCCACACTGGGCGCCGATGAGGTGCGCCGGTTTGAATGGCCTTCGGCCGAAGTGATACCACCCGTCTCGTGGGGAGCGAGCGGCGAGTTTTGTGGCGTACGCCAAGCGGCGGCCTCATCGCCGCCGCGATCTGTGCGATTGCGCTGGTCGCCGACGTCGCTCGCGGGGCGACGATTTCAGGCACGATCCGCGATCTCGCAGGCGATCCGGTGCCAGACATCCGGGTGACGGCATACGATCCGCTCCAGCGCCCCCGCGGACAGGTGATCACCGATACGGCCGGACGATTCCGGGTCGAGCGCCTCCATCCCGGGTCGTATCGGATTCTTCTTCGCGATTTCCCGTGGCCACCGCGTAACTTTCCAGACCAGTGGTTCGGCGGAAGCGATGATTTTACACACGCTCAGTCGATTGCGCTCACGGTCCACGCGGAGGACGTAGATATTGTCCTGAGGAACGGGGGTCGCATTTCCGGGGCGATGATCGACTACGGCATTCCGTGCACGTGCTCCGATCCGCCGTGTCCATGCCCGACCCCGGTGCCGATCTACAGCTGCGTGGAGGTTTCGCACTCCGACGGGCGCCTTGCCACTTCGCTGTGCCCCGCGGATTGCGGGGCGTGGTACCCGTACGGCGGTGCGAGCCGATACTCGGTCGTGGTCCCCCCGGGCGACTACCGGGTCGCCTTCCGGAGGTGCTTCGCCGAGGACATGCACGCGCGTTGGTATCCAGGCACGCGTGATCCGAGGGAGGCAACGATCTTCCACGTTTCGGAGAACTCGAACATCGAAGGTATTAACGAGGTGAACGGTCCGTGGACGACGACCGGAATCACCGGAACGGTGAGGGGTACGTCCGGAGACGGGCTCGCAACTATCGCCATCAGCGCCTACGACGCGGCGGACGGCCACTTCGTGGGCCGCGTCATCACCGACTCGGAAGGACGGTACTCCTTCGGCGGTCTCTTCGCGGGCTCGTATGATCTGCAATTCCGAGATTTCGCGCGCCATCCGTGGCACGCAGGCGAGTGGTACGACGACGCGCCCGGACTAGGGACCGCGACGGCGATCGTGGTCAAGGAAGGAGACGTCACGTCAGGCATCGACGCCTCCCTCGACCGCGTGCCGCCCTGTCACGGTCATCGTCCCGATGTCGTGGGGACACGCGGAGACGATTTTCTGGATTACTCGGATGCGTCGATCGCGACGCGCCGGATCGTCATCGTCGGGTATGACGGTGATGACGAGATTGTCGGCTCGCCCGGCAACGATGTGATCTGCGGAGGCCGCGGTAACGACGTGATCCGCGGCGGCAGCGGCGACGACAAGCTTGACGGCGGTCCAGGGAACGACTTCATTGATGGCGGGCCGGGGAACGACGTTCTCCTCGGCGGCTCGGGCGACGACCGTCTGTTCGGGCGCGCCGGTGACGACACGCTTCGGGAGGGCCGCGGGCATGACACGCTTAACGGCGGAGCCGGCACGGACGTCTGCGACGCCGCTGCCGACGTATCACCGCAGCAGTGTGAGCTGTCGTCGCGTTGAATGGCGCCCGATTCTCTCTATCGGCTTATAGTCGCCGCTAAGTCACAGGACTTGCGTCGGATTCGCGTGCGAGATCGCAGTCCGCCACGGGGCATCCCTGTACGCGTTATTCCTAACAATCCAAACGGGATCCTGCGCAAATAAAGAGTGCGTATCTTAGTTGTTATCGAGCTGCTACGTTCGGCGAGTCCTATGGTTTGTGCGGAGGTATCGTACTCCTGATATTGACTGCGGCAGTGATCTCCGCGCTGGGGGCTGCGGAACTCACCTCACCCAGCGCGATCGCGCCGCGACGTCCGCAATCAGCATCGATCCACAGGTGGAGGTGCCGAGAACGATCGACTCCGACCGCCTGGGACTACCTCTATGGATCGGAGTGATCGGTATCATCGCCGAGGAGGCACGCGCAGAGACTCCGAGCGAGCAACTCGGCCACCTCATTGCTGCGAACGACATCGATCTTGGAAGGATAGCATACGAAGCATTCCGGGCACAGCTCGCCGACACTCACGCGTTCGCCATCGTTGCACCGGCGGCTGACGTCCCCAATCTGCGACTGTCAATCTTTGACGCGGGTCTAGGCCGACCGGTCGGTGGCTGGGACCAGCTCAAACCGACAGTCTCACTTTTGGGAAGTCTCACCCGCGCCGACGGCACCGTCCTGTGGCGGAAGGCAGACTACGTGAGTACCAGCAATTCCCAGACTCCCGCGTTTACGTATGATCAATACGTGAACGACCCGGAAAACCTTCGGCTCGCGTTCCGAAGGGCGACCGATCTCGTGACCGGCATGCTCGTTGCCGATCTTTGTCGACCGTGAGGCCGCGAGGGCATGCTGCGCCTCTCAGCGAAGCGCAGGCACGACAGTTGGGCGACGCATTGATGCGACGTACCACGAGCCGCAGACCAACCGGCAAAGGAGTCTATTCGAACCCGAGCGACAGAAGCAGTTGTCCTCTACCGATCGGGCAACAGCCGTTCGGTCCGGTGACCTCTCCGGAGAACTGATAGAAGCCCCACGACTCGTTCGCGCGCTCCAAAACAAGATCGCCTGCCGCTGCACCCGCGCACAGGCCGTTGAAGTCGACGCGCGTAGCCAATCGTCCCGACGGGAGAATGCGCATGGAGATCAGCGCTCCGGCGAATCTCGGATCAGAGGCGTCTTCGGTGTAGCCGCTTGCCTCGCAGGCCACCTGCGTGAACTCGGCCTTTGCCGTAAACAAATGGCCGCATTCATCGGTCATCGTGATGGCCCAGGCATACGATCGACCCACAGAGTCCAAATCGGGACACGCGCCGCTCGTCAGGCCGAAGAAGCTCGCAGGTAAAACGACCCTTTCGGGATGTCCTGTCAACGGCAGCGAGTCGCACGCGAGTTCGAGGGACTCGCCGTCGTCCCCAGCTACTCCGCATTCCAAGAAGACGACCCCTCCGCTTCCTACGGTTACGTTTCCGGTGACCCGCTGGCGCACGCCATTGTAGGTAATGGCCCACCGATTCCCGTCCACGTCCTTGTTGACGAGAATCGTCGTGCCGTCCGTGGCTCGGATTACGTCGGCGCTGTTGGCTCTCCCAAATGCGATCCCGATCACGATCGCAGCCATTATCGCCTGGACACGCCGCATGTACGGGTACCTACGCGACCAGGCGGCTTGATGGCAATCGGAATTCTTATCGGTCGGCGTCGGCGTGTGGGTGGGGGCAGGAAGGATCCAGCGACAAGGGCCTGACGTTGCGTCAGATTCCGCAAGAACGGCGACAACGCGGCTCTCACTGGGCATTGCGGGCTACCGGCAAGCCAGATGCCGCCATCGGTGAACGGGCATCGATTCTTTGCCGCCGCGACGTCGTGATCCGCCTACGGTGGCTTAGGGGACCGCGCGGAACGAGCCCTCCCAACGCGTCGCCCGCGCCCGAGCCGCCTAGGACGGCTCAGTTGTCCATTGCGTCGACACTGACCGTCCGCATGGTCGCGCACCGTGCCAAGTTTTCGACCCGTCACCGGTACGATCTCTCGCTGCTCCCTTTTTGGCGTGGTGGTGAACCGCGGGGATCTCTGGCTAATCTTGCTACGACAGGGTAGGCGTGGCCCGACGATGCGAAGGGGATCGCTCGATCTGTGGATTCGGTGCGCCGTCGTCACGTCGCTCATTGCGACGCTCGGCTGCGGCACGTCTTCTCGGGGGCCGGAATCTCCGCCCGACGTGACCGCGACGCCGAGCGGAACGCTCATGCCGACGCCGGCCGGAACCCCAGCCGCCACGATCACACCGGAGGCGACATCAACGCCAGCTGAGACCCCGGTCGGTACGGCGTTCCCGGAAGCGCTTATCGCGGGCGAACCGCGACTCATTGCGGCGCCGGGCCTCGCGGACGGAGGCTTCTCGGCGGCACCGACGGCTGGATTCGACGTGCCCGACGCCGCGGACGGCCCGCCCGTGGACGATCCGCCCGTCCTTGCGATGGCGGAGAGCGATGCCGCGCCTGTTCCTCTTGCGGCGGTCGTCGTCGTCGCGTCGGGAGGGGCGGCAGAAAACACCGATCTCTTCGCGATCGACGTAGCCGGCGACGGCGTTGCCACCGAACCAAGACCCCTCCACGTTCGACACGATGACGCCGCGAATTCGCCAACCCTCATCCGCACGCCTGTGCTGGTGTCCGCGCGTGCTCCCTCGCGCGTCCTCTGGCACGAAGACGACTGCGCCGTCCCATACGGCGGCTGCCTGGAGAAAGTCTGGTCGCGTCCACTCGACGGCCGGTTTGGAGACCCGGTTCTCGTCGCGGCCGGCGATATCCCCGGCCGCGTCTGTTACGTCGGGGCCTACGGTTCAGCATCCGCGGTGCGCGACCGGCTAGGGCGGGACGTCGCGACACTGCGAAAGCTGTATGTGTGCTTTTCCGGTCCGACCGGAGAGATCTTCGGCGTCGTTATTGTGCCGGCGGACGATCCTCTGAGCACAGCAATCGCGGGATCCGCTATCGAGGATGGGTCGGAGCCGCTCTCGAACGTCGCGCTCGCCGCGGGCCGTGATTCCGTCTTCGCGGCGTGGTGGCTTCGCCGCTTCGGCGACCCAGGGGCCGACGCCATCGTCGCGAGCCCACTTGGCGGTGGAGAAGGCCGACAACCGGTCACGCTCGCCGTGGCGCGAAACGAATCTCCGATCGACCCGCTGTGCAACGTCACCAATCTTGGGTGCTTTCGCGTGTCACCGAGCGTCGCGCCTCCAGCGATCGCTGCAATCGGCGACGCCTTCTTCGTGGTTTGGGTAACCGCGCCAGCTGAACCGGCTCCGCCGGTCCCGACGGAAGTGCACGCGGCGATCGTTGATCCCAACGGCTCGGTTGTTGTGACTGCCCTCGTTGCGACCGGCTTGACCGGCGTCTGGCGCCCCGCCGTGGTCCAGACGCACGGGACGATGGTGGTGGCTTGGATTGCGAGCGCCGACGGCCAGAGCGGTCAGGTTCAGGCGGTGACCGTGGGAGCCGATGGGAACCCGCGCTCGCAAGTGACCCGGCTCGCCGATGATGCGCGCGGAGTCTCGCTCGTGCCGACGTCGGACGGACTGCTCGCCGTGTTCGACCGCGCGGAAGAGAGCAGTACCGCGCTCTTCGCTGTGCCGGTCGCGCTGCGCCGCGGCGGTCAGTGAAACGGCGCCCGGCCGCGCCGAGAGCCTGGTTCACCGCCGCTGCGCCGCCCCGACGATTGGCGCGAGGGTGGCGCGCTCTACCGGTACACCGCCCAGTGCGCCGAATCTCCGACCGCTTCGTCGACCGTCGCGCAAAGCGCACCGCGCAAGTCAGCCGAGTATGTCGCCGCCACGTCATGGTCGGAGCGACGCGCTGAGAGGTTAGACCGTCGGTTCAAAAGACACGCTCGATCACGAGCCGCCGCGCACTGCTCGTACATACATCTTATACGTCTTCAGGTCTGCCTCGGCCACTCCGTCGCCGCCAAAGATGACGCTCCATGCGGCGTTGCTGTGCCGTGGGTCGGTAGACGCTGACCAATGAAAGTCCGCGTGCGTACAGCTACACGAAGTCACGCTGCAGCCAGGCGCGCATCCGCTATCGAACTCCGGTGCCACAGGCGGATTGTGCCCCTGCCGAATCAGCGAGATCAACTCTTCAATCGTTGGCACGCGCCAATCGGTATGTCCCGCAAACCCACCCCCCGCATTGAGCTGCGCGAGTTTTACTGACGACGCCTCGCTCCAGGTGAATGATGCATCCCAGTCGTGGATGGAGTCATCATCCGCCAACTTCTCCCAAACAAGACCGCTGCGTTCATCAGTTACCGTCCCGTCTCCATTGTCTGCAAAAGCGCTTGCCGCCGGGATACACGAGCCAGTATCGCCAGGTGCGCCTATCTGTAGATCGTGATTTCCGTCGGCGGTGTCCACACAACTCATCGGTCCAATGCACGACGCGCTTTGTACGTCTCTCGTATTCGCGTCGGCACATCGATATAAGGGTCTGACTGCGCATCGGATTCTAAACGGCGTGCTCAGGGTTCGTGAGATGCATGGTACGAACGGGCCGAACTTCTCGGAAAGCGTTCTGCCGCACGACGATTGTGCGTATAGCCGGGTGACTGTGCGTACGCACTCCTTCCGCAATAGTTGCTCATTGACGCGTGCTCTCGAAACGCTTCTCGCACACGCCACGTACTCACCATGCGAAGGAAACACAAAGCATCGACATGCGGCGTCTATGGCTACTCGCGTGGTATCGATTTGTGATCGGTCACCAGAACTATCTAGGCACCTTGGTGTCGCGCCAGCGGCTTCGAGAGTCGGTACAATTACTAAGAAAGCAGTAAGAATGAAAGCTGGTTTGTGTGTCACTGCCGCTATCCTCCTAACGTCGCCGCGTTCTTATGGCATTTCGGGATGCCTCACGGGCCGGCCTCTACCGCTCCGAGGTCGCAGCGGCGGCCAATCGGACGCGCAATGCCGCGTTGGTCGCGTGGAGCGCATGATTGCCCGCCGGTTCCCGGGACCGCCGGGCTCCCGGCATCGATTGCCGGGCTACCTGCGAGCGGCATGCGGGTGAGCGTGGAACCACCGTTGTCAGCAAGCTGGTCGAGCATCGGGTCGACGTCTGTCGTGACGCCGGTCATGTCGCCACTGACGGAGCACCTGCGACTGTCGCCAATGAGAAGATGCCCCTCTGACAGCAGCGATGTCCGGCACGACCCAATAATGCTGTTCCGCACGGTGTAGGATCCCCCCAAAGCAAGCTGCGCGAACGAGACAACGTCAACCGTGACGTTTGCCAGCACGATATCGCTCGGGGCCACGCACGACGGGACGGGTGGCGGATCGCAATAGCCAAGGTTGCCGATTTCCCCAGCGATCGTGCAATTTACAATGATGACGCGGCCCGGCCCGATAGCAAGGACGTCACCGTGGCCGAATGAAGGACCACCGTCGTCTACCGCGTTGCGCGCGAAGGTGCTGTCGCGAATACGAGCGCGACCGCCCGAAACCGCGAGCCCGGGGGCGATCCATCCCGCGTTGTCAAACACACTGCTTCCCAGCATTCGCAGGCCAGCCGCGGCTACGATCCCACCGCCGACAGTGCTCGCATGGCTTGTTTCGACAACCACACGCTTTAGAACAATCGGCGCCATCGCGAGCAATGCGCCACCCGCGGAGGCCTCCCCATTTCGTAAGCGAATATTGCTCAGAACGACACGACGACGGCCAGAGACTTCGAAGATGCGACTCGCGTGGTTGGCGTCGACAATGGTGAGATCGGGACCATCACCGATAACTCGCAGCGTATCGGTGACGTCGAGGTCGCCATCGCCACCGTCGTCGTTCACGTCTTGGCGCGCTAAGATGTACGTTCCCGCCGGAACGTGGATCATATCCTCACCTGGGAGAACATTCGTTTCCTGGACAGCAGCCCGAAGCGCACACGCGCCGCTTGAGGTTGCGCAACGCCCGTCTCCAGGCGAGACGTCCACGTCATCGTCGGTCGTATTCACATCGAAATATGCCCACGCGTGCGCGGGGGTCGAAGGAACCCCAGCCGCGACAAAGGCGGTAATGCAGGCGACAACAATACGGAGGATGCGCCAGATTGAGGCGGTATGCATTGGTGCGTAGGGGCTGGCCTCGCGTAAGCGAAGAGCGCGGGATGAGAAACGAAGGACCGCTAGGCACAGGACCCGCATCGCATGGATACTCTCGCGCGGAAATGTCACGAGATCGGGCGCCGTCGCAACAAGATTGTCCACGCCGTCCATGAGACCTCCGGCGCTGCGGAAGCAGGTAGTACGAGCACGAAGAAGGCCACAAGAAAGGATGCTGGTGTGGGATGTCGGTGTCGTGGCCCAATCCCTCTGATGTCTCCCGTGGTTCCAAGTATCTCGGATGCTCAAGAGCCGGCCTCGACTGCTCCAAGGTCGCAGCGGTGGTTGATCGGACGCGCGATGCCGCGCTGGTCGCGTCGAAGACACGCGCCGATCACGCTTCCCGGGACCTCCGGGCTTCCCGCATCGATCGCCGGGCTACCGGCGAGCGGCATGCGGGTGAGCGTGGAGCCACCGTTGTCAGCGAGCTGGTCGAGCATTGGATCGAGCCCAAGCGTAACGCCCGTCATGTCCCCGGCGACACTGCATCGTGGCGCTACCGTCCCGATGAGCAGGTAGCCGGCGGACCGGATCGCCGTGGTGCACGACCCGATGACGCTATTGCGCGCGGTGTAGCGCCCGTCGATCGCTTGATGGTTGAACGACACCAAGTCGACCGTCACGTTGGAGAGCACGATATCCGTCCCGAAAATGCAGTAACCGAAAGGCGGCTCCTCGCAGTCCGAGAAGTTCCCGATTTCGCCGGCGATCGTCGTATTGCGAATGAGCAGACGGCCGCCTGTATTCGCGAGGATATCCTTCCCGCCAAGGGCCGAAGGTGCGCCGTCGTAGGCGTTTCTGGCGAAGACACTGTTACGGATGCGCGCGATGCCGGCGCCGACCGCTAGCCCGGGCGCAACGCCCGCCACGTTGTCGAGGATGCTGCTCGCCACCATTCGAAAGTCGCCAAACGCTAAGACTCCACCCCCGTTGACCGCGTGGTTCGATGCGACGACAACGCGCTTCAGGACGATGGATGACAACGCGAGGAGAGCGCCACCAGTGAAGGCTTCACCGTTCTGAAGCCGAAGATCAACGAGCACGAGCCGAACGAGGTCCGTTTGCTCAAAGAGCCGGCTCATGTGCTGGCCGTCCAAGATGGTGGCATCTGGGCCGTCGCCGACCACCCGCAGGTCGTCGGACACGTCGAGATCACCCCGTGCCGCAATGGCATCTTCCGTGTCCTGTAGCGTCAGGGCGTAGAGCCCGGCCGGAACGCGAATCAGATCCTCGCCTGGAAGTCGGTTTGCCTCCTGGACAGCCGCGCGCAGCGCACAGGCACCGCTTGCGGTTGCGCAAATGCCGTCGCCAGGAGCCACATCGACGTCGTCATCCGTCGTATCGACGATGAAAGTCGCTGAAGCGCGCGAAGGCGTCGCGAAGAGAACGTTCGCGATGCAGGCGCCCACACAGGCGAGAGAAATCGCTGCAAGTCTGGCCGCGCTCAACGCGGTGCGCGTGGGTCGCTGCACGTCGCCACGCTACGCATAACTTCAAAGGGATGTCCACGAAGAATTCGCGGACCCTACGTGTTGAGGTGGGTTCGTGAATCCGCTCCGACAGTCCTCGTGTGTGTAACTGATGCGCGAGGGGCCCGGAGTCTCGCGAAGCGGAGGTTCGCGCGGACAGTAAGACAATACGCGTTGAGACGAAGCCGCGAGCGATGGCCGGAGACCGACGCGGTGTTCCGGGTGCTCATCAGGGCACCCTCGTCTGCGCTGTCAGCCTCGGCGTCGTTGAGTCCGGCGCCCTCGATCCGACCTCGGGTGGCCGGCAGATGCGGCGCCGGCCCGAGGCGAACGCGTCAGCGAAGCGGGAGTGGGGACGCCGCGCGCGCCGCCGGCCGAGACAGGATTGGGTGGAAACCGCGCACGCACGGCGCGCAGCTCTCGCCGGAGCAAGAGCAGGCGATAGTCGGTCGTCGGGTAATTGGAGAGCGCGTACAGATGCCGCCCGCGCACGGTCCCTCGTACCGGACGAGAGCGAACTGGCTTCTCCGGTCCGGACCGATCAGCGAACTCCCTGCGGCGATAGCTCGCCCCTCTGGATAGATTGCGACCGCGACGGCCAAGTCCACCGAGGTTCCGATGGGCGTCGTCGTCTGGCCGCCGTCGCCAAACGAGGCGTCGAGCATCCCGTTCGGCCTGTAACGCACTATCGCAAAATCGCTTGCGGCGTCTCCGACGGCGACGATGCGGCCACTTCTGTCGATGACCGACGCGAACGCCTCGGCGTCCTCGGGGCCGATCGACGTTACGACCTTGCCGCTCTCTCCGAACGAAGCATCCAGCCGGCCGTCTTCAAGACACCGGATGAGCGCGAACCCGACCTTGCCGTCCCGCTCGCCCGAGCCGACCACAAGGATCCGATTGCGACCGTCGATCATGGCTTCCGTGGCAACATCGGCACGGTCCCCGACGTGCGTCAGCACCCGACCGTGGTCGCCAAACCCCTCGTCGAGCCGTCCGTCAACGTCCAAGCGAATGACGCCGAACGCCTCGCGAAGATCCTCCGTCGTTGCCTCCCCGACGACAACGATTCTCCCTTTCTCATCGATCGCAACCGCCGTCGCCAGTGAATAGGAGAAGCCCACAGGGACCGTGACCTTGCCCCCAATGCCGAACGATTCGTCGACCCTTCCGTTTGCATCGTAGCGCGCGAGCGCCATTTGCTCGTACGGCCCGACGTCGGCCCAGCCCGCGACGACGATGCGACCATCTGGATCGATCGCAATCGCGGCGCTCCGATCGTCGCCCGTCCCAATCGCAGTCGTTGTGACACCGCCGTCGCCGAAGGATGCGTCGGGGCGGCCATTGGCCTCGAAACGTGCGATGAGAAAATCGTCAGTGTGGTCCGGAGTGTTTCCCTGTCCCGTGAATGCCGAGACGACGATGCGTCCCTGTGCGTCGATCGCCACGCCGGACGTCGTGATGCTTCCGCGGTCAACCCATCTCGTGGTCGTTCCGCCGTCTCCGAACGCGGGGTCCAGGACGCCGCTCGCATCGTAACGGGCGAGGGCCATTCCGGAGTATACGTTGCCGGTGGTCCACCCCGCCGCAACGATGCCGCCCGCATGGTCGATCACCACGCCCACGATCCCCGCATCTCGACCGATCGCAGTGGTCACCCGGCCGTCTTGGCCGAACGTGGAGTCGACGGCGCCGGGCGCGGCGCCTGCGCTGGTAGACACCAGCAACCGCGCCGCAATGCAACCGAGGGCCACCGCCCCCAGACGGCTGCGTGCGCCGAAGGCGTAGTCGCGTCGCACGCTGGTTTGTGCTCGATACACGTCGTCCCTGTCAATGAGCCGATGTCGCAGCAAACTTCGCCGCGCCATCGTCGGTCAGCCGCTCAAGGCAACTTCTAGTGTCCCGTCTCACAAGTTCGCCCCACGGGCGTGAGGCTTCTTCGGAGATCGCGAGGCGTCTTGGTCCAGCGGAACGGTTTGGCCTCGGCGTTCCATGCATCAAGGTACTTCGTGATCGCTCGGACAAGGCTTCGGA
>DASRDS010000356.1:0-4760 GCA_035652495.1 Gemmatimonadaceae bacterium
GGGTCAACAGCCATGATTCGTGCCGCGGCCAGCGCTTCCGTATCTGGCACGGCGATTCCATACGCGGAATCGGCTCCCGCCATGCACCCGATCGCGCTCGGTAGCGCGTACTCGACGTGACCCCGGCGCGCTTTTTTGTCGGTCTTCGTGAGCGCGACGAGTTGCTCTGGGTCGAGCGACGATGGAAGCTGGGATGGCAACATCGCGCGTGACAACGCCATGCGAATGTGCTCCGTCGTGCCGGCCTCGGCCAGCCCCATTCGCTCGGCCAAACGACTCTCGACGGCCATGCCGATCGCGATCGCTTCGCCGTGTAACAATGCGTAGCCGCTCAATGCCTCGGCCGCGTGGCCGAGTGTGTGACCGAAGTTCAGGATCTTGCGAAGGCCGTGCTCGCGTTCGTCCCTCGCGACCACGGAGCTTTTAATCGCGACACTGCCTTCGATCAACGATCGCATGGCGGCGCTCGTAGAACCCCCGGGGGATAGTAGCGCCGGCAGCGCGTCCACCGTCCGGTCAAAATACCCGGCATCGGCTATCACGCCGTGTTTTATTGCCTCAGCTAGGCCCGCGCGTAGCTCACGCTCCGGGAGCGTGCCGAGGACCGTTGGGTCAATCAGCACTGCCGCGGGCTGGTGGAACGCGCCGACGAGATTTTTGCCTGCCGGCGTGTCTACGCCTGTCTTGCCGCCGATCGATGCATCGATCATTGCGACGAGTGTCGTCGGGACTTGAACGAACGGGATTCCGCGCATGTAGGTCGCGGCTACGAAGCCCGCGAGGTCTCCTACTACTCCTCCACCTACCGCTATGATCGCTGAATCTCTTCCAAAGCCCTGCGCTAGCATCTCATCAGTGAGCCGCGCCCAACTCTCGCGCGTCTTTTGACTCTCCCCTGCGGGGATCGTCAAAAGCGCGCTCGATGTAGGGAGTGAGGCTCTGACTTGCTCGCCGTACAGTGGTGCGACATTGGTATCGCTGATTACTGCGTATCGATGGGCAGGAGCGACGCGCGAAGCGCGAGCTTGTAGATCATGAATCAGTCCGGACTCGATCGTTACCACGTGACTTCGCCGGCACCGGCACGACGATTCGCCACACGTGCCAAAACGAACAACAAATCGGACAGTCGATTCAAGTAGATGGTGACGAGCGGAGGCACCGAGACGGTCTGCTGCAGATGCACGACGCGACGCTCGGCGCGGCGGCAGACAGTGCGAGCCACATGCAAGGCCGCGGCCTTTGGCGTGCCGCCGGGCAGAATGAAAGCCTTGAGCGGCTCGAGCTCCTCTTCGCCCGTATCGATCGCGCGCTCGAGCTGCGCGATCCGCTCGTTGTCGATGCGCGCTTTCGCCAGCTGCTCCTGCATCTTGACGAGATCCGGCGTAGCCAAGATGGCGCCGAGCCCGAAGAGATCGCGCTGGATCGGCGCGAGGACTTCGTCGATGCGCGGCATGGCCTCGATCGCGCGGGCCATGCCGATGAACGCATTGAGCTCGTCGACGGCCCCGTATGCTTCGACGCGGGGATCGTCCTTGAGGACGCGCCCGCCGCCGAACAGTCCTGTGTCGCCTTCGTCGCCCGTCCGGGTGTAGATACGCACACCCGAATGTTAGCGGCCCAGAAGCTTCCCCAGCAGGGAGCGTTCAGACCGCTCCTGCGCGTTGGCGCGCCGCGCCGACTTCTTGAGGTTGGAAAACACGGTGCGCTCGCCGTCCTTGGACGGCTGGTACGTGGTCGGGAAGAGCTTGGCGAAGTGCTCCTGCAGGATGTCCGGCGAGCCGGGCACGCGCTGCGACGAGCACCACCGGTCCAAGTCGCGCCCCATCTGCGCCGCCGTCGGCCGCGCGCCCGGATCCTTCTCGAGCGCCATGGTAATGATGTGCTCGAGCTCCGTCGGAATATTCGGCACGCGTGACCGGATATTCGGTATCGGATGCACGGCCACTTCATCGATGGCCAGTTGCGTGATGTCTTCCTGGAAGAGCGGCTCCAACGCGAGCAGCTCGTACAACACGACACCCATGGCGAAGACATCGCTCCGAGCGTCGACGTTCAATCCCAGCATCTGCTCGGGGCTCATGTAGTGTTTCTTGCCCATGAGCATTTGCCGCCCGGCGGCCGGATCGATCGAGGTGCGAGCCTTGGCGATACCAAAGTCGGCCAATTTGATATGACCGTCCCACGACGCCATGACGTTGCCGGGCGATACGTCACGGTGCACGATATCCAGGCGACGCTTATCCGGCGTGACGAAGTTGTGCGCGAAGTCCAGCGCGCGACACACGCGACTCGCGATGTACGCGGCCAGGTGCGACGGAATCGGCGTCCCAAGCTCCCAGTGACGGTCGATGACCATGCGAACCGTCGGACCTTGGATGAACTCCATGGCGATGAAGTACTCACCCGCGACTTCGCCGAGTTGATAGATCTGCACGATGTTCCCGT
Source organism: Gemmatimonadaceae bacterium (assembly GCA_035652495.1). Classification (GTDB taxonomy): domain Bacteria; phylum Gemmatimonadota; class Gemmatimonadetes; order Gemmatimonadales; family Gemmatimonadaceae; genus DASRDS01. Next base: position 2,449 of record DASRDS010000356.1, read on the forward strand.
GCATCAGGTTGGCGGACAGCTTCGCTTCATCGATGAAGAGCTGCAGCCATTCCTGCTGCTTGGCGTACTGCGGATGAATGACTTTGAGGGCAATGCGTTTCGCGAACCCAGCAGGCCCGAGCTGCTCGGCTTCATACACGGTGGCCATGCCGCCCGAGGCGAGCTTGCGGACCAACCGGAAGGAACCTGCGTACTGGAGGAAGCGATCGTCGTCGGTCATTTTATGTGGATGCCCCTTGGGACCACTCACGAGCTAACCGACCTCACGATCATCGGTGCGGGTCCGACCGGGTTGTTCGCCCTCTTTTATGCCGGGATGCGCGGCGCCACCGCGCGCGTGCTCGATGCGCTGCCCGAGCTCGGTGGACAACTCGCCGCGCTCTATCCCGAGAAAGACATCTTCGATGTCGCCGGCTTCCCGAGAATCTTAGCGAAGGACCTCATCAAGTCTCTCGCCGAGCAGGCCGCGCGGTTCCATCCTCAGACGAGCCCGTACTTTCTCAACCAACGCGTACACGCTCTGGAGGAAGACGGCGGGCACTTCACGCTGGTCACGGAGACGGACCGGTTTCCGTCGCGCGCCATCGTCATTGCGGCCGGAATCGGGGCCTTTACGCCCCGGCGGTTACCCCAGCCGTTCGCCGAGCCCTGGTACGGTAAGGGCATCTATGACGCGGTCAGCAACCCCGATGAATTTCGCGGCAAGCGCGTCGTCATCCTGGGCGGCGGCGACTCCGCGTTCGACTGGGCCACGCAACTGCTCGACAAGGCCGCTTCCGTGACCCTGGTGCACCGCACGGACCGTTTCCGCGCGCACGGCGCGACGGTTCGGCAGCTGCAGTCCGCGGTTCAGGAGGGCCGCGCGTCGCTTCATACGTTTCATGACCTCGCCGGCGTCTCGGGAAACAGCCATCTGACCAGCATCACGCTTCGCGACTCAAAAGCAAAGACCACCCGTGAGGTCGAAGCCGACGCGGTCCTCGCGATGCTCGGCTATCACTCAGACATCGGCCCGCTCGCCGAGTGGGGAATGCGTCTCGAGAATCACGAGATTGTCGTGAACAGCACCATGGAGACCGGCCGGCCCGGCATCTATGCGGCCGGTGACATCACGACGTATCCCGGAAAGCTCAAGCTTATCGCCACCGGTTTCGGAGAGGCCGCTATCGCCGTCAATCAGGCGGTGCACTGGATTTACCCCGACAAGAAGGCCGCGCCGGGGCATAGTTCGAATATGGCTATCTTCGGCCAGACCGATGACTGACGAACGGCGCACGTGGGAGCGCGCTCAGCAGGTCTTTCATAACTTGTTGCAGCGTCACAAGCCGGTGGGGCATCTCATCGACTTCATCGAGCAGGTGCTCGCGTCGCCGTATGCCGACGGGATGTACGTGTCGACGCACACGTACGAGCCATATGGGGTCGCGATGGCGCCGCACAATGAGTTCAGCCGTCGACAGGACATCCTCGAAGTGATCGCTATGCAGAACGGGGTGAAGCTGTCGTTTCGGTATCAGGGTGGCTGGTGGTACACCAACAACGGCTTCGCGACGCTGGAGCGCTTTCTCGATCGTGTGCGGTGGTTTGTTGATTACCGCACGACGGAGATCGCGAACCCGTCGTAGCCCTTGCTGCCGACGGTCTGAATGACCGTCGACTCCACCCGCGGCTCGGCCGCGAGCAGCTCCAGATAGCGTCGCACCGCGTGCACACGCGGATCGCTCGACTCGGGATCCGCGACCTCGCCGTCGCGCACGACGTTGTCCGCGATGATGACGGTGCCCGGGCGCGACAGCGCTAGCGATGCAGCGAGATACTGCGGGTACGTCTCCTTGTCCGCGTCGATGAAGATGAGATCGAACGGCCCATCGAGATCAGGCAACGTCTCGAGCGCCGGCCCAACGCGAATCTCGACGCGGTCAGCGAACCCGGCCCGGGCGATGTTCGCTTTCGCGACCGCCGCATGCTCGGCGCTCACTTCCAGTGTAATAACCCGCCCGCCGCTCCGTGCGAGGCAGATCGTGCTGTATCCGCCGAGTGTGCCGATCTCCAGAATGCGCTGCGCCCGAACGGCGCGCGCGATGAGATAGAGGAACTGTCCCTGAGCCGGCGAGACGGCGATTGCCGGCAGACTGCTGGCATCGAACTTCGCGTCCGACGGTACGAGCAATCCACCGACGTACTCGTCCACATCGCTCCACAGCGAATCCGTCATATCAGTCATATCGCACCCGCGGATCGACGACCGCGTACAGAATGTCCGTAATCAAATTGACGACGACAAACACCACGCTGAGAAAGAGCACCGACCC
>DASRDS010000357.1:0-11139 GCA_035652495.1 Gemmatimonadaceae bacterium
TCGAACGCGGCGATCAGACCGAAATGATCTTCGGTCAGCGCCGGTTCAAGTCGCCCTCGGAGCGCGACGGGCATTTGGGTGGCTGGCAATCTTCGTTCAATCGCCTCGACGCGTATCTGGCATCATGACACACGATTTCTACACCCGGCCGGGCCCAATGACGTTATCGGGATCGCACGATCTCACCAGCTTGCCAGCAAACCCAGCCGCACTATCGCAGATCGTGCAGGGTCTCGTCATCCATCAGTACATGGCGTCGGCCTATGGCGTGACGGTATCCGAGGCGCGAAGCACCGAGAGCCATATCCGTCACGTAGACGAGATGCTGGATCGCATCTTCGCCATCGATCCCTCGCCGCTGACCGTCGCGCGTCCGCCGGAAAAGCGCCTCGTCGGGGTCTGCCATCACTTCTCGCTCTTGTTCGTCGCCATGCTTCGAGCGCACGGGATTCCGGCTCGGTATCGCCAGGGCTTCGGGACGTACTTCAATCCGCCGAACGCCGAGGAGCATGTGGTTGGCGAGTACTGGAACGCGGAGGAATCGCGTTGGGTTCTCGTGGACCCGCAGCTGGACGACGTGTGGCGCGGCCGGCTCAAGTTCGACTTTGATCCGCTCGACGTTCCGCATGATCGCTTCATCATCGCGGGTCATGCGTGGGATTTGTGCCGGGCGGGGAAGGCCGATCCGGCCCGCTATGGCATCTTCGTCGGCAATCTGCGCGGGCTCTGGTTCGTCGCCGCCGAGATCATCCGCGATTTGTCGGCGCTGAATCGGGTCGAGATGCTGCCGTGGGACGTCTGGGGCGCGATGCCACAGGTGAACGAGGCGGTCGACGCGCGATTCGGGTACTTCGATCAGCTCGCGGCGCTGACGCAGTCGGATGCGCTCGATGCGCAGCGCGCGCGCTACGAGAGCGACGCGGGCTTGCGTGTGCCGTCAACGGTGTTCAATGCCGTGCTCAACCGCGTGGAGACGCTCGATCGGGTGTCCGTCTCGGGTCCAGTAGTCGAGACCGCCGAGTAGCTCTTTCACCCGGAATCCGGCCGCGGCGAGTTTATAGGCGCCTTTCGTGGATCCGTTACAGCCGATACCGTCGCAGTACACGACGTACGTCTTATTCCGGTCGAGCTCTTTCGTCGACTCGGGGGTCATTTCCCGGTGCGGAAAGCTGATAGCGCCGGGGATGTGTCCTTTGGCATAGAGATCCCTCGCCCGAGCGTCGACCACCACGATCTCGGTGATGCCGTGTTTCAGATCCTGCGCCAGGTCCCACGCGTCGGTATGAAACTCGAGCTGGGCGGCCATGAAGTCGCGGCTCGCCTCCGGGGTCGGCGCCGGTCGCTCGAGTACGAGTGAGTGAAATCGCATATTCCAGCTACTCCGGTGCCGGCCATTCAGTTCACCTTGGCGACACCGGATCCGGGAGTGGGGAATCGCGTAAAGATCTCGGGGTCGTGTCCGGGCACGATGAGGTTGGGGTCGCTCGCGATGTGCCGCATGCGATCCTGTGCCGCGACATTCGCGATCGTATCAGCCAGCGAGAACGTTTGCGCGATCGGCGCGTGCTTGTTGAGGTTCTCATACGTGTACGCATTGTCGGACGCGAGGACGACGATGCCCTTTGCGGTCCGCACACCGATATACTGCGAAGCGTAGGTATGCCGGCCGCCGGTGTAGACGGTGATGCCGGGAATGATCTCCCTGCCATCGCCGTCGATGAGCCGCAGCCGCCCGGCTTTCTTCAGCTGCGCGAGCATCGCGGCGTCAGCGGTATCGACGGTCCGAGACTTCGGCAACCCGTTCGCATCGACGTAATGATCGTACTCGTCCTTCTGGATCCAGACCCGAGCGCGCGGAAAGAGATCCGCGCCGTCGACATGGTCCCAGTGAATGTGCGAGATGATGACGTCGGTAATCGCGTCGGGCGCGAGCCCGATCTTCGCGATCGCCTCGGACGGTTTCTGAAAGTTCGTCGGTTTCCACGACTGCACGAACTTGTCGCGGTAGAACCCCGCGTCGAAGAGCACGGCGTGTTTCGGATCGCCGGCCGGCCGCAGCGCCCATACGATGAACGCGAGCTCCTGCTTGCGCGTCGAATCCGCGTGCAAGACCAGGGCGTTCATCGGAAACGCCGCGAGGCCCGCGAATCGAACGCCGTACACGTCATACTGCGCGCCCGCCTGACTCCCGAACATCGCGAACGCCGCGACCGTCGAAAGAATTTTCATGACTGATAGTCTAGTGTTCGGGTGGCGATGTCGCGAAGGATGTCGCGCATCCGCTCGACGCCGGGACTCAACCGCCCGGCCGGCGTATGCAGCGTCGCGGGAAACGCGCCGAGGGTTGGCAGGTCGAACAGCGTCTTGCCGGAGATCAGTGCCTTTGGCACGCCGAGCGCGCTCCGGACCGTGACGCCGAGGCCGGCCTGCCCCAGCGCCCACAGCCCGGCGAGGCTGGGACTCACCGCCGCGATACGCCACGGATGCCCGGCCGCGTCGAGCTGATCGATGGCTTGCTTGCGAAATACGCACTGGGGCCCGAGGACGACGAGCGGCAGCGGCCCATCGCGCCGCACGAACTCGCGTCCGGCGATCCACACGAGTTGGATGTCGCCGAGGGGAATGGCGGTCGGCCGATTGGCGTGGCCAACGACGAGGGCGAGGTCGATGTCGTCCTTGTCGATCGCTTCGACGAGCGCGCCGTTTCCCTCGATGCGAACCTCGAGCTGCACCAGCGGGTAGAGCTTCGTGAATCGCGACAGCGCCGGCGGCAGGACGCTCTCGGCGAAATCCTGCGATACCCCGATGCGAATGCGTCCGACGAGCGCCGCGCCGCGCACGGTATCGAGCATTTCATCGTTGAGCGCGAGCATGCGGCGGGCGTAGCGCAGGACGATCTCGCCGGCTTCGGTGAGCACGACCCCGCGCCCGGCTTTGCGAACGATCGGCGCGCCGACGTCGGTCTGCAGGCGCTTCATCTGCAGGCTGATGGCCGATGGCGTCCGGCCGAGTCGGGCGGCGGCCTGGGCATAGCCGCCCAAGTCATGGGCGACGACGAGCGTCCGAAGCGTATCGAGATCGAGGTTCAGCATACGTGAGTAACGCTAATCAATGGGCGGGAAGTTCGACCAGGGTCGAACCGTCGCCGCTCGGCCGGCGATACCTTAAAACGGTATGCGAACCTATTGCTGGCTGGTCCTGCTGATGCCCGCCATGGCGCGGGCCCAATGGAAGACCCCTTGGAGCTACGATGGCCCGCGGGGGAGCGAACACTGGGCGGACCTGGATCCGAGCTACGCCACCTGCCGGACGGGCAAGGCCCAATCGCCCATCGACATAAGCACGGCGCAGAAAGCCGACCTGCCCGCGATCCGATTCGACTACAGGAGCGGTCCACTCAAGTATCTGATCAATAATGGCTACACCGTTCGCGTGAACTATCACGATAGCACGAACGCGTTGGTCGTCGGCGACAAACGCTATTATCTGACCCAGTTCCATTTCCATCGGCCGAGCGAGGAGTACATCCACGGCAAGCCGTTCCCGATGGAGGCGCACATCATGCATCGGGCGAGCGACGGTGAGATCGCGGGCGTCGTCGTCATGATCGAGCCCGGCGCCGCGAGCCCGCTCGTGCAACAGATCTGGGATCACATGCCCACCGTCAAAGGCGACGAGCACGAGATTCCCGGTGTCGAGATCAATCCGCTCGGCCTCATCCCGCGCGACCGATCGTACTATCGGTACATGGGTTCGATCGGCGCGCCGCCGTGCAACGAGGGCGTCGTCTGGATCGTGCTCGAGACGCCGGTCACCCTCTCCGCCACACAGATCGCCGCGTTCGCGGCCCTCTACCCGCACGACGTGCGGCCCGTGCAACCGCTGAACGGACGTATCGTCCAAAAAAGCCGGTAGGCAGTGCGCGACGGCGCACGTAATCTTCGTCTGTGTTTGGTATTCAACATATTTACGCGCTGGCGACGCTCGCCGGCGCGTTCGATTCGTCGCATGTCTACAATGGCCGCGCGGGACGCACGCAAGTCGATATTCCTCGCATCGACACGTCGGTCACGATCGACGGACATCTCGACGCGCCGGTCTGGCGGCGGGCGGCGCTGCTCAACGGCTTCTCGGATTACCGACCCGTCGACGGCCGCCCGGCGAGCGACTCGACCCAGGTGCTCGTCTGGTATGCGCCCGACGCGATCTACTTCGGCATTCGCGCGTTCGAGTCGCACGGGACGGTCGTGCGCGCGACGCTCGCGAATCGCGATAATATCGATGCCGATGATCACGTCAATCTGATCCTCGACACCTACCACAACCACCGTCAAGCCTTCCTCTTCGCCGTGAATCCGCTCGGCGTGCAAGAAGACGGCGTCTGGGGCGATGGCGGCGTGTCCGCCGCCGGAGGCCAGAACAGCGGCGGACGCTTCGACGCCTCGATCGACCTCAATCCCGACTACGTCTACCAGTCACTCGGCCACGTGACGGAGTGGGGCTACGAGGTCGAGGTCCGCATCCCGTTTAAGACCCTGCATTATCAGGGGAGAAGTCCCCAGGACTGGGGGTTTCAGGTCGACCGTGTCGTCCAGCATAGCGGCTATGAGCAAACGTGGACGCCGGTCGTGCGCGCCTCGGCGAGCTATCTGCTCCAGTCCGGCGCGCTCGTTGGTTTACAGGACATGCACCGCGGCCTGGTGCTCGACCTGAATCCCGAGCTCACGCAAAAAGTCGAGGGCGCGCCGAAAACGACCGGACCGGGATACGCGTATCGGGGTACGATCAATCCCGGCGGCACCGCGCGATGGAGCATCACGCCGAATCTGACCGCCGTCGGCACCATCCGGCCCGACTTCTCGCAAGTCGAAGCGGACGTGGGCCAGGTGACCACGAACCAGCGCTTCGCGCTGTTCTATCCCGAAAAGCGCCCGTTCTTCCTCGAAGCGCTCGAGCTGTTCGACACGCCGAACACGCTCATTTATACGCGAGACATCATCCAACCCGACGCGGGCTACAAGCTGATCGGCCAGGTCGGCGGCACGAACGTCGCCTACCTGGGCGCCGTCGACACGCGAGACAGCACAACGGGCGATCACCCGATATTCAACATCCTGCGGGTGCGCCGAGATGTGAGCCCGACGACCACGCTCGGTCTCGTCTATACGGATCGCGTCGAGGGCGGCGCATACAACCGCCTCGTGGCGGCCGATGCGCGCTACCTGTGGGGCAAGATGTGGTTCTCCTCCGTCCAGTTCGGGCAGTCGTGGACGCAGGATGCCAACGGATACCGTCCGGGCACGCTCTGGGACGTGACGCTGTTCGATCGCACCGGCCGCGCGTACGGCAACCATTTCGAGCTCCAGGGCTTTAGCCCGGGCTTCGAGGCGGCGAGCGGCTTCGTCAATCGCGTCGGCTATGAACGCATCAATACCGGGAATCGCTGGAGCTGGTACGGGGCTCCGGGGGCGTTCCTCGAGCAGCTGTCGGTGCAGTTCTTCTATAACCCCCTGTGGACCTACGGCACCATCACACGACTGCACGGTCCGTTCGAGAGCACGTTGAACAACACGTGGACGGCGAACCTGCGCGGCGGATGGACGGTTCAGGCAGAGGCGCTCAATAGCCTGCAACTCTGGAACCCGGCGTCGTACGCGGGCTATCGCGAAGTGCGGGGCGCCGACACGGTGCCGTTCGTGCTGCCCAAGGGCCTGCACAACATGTGGGCGCAGATGACGAGCATTACGACGCCCAACCGCTCGATCTATGGCACGCTCTCATTCACCTACGGCGAGGCGCCGATCTTCGCCGAGGCGGCCGAAGGGACGGAGACCGCGCTTCAGGCGGAGGTCGTCTGGCATCCAACGCGGTCGCTGCGGTTCGACGGCCTGTGGACGCACCAGACGTTCGACCGCGTCCGTGATGGCACGCGGTCCGTGACCGCCAACATCCCGCGGCTCAAGGTCGAGTATCAGATCACGTCGGCCATCTTCTTCCGTTACGTTGGCCAGTACACCGCGCAGCAGCAAGCGCCGCTCGTGGACCCGCGCTCGGGCGCGCCGATCCTCGTCGACTTGGCGACGGCTGAGGCAATCGGGCTTTCGCCGACGCGTGACTTCCGTCAGGATGTGCTGTTCTCGTTCCAGCCGACGCCGGGGACCGTCTTTCTCCTGGGCTACGGCGCGACGCTCACGGAGCCGGACGCCTTTCACTTTCACGATCTTCAGCGCGAGGAAGATGGGCTGATCGTGAAAGTCAGTTACCTGTTTCGCCTTTAGCCTTTAGTCTCGTCGGCGCGTCAACGAGTTCCAGAACTCGACGGTGAGTGGCTCGACGGGCCGCTCCCGTCTGAGACGCGACCGGATTTGCTGCGCGAGGATCTGCCGCAGCACGCCATCGCGATCCTTGGGCACGCGCTTCGCCAGCTGCGCCCGCCATTTGCGGCGACTCTTGCGCCCCGGCTCGAGGAAGTCCGCGAGGTACAACATTTTCCCGACGTCGTCCCACCGAGCGTACCCGACGCTGTGATACCGGACCGCGCTCAGCACCCCGCGATCCGTCTCCCCGTGCGATGCCGCGAGCTCGGCCGCCGCGGGACCATGCGAGATTCCCTCCGGCAGCTCAGCGTCCCGCAGCGCATCGTGCAGCCAACACGCCGTGAGCCACCGCTTGCGCTCCTCCGACGTCACGTCCATTTCGTCGGCCCATTCGTTGAGCAGCGCGACCATACGCCGGACATGAGCGCGGCGCTTCTTCGTGGTCTGTGCCCACTCGGGAAGATCCGTGACGGCCGCGGCTGCTTGCGCGGGTCGCTTCCCGACGCGCGGGCCAAAAAGCCGAAGCAGCAGGCTGCGCGTGCGCTGGGCAAACGGGGGCATGGCGGGGTAAATAAAATGCCTCCGGCCCCCCTGCGCATCTCGCGCCACCGACTATTTCGCGGCCTTCCGCGTGTACAGTCCGTCGAACGCGGTCTGCCAGGTCTTGCCGCCGTCAGCCGACGTTTCCCAGAGCTGACGGACGCGATCGGGATCGCCGTGTTGCCGTTCCCAGGTGATGCGATTGATGATCGCGGACCCGGTCCGATTCACACCAGGTCCGCTCATGACCATCTTGCCGTCCGTGTAGGCTCCGTCGAGGAGTAGCAGGACGCCCTGGTTGTCGACCCAGGTCTGATGCCATTGCTTGCGGGTGGCATCGTAGATGTTGAAGCTGGACCCATTGGTCCCGCCCTTGCCGACCCAGTGCTCTTGCAGCACACAGCTGCCGAGCGGACGATCGATGGTGTTCGTGCCGGCGATCTTGCCGTTCGGCGCGGTCACGGTCCAGTCGCCGAGCCAGAAGTCGAATTGGTGGTATTCGGGCGATGCGCACGCCGGCGTGAGCATCAGGCTCGCGATGAGGCTAGCGGAGATGATCATGCTGCAACATGCGTACGACGGATGCGTCACACCAGACGCTTGACCAGATTCGCACGAACTTCAAACGTCCCGATGAACGGTCTCCATCGAGAACGCCGGCACGCAGATCGCCACGTACTCGGCCCCGCCGGCCGAGGGGCTGCCGTAGCGCACCCACTCGCCGGGCCGCGCGATGACGGCCTGACCCGCAGTGACATCGAGTGAGCCGCCTTCGTGCTCGACGCGGAGCATGCCGCGCAGAACGACCGTGATCTCCTCGAACTCGGGGCGTTGTCCGGGTTCGACCCATCCTTCGGGAGAAACCATCCGGGCGACGCTCACTGTCCCGTGACCGGAGCGCATGCGTCCGGCGTACTCTTCGATGCGTTTGGGCTTGTTGCCGGCGGCGGGGATGACGGCCGGCGCGTCGATCAAAATCGGCATTTCAACTCCGCGCGAGATCGCGTTCGACTAACGTAGACCAGTAGCTGGCACCGATCGGCAGGATCGCGTCATTGAACTCGTAGAGCGGGCTATGGAGTCCGACGCCATCCACGATCGGGCCGTTGCCGATCCAAAGGTAGCACCCCGGCCGCGCTGCCAGCATGAACGCAAAGTCCTCACACCCCATGCTCGGGGCGACGTCTCGCAGGACGTGCTCCGCGCCGACTACCTGAACGGCCGCGCGAATGGCGCGCTCCGTGGGGCCCGCGGCGTTCACCGCAGGTGGGATCGGCTTGTAGTACGCGATCACGGCGGTCACGCCGTACGTCGCCGACACGTGATCAACGATGTGCCCCAACTGATCGCGGAGCGTCTCGCGAAGCGCCGGCGTCAAGTATCGCGCGGTCCCGTGCAGCACGACGCGCTCCGGGACGATGTTCCAGGTGTTGCCTCCGTGGATCTGCGTAATGCTGATCACGAGCGGGTCGCGTGGATCTGACAGGCGGCTGACGATCGTTTGGATCGCGCCAACGAGAGCGGCGGCGGCGACGATCGGATCGTCGCCGAACTGCGGCATGGCGGCGTGCGCGCCGCGGCCGGAGATCGTGATCTCGAACTTGTCATCGGCGGCCATGATCGGTCCGACGCGCACGCCGAACGATCCAGCGGGCAGTCCGGGCCAGTTATGCATGCCGTATACTGTCTCGACCGGGAACCGCTCGAACAATCCGTCCTCGATCATGCGCTGTCCGCCGCATTCATTTTCCTCGGCGGGCTGGAAAATGAAGTGCACGACGCCGTCGAAGTTTCGCGTCTCGGCGAGATGTCGCGCGGCGCCGAGCAGCATCGCGGTGTGGCCGTCGTGGCCGCATGCGTGCATGATGCCGCGGATGGGCAAGGCATCCATGTCGGCCCGCAGGCCGATCGCGCGGTTGCTAGTTCCGGCTCGCAGCGTGCCGACTACGCCGGTGCCGCCGAGTCCCCGATGCACCTCGAGGCCGAAATCTTCGAGGAGACCGGCGACGAGATTGGACGTTCGATGTTCCTGGAACGCCAGCTCTGGGTGCGTGTGAATGTCGTGGCGCCATGCTTTCATGTCTTCGTCATGAAACGACATGGCGCGATCATAGCCTACTGCCGTCGCTTTGGATTGAACGTTATTGCGCCTGGGGTGACGCCGTATGCCGCTTTGAACTTTCGGATGAGATGGCTCTGATCCGAGAACCCGACGGCGCTGGCGACGCTCGCCGCGGACTGGCCCCCTGTAAGCATTCTTTTGGCACGCCTCAACCTGAGCTGAGTCTGAAAGCGGTGCGGCGGTAGGCCGACCTGTTGCCGGAACGCACGCAGTAATTGAAACCGGTTGACGCCGGCGAGTGCGGCGAGATCCGCGAGGGAGCATTCTTCGGCGAAATGCTCGGTAAGGTACTCGAGTATGACCGAGACCTCCGGTTGGCGCTTACCGGACGTGTCGGTTCCAAGTCGCACCCCACCGTGATGCTCTGCCAGTTCTCGCAGGGCGGTCGTAACCAGCGTATCGCACTCGAGTCGCGCCTCGGGACGTTCGAGCGCCCGATGGATCTCGAGCAAGCGCCCAGCCAGCGCGCCATCCGTGACGACACATTCGCGAAAGAACGGCGTGCCAGCGAGCGCCATCGCGTTGCGCTCGACGTACATCATGCGATACGAATACGCACTGTCGCGCACCGCCGGCCGGCCATCGTGCGCATCCTCGGGATTGACGACGATGACGCACCCCGGCACGGCGGTCCACTTCCGCCCGCGTGCCGTGAATGCATGGGCGCCGCACTGAACGACGCCGATCGCGTAGCCCTCGTGGGAGTGTCGCGCGTAGCGATGCGTGCTGGCATCCCAGCGCAGCAGTTCGACCCCGGCGAGGCCCCGAGGCGTCCAGTACCGCGAGCGCGTCATCCGCTGACCAGTGCCAAGATGTTGCCGGCGGGATCCCTGAACCACGCCATACGCAGATTCCCGGCGAGGTGAATGTCGCCTTGCCGTTTCACGTCCGGAAAATCGTAGTGCTCGAACTTCACGCCTTTGCCACCGAGCGATTTCACGATCGCCTCGATCTCATCGCCGACGCGCCAGGTGACGGTCGTCGCTTGATTGGTTCCCGCGAACTGCGACTCATAGAGTATGAGTCGCGCCTTGCCGCTCTGATAGGTGATCGCGCCCATCGACTCGTCGGCGACGGTGAGCCCGAGCGTCGCTTCATAGAATTGCCGCGCGGCCTTCACGTCTTTGACGGCGACCGTCGCCATGGCATCGTGATGATTGAACATGCTGACAGCCTCAGCGTGAATGAAGCGAACGGGACACGGTGTCCCACGTGACTCACTGTTGCAAGCCCGAAACCACGATGGACCTCGGCCGAGCTCTCTTGGCAGCGCTCCCGAGCGGTGCTGTCACCGCCGCGCCCACCAAGGGCTGGACGCCGGAGGTGGCTGAGGCAAAGATAATGAACGCAAAATGCGCAACTTATCCCGTGCGATCGTGCCTCGCTTGTACGTTCTTGCGGCGGTGATGATGTCGACGGCCGTTGCCGCGACGGCTCAATCGCCGTCGCCGTGCACCACGCAGGATAGCGCCGCAGCGGCCGTCGCCATCCGTGCACGGCTGGCCCAGTGGGTCGCGCAGGTGAACAGCGGTGATGCCGCGAGCGGTACGATCTGGGCCGCTCCCGTCACCGGCTGGTTCCCCCGCGGCCCAGAATTCTCTGACAGCGCCGCATACGCGGCCGCGGGCCTCGATAAATCGGTCGGCGCGGCGACGGTGACGTACGAGATCAACGTTGACGAGGTCGCCGTCTCATCACGCCTCGCCGCCGTTCACGACGTCTGGAAAGAAGTCCGTCATTTCCCCGGCACGAGCGTCACGGTCTCGCGGCAGATTCGCGGCTCGGAGTTATGGCGCTGTCAGCCGGACGGCTCCTGGCGCATCGCCCGCTGGGTCAGCGCGCCGGAGCACTGGATCCGCTTGTAACTACCCCCGAGCGCGCCCACCGCCCTTCTACTGACTGCGCACCAGCTCCTGCACGGGAGCTCGGCGGATGGCGGGGTAGGGTGCGCCGGAGCCTTTGACTTGCTGCCAGAGCAGGTGGTTGAATAGGGCATCATCGACGCGATCCGGCCGCGAGAAATCCAAGTGGTCGGGACCGGTGGCGACGTTGGTCTCGCCCAGTGCTTGGCTCGGCGTGAGTGGAACGTAGGGACGCAGGTCGGGATGATCCGTCCAGATGTCTCGCAGCGGGCGGCCGAAGTGATCATACTGGGAGAGC
>DASRDS010000358.1:0-5468 GCA_035652495.1 Gemmatimonadaceae bacterium
ACCGTCGGTCGCACCGGCGACCAGCTCCGTCATTCTGTCAGCGGTGCTGCCGAGACGCTGCACGAGCTCATCGAATGCGGCGACCGGAAGATCGAACGACCACGTACGATCAAACCACTTCATGTGCTAAACGTAACGCTAGGGCACGACGAACCGCCGGGCCGCACCGGGGTCTCCTGAGGGGTGTTTGCCTTCAGACGGACCCTCTCTCGGCGGTGTCAACGAGGCGTTCGGCTAGACGTGGGTCGCTGCCGAGGTGCACGTGAACGTACGATGCCAGAACGTTTTGCGTGATCACGCCTTCCGTGCGACCATCGGGCAGGCGATACGCCGCATCCGCCGACCCGGTCGGCGTGATGGTCGAGTAGTGGAACTCGTGGCCTCGGAGGCGTTGTCCTTTGACGGCTAGGGGCGAGTCGGCGAGTACCTCGAGCTCGCGATAGCCCATCGTCAGCTTCTGGCTCATCTCGGCCACCGCCGGGATCAGGCCTGCCAGGCCTTCGCAGAGGTACATGAGGCCTCCGCATTCGGCGTAGATCGGCTTTTTGAATGCCCTCACGGCATTCAGCATTCGCGTGTTGGCCGCCAATGCTTCCGCGTGCAATTCCGGGTATCCGCCGCCGAAGTAGAGTAGGCCTGCGTCTTCTGGTGGTGCTTCGTCCGCTAGCGGCGAGAAGAACTTTATCTCTGCTCCATACGCTCGCAGGAGATCCAGGCTGTCTTCATAGTAAAAGCTGAATGCGGCATCTCTTGCCACGCCGATGACGGCCTTTCGCTTCGCTTCAATCACCGCTGGCTCGGCGAGCTCCAACGACGGCGCCGCTTGGGCGACGCGTATCATCGCATCGATATCAACGTGTTCTTCGATCAGCATGACAAGACGATCAAAGTCGATCGGGTGTTCATGAGATTGCAACAGACCTAGATGTCGCTCAGGTATGCCGATGGCGGGATCGCGCGGCAGCCATCCGAGCACCGGCACGCCAGCCACATCCTCGATGGCCGTCCGACACATAGCCGCATGCGCCTCACCAGCCACGCGATTGAGAATGACGCCGGCGATGCGCACACCAGGCATCGCGGACGTCATGCCGAGCACGATCGCGCCGGCCGTTTGCGCCATGGCGCGGGCGTCGAGGACGAGAATGATCGGTGCTTGCAGCAGTGTGGCGACTTCCGCGGTGGACCCGTTCGGCGGCGGTCCAGCGCGGCCGTCGAACAGACCCATCACGCCCTCGATGATTGCGATATCGACATCCGCGACCGCCCCGGCGCCTGCGCCGGCGGTGCCGCGGGCGAAGACGCCGAGCACCGCGTCAGATGAGAGCATCCACGTGTCGAGCGACCGCGAGGGACGGCCCGCGGCGGCGCGATGGTGCGTCGGGTCGATGTAGTCCGGCCCGATCTTGAATGGGGCAACGGACAACCCACGGGCACGAAATGCCCGCATCAACCCGACGGCGATCGTGGTTTTGCCCGCCCCGCTCGCCGGGGCGGCAATGACGAGTCTACTTACGGAGATAGGCGTCGGTCTTGTCGATCCAGTCCTGACGCGGCGGCGAGAAAACGTCGACGTCGAGTGTATCCTCAATCGCCAGCGCCATGTGCGGCAAGTTCGATGGGAGATGCAGCACTTCACCGGCGCGGACGATGATTTCCTCGTCCTGGTTCTCGCCAAGCGTGAACTTGAGCGCGCCCTCGAGGATGTAGGTCAGCTGCTCGTTGTGATGCGAGTGCTTCGGCACTACGCAGCCCTTCTTGAGGTACACATGCGCCAGCATCATCTGATCGCCAGTGATCAGCCGGCGCGCGAGGGTATCCGACAGCGTCTCTTTCGGCATGTCGTTCCAGCGATACCAGGTCGCGCTCGTCTTGGATGTCATGTAACACAAGCTGGCGGCGTGACTGGCGCCGCGCCAGTATTGGGAACACGCGACGCCACGCCATTACTCGACGGGGGACGACATGGACGTACAGATGACGTCGACGGTGTTCCAGATCGAAGGCTACCGCACCGTGCGCACGCTCGGCATCGTGCGTGGCATCACGGTGCGGTCACGGTCGGTGTTCGGTACGATTGGCGGGTCGTTGCAAACGCTTGTCGGCGGGAACATTACGGTGTTCACGCGGCTCTGCGAGCACGCGCGCATCGAGGCGTTCGAGATCATGTGTCGCCACGCGGACGAGATGGGCGCGAATGCCGTGATCGGCGTGCGCTACGACGCCACCGAGATTTACAGAGGAACGACCGAAGTGCTCTGCTACGGGACCGCGGTCACGGTCGAACGAAGTCAGTGAACCGCGCGGTTGTACTTGGGAGCGGGCGTCACGCCCGTCAGTAAGCGCGTCGGCTTGGCCTCGATCTGGCGCACGAAGTCTTGTAGCAGCGCGGACGTGGTGTCGAGGTTGGCGATGATGCGGCTGATGTTCGCATCATGACCTTGCACGGAGTGCGAGAGATCGTCGATCGCCCGGCGCGTCGAGCCGAGGAGCGCGCGGGCCGAGTCCGCGGTTGCCGTCGTGGGCCCAAGCATGCCGCGGACGCTGGCGATGGCGCTGTCGAGCGATACGAGGTCGCGACCGATGCCGGCCGCGAGGTTCGGGATCGCGTTGTTTGTCGAGCGTACGCCGCGCGCGGCCAGGCCGGCGGCCATCTGCAGCGAGTCGAGCGCGCCGCGGGTCTTGCCGAGTGTCAGTTTGATTTCCTCGGTCAGGCTGTCGGCGAGTGTGACGACGGCGTCGACCGGATTGGCGCCGACTGATCCTTGGATCGTCGCGTCGGGAGCCAGCGGCTGTCCACCGTTCGCCGGCAACTCGAGGACGATTGATGGCGATCCGACGGGGAACGCGGGCTCGAGATGCGCCAAGGTCCCCTGCGTGAGCAGGAGCCGCGTGCTGTCCGCGAGGCGCCACTGGATGCTCATGCGGACGTGAAAGGTCACCTTTCCGTCGCGGGTGATCCGTGGCGTGATCTCATCGACCGTGCCCACCTGGTATCCCTGGAGATAGACCGGGTCCTGCGTCGAGAGATGCGCGACGTTGGAGAACTCCGTGTAGAGCGCGCCTTTGCCCGTGTCGCGTCGCAGGGGCGAGGACAGCCAGACCATCGCGCCGATGGCGAGGCCGGCCGCGACGAGCACGGCCAGGCCAACGGTGATGTCGCCCTTATCAAGCCGCGGCATCGGTCCGGAATCCCTCCGAGTCCCACAGCGCGACGACGTCGGCGAGATCGTAGAGCACGTCGTTGCGGCGATGCGTGAGGATCACGACCGTGCGCGACATCTCGCGGCACAGGCGATACAGCTCGACCGCCGAGCGCGATTTGACGGCCGCGATCGGGTCGTCGAGAATGACCATCGCCGGCTGACACACGAGCGCTCGGGCGAGTGCCGCGGTCTGTCGCGAGTCCGGAGGTAACGTCCCCGGACGGGTTTGCGCGAGACTCGACAGTCCGCAGCGCGCGAGAACTTCACGTGCCGCGCCGCGAGATTCCGACTTGAGGAGGGCACCGCGCACGGATGCCGCGAGCGCGAGGTTCGTCTCGAGCGAGAACGTACCGAGCAGGCCATCAGGTTGCAGCACGGAACCGATCGAACGACGCATTTTGTCGAGCGCGGCACGGCTGGCGGAGTGAACCTCGACGCCGAGCACTTCGACGGTGCCTTCCGCCGGTTCAATGAGACCGAGCGCCAGGCGCGCGAGCCGTCCCGCGCGGCTCGGCGTTGTCCGGATTACAAAGAACGTACCCTCCGCGATGTCTATGTCGGTCGGCCGGCACCATTCTGTGTCATCAGGAGGACAGACACCGTGCAATCTTATGGCTGTCATGACCAGATCACGACTAAGACGGCGGACGTCACGGCGAGCAGCATGATCGACCGGACCGCCGCATGGGTCACGGCGCGTGGGACATCGGCCTGACCGCCGCGGGCGCGCAGTCCCACGGCCGCGCTGAGCCACGCGACGCCGGCGCCAAACGCCCCGCCTCGGACCGCGGACCAGAACAAGTCATCGGGTCGAAGGACGCCGCGCAGCGTGTCGGTATACGCCGAGAGACTGGCGATCCCTTTGATCGCGGCGATGACGATCGCGACGCCGAGGGTGATGGCGACGAAGTACACGGTGAGCAGCGCGGTGGCGACCGCGACGCCGATGATGCGCGGGATCACGTAGAACTGCACTAAATCGATGCCCATGCCAGCCAATGCGTCGGTTTCGCCCAAAAGCCGGCTGGTCGCGACTTCGGCCGCGATGGCGGTGCCTGATCGCGCCGTGACGATTACAGCCGCCAGCAGTGGGCCGGCGTCCCGCACGACCAGAATGCCGAGGGTGCGGGCGACCGTCTCGGACAGTCCGAGTTGGGCCGCTCGTGCGTGGGCCTCGAGTGTGACGGTCGCGCCGAGGCAGGCGGCGACCATGGCGACCAGCGGGATCGCCTGGACGGCCGTGAACCGCAGCTGTTGGAACGCGACCCGCCGGCCGAGCCACCCGGCGCTGGCGGGCGCGGTGGCGCTCCGCACGAGGCGGCCGATCGCCGCGATGACCGAGAGAATCCCGGCGAACGCCGCGCGGGCTGGCGCGGCGACGGAATGCAGGATGAAGGCGAGCGCGTCCGTCACCACGAGTGTGAACGGTTACGTGAGCGTGCCGAGCACGCGCTTGCGGCGCGCGCCGCCGACCACCTCGCCCCGGACCGCGATGGCCGAGATCCGGACTTTTTCGTCCGGTTTGAGCGGCAGGACGAAAAACGTGGCCGAGGGGAGCCGGGGGATGAAGGCCGCGCGCATGGTCACGACGACTTCCTGCCGGTCGGCTTCGTTCGCCATGTAGATGGTCATCTGGCACACATCGGCGAGCGACACGTCGACCGTGGCCAGGACTAAACGCATTGTTTCCAGTGCATGGTGGCACTGGCCGCGCGTGTCGAGCGGCGGCCGGCCTGTGCCGCGGGTGTCGAGGCCCGATACACCGGCGACAAATACGAGCGGGCCCGCTCGGGAGGCTATCGGGAAACCGCTGATCGGATCGCGCGCGGAGAGCGGCGACCAGAAGTCCTGCTCAGTCTCAGTCACAGGGACCCCCAGTATTTGGCTGAGGGACGATGGGCGCAAGTGTATCTTGGAGCTATGCTCGGCTGGCCGGTCGTCCTCGCGATCTGGACGGTGCCCGCGCTCCTCTCCGTTTTCGAGACGGAGATGTTCTTGGCGCAAAATGGCCACAGTGTGGCGCTGTGGCGGGTGCTCCTGTCGGAGGTGCCGCCATGGTACGTATGGGCTGCACTGACGCCCCTGATCTTCCGGATGGGGCGGCGGTGGCCCCTCGACCGTATGCCCCCCCGGGCTGGCAACATCGCCATCCACGTCTCGGCCAGCCTGGCCGCCGGCGCCATCTATGCGGCGGTCGCGGCTAGTCTGTCGATGGCTGCCGGGAGGGCCCGGCAAGCTTTGCCGATCGACATCCTGGATTGG
>DASRDS010000359.1:0-10921 GCA_035652495.1 Gemmatimonadaceae bacterium
CGAGATGCTCGCGCGCTCGCCGCCCGACTCGCGATGTGGGCGTGCCGTGATCTGTTCGATGAGCGCAATCCGGCGTGGCGCCAGACGCGGGACCGCCTGCACTACTTTCTCACGCGCGCCGGCCACCGCGGCGGATTTGGATTGTGGGATGGCGCGGATCGGACTCCGCTCGCGGGCTTGACCCGGTGGAAAGAGGACGGTCGGCCGCCATTGAATGCGGCGGCGATCAACCGCTACCTCGATGATCCGGCCACGATGGGCGTTGGCCCACTCCCGGCCGGGTCGGTCGAGCGGCTCAAGCCCGCCGGTTGGCATCACATCCTCACGAGACTCTTCGCGCGGGTCGAGCACCCGGTCCCGTTGCCCCAGCTCGTCCGGCTCGTGCGCGCCCTGTTCGCGGGGCCCGAGACCGAGGAGCAGGACCTGGACGAGCTGGGCAACGTCGAGTACGACGATCGGGCGACCGCGGACGAAGTCGTTGAGCTCAAGGAGCTCACCGCCAGCGTGTGGGCGGCGGTGCGTCAGCTGGCGCCGGCACGACGAGCGGCATACCTGCTCAACCTGCCGCGCGGCGACGGCCTGTTCACGTTTCTCACCCATGGCGCCGTCTCCGTTCGTGAAATGGGGCGCACGCTCGCCCTGACCAGCGCACAATACGATGTCCTCTGGCGGCAGATTCCGTTGGATGAGGCGGAGCGTCGCCTCGCGGAGGGATGCGCGAGCGACGATGAGCGGTTCGCGCTGCTCTTGCGGCGCGTGCCGCTCAAGGACACGGTGATCGGTGCGGCGCTCGGACTGGGCGACGATGCGATTGCAGCGCTTCGGTCGAAGGCCAAGGCCGAGATCCGGCGGGTCGTGGACGGAGGACAGCGGCCGTGACGCATGTCGATGACGCCATCCTCGCGGAGATGCGGGACGGCACGCTGGCACCGCGGGCCCTGTTGGACGCCGACGATCATCTCGCGGCCTGTGAGCGGTGTCGCGCTCGCTTTGCCGAGATCATGGCGATGGGGAGTTTTGTCGCCGAAGTGGATGCTTACGCCAAGGGACGTCCCCGCGCGATCGGCCGGCTCGTCGCCGGACTGGCGGCGGCGCTGGTGGTGGCCACGGGCGTGTGGTGGTTGAGTCGTGCCGCGCGGCCGGACAGCGGCGCCGCGCTCATGGCATCGGTCGATGCGGCGAACGGAGTGGTGCACGATGGCGGCCGGGACCTATCGCTCGATGCCAGCGGCCAGCTGCGGGGTGGTCAGGGACTTTCGTCGCGTGACAGCGGATGGACCGTGGACGCGCTGCGCGGTGTCCCATTGCGCGATGGGTCGACGACAGGTCCGGCGCCGGAGGGCCATCTCGTGAAGGGCGCGCTCGCTGAGCGGTCGGGAGACTGGCCGCATGCCGCCGAGGAGTATCGAGCGCTGCGCGAGGAGAATCCGGCATCCGCCTTCGTGGCGCGGCTCCTGGCGCGCGTCTCCCGACATCGATGATGGAGCGCGGCACCCAACCGACGATATCCGAGCTCTTTCCGCTGCGCGCGCGGTGGGTGCGCGCCGCTCACCGAAAGGCGTATCTCATACCCGCGCTGGTCGCGGTGCTCGTCGCGGTCGCGCTGGCTGTTGCCGCCGGCGGCGATCAGGTCTACTGGCTGCGCGTCGGTGACGGCACCGCATATCCGATTCCCGCCTTCAACCTCATTCTGGGGCCCGCGGCCGCCGCCGCATTCGTGTACGCGATCTATCGGCTCGCCGGCAAACCCGTGAGCCCGTGGCTGTTGTTGCTGCCCGCGGCGGTCGAGCTGGTATTGTTGCAGCCGAACGTCTTCGCCGTGCTCCGCCTACCATTTGCCGCGATCGCGACGGGCGCCGCCGATCCACGCGTCGATGATTTCCAGCGGTGGTCGCTCCACGTGCTCGTCTCGGTGGCGCCGCTCGAAGAGCTGGTCAAAGCGGCGCCGATTTTCCTCGCCTGGTGGTGGAACGCGCAGCGGGCGCACGTGCGGGAGCCGCTCGATGGCATTCTGATCGGCGTCGCATCCGGCGCCGCGTTCGCGTGCTTCGAGACGATCGTGTTGTACATCGGGGGATTGTCGGCGCTCCGGATGCCCATGACGCGCGCGCTGTTCGATGCCATGCGATCGGTCGCGGCCCAGCACCTCTCGACTGGCGGCACCGATCCGCAGGCCTGGCTCGGGCAGTTCATGGTCGCGCTACATGGGCAAACCGAGATTTTGGTCGCGCGGCTCGCGAACCAGATGGCCGGCCACATGGCGTGGACCGGCGTGTTCGGCTACTACATCGGCCTCGCCGCCCTGCGACCCTGGGGCCGTCTCAAGTCTGTCATGACCGGGTTTGGCATCGCGGTCGCACTCCATTGGGCGTGGGATACCGCGTTCCATCGCGATGTCGACCGCGTCATCACCCTCCTCATGGCGAGTACGACGGCCGTGATCAGCTGGGTCGCCCTGGTCACCGCGGTACTCAAGGCTCGGCAGATCTCGCCCACGCGCGCCCTCAACTTCGCCACCACCGGTCGGGCCAAACCGCGCGCGAGCGACGGCTCGACCATGCGCCTCGTGCTGGCGGCTTCGCAATGGCGCCTCGCGCCGGGCGCCGAACTGGGCGAAGGTGACATTGTCGGGTTGGTATCAGCCAAGCCTGACGGCGCCATCGCCCGCGTCGAACCGCATCCCGACGATGCCAACGCCCTCGGCCTTCACAACCTGTCCACGATGGCATGGACCGCGTCGTATGCCGACGGCGAGAAGTGCGTCGTCGGCCAAGGCGCGCGCGTGCGGCTCGATCACGACCTGACGATCGACTTCGGTCGCTCGCGCGGTCGGGTGGAGCTCCCCACCGTGTCACGCATCTGGGGCGACAAGACTTGACGGTCGTGCTAGTTTGGCGACTGTGGACCTGGGCGCGCGCTATGTGATCGAAGGGGAGATTGGTCGCGGCGGCATGTCCACCGTGTATCGCGCCCGTGACACGAAGCATGAACGACCGGTGGCGGTGAAAGTGCTGCATGGGCCGCTGGTCGAACAACTCGGTCGTGACCGCGTCCGCCGAGAGATCATTACCGCCGCGAATCTCCGGCATCCGCACATCGTCGCCGTGTACGACTCCGGCGAGACGCCGGAGGGGCTCCTGTGGTTCACGATGCCATTGATCGACGGCGAGACCCTGCGCGAGAAGCTCGTGCGCGAACACCAGTTGCCGTTCGCCGAGGCGGTCGCCATCGCGCGCGATCTGGCGGCGGCGATCGACGCCGCGCACGCGGCGGGTGTGGTCCATCGCGACATCAAGCCCGAGAATGTCCTGCTCGCCGATGGGCATGCGATGCTCGCCGATTTCGGGGTCGCGCGACCCGTGGGCGCGACCGACATCGACATCGTCGTCGGTACGGCTGCGTACATGAGCCCCGAGCAGGCACGCGGCGAGCCGCTCGATGGACGGACCGACATCTATAGTTTCGGCGCGGTTGTGCGCGAGATGCTCACCGGCGTTCAGCCGGTGAGCGCCGCGATTCAGCGAGCCATGTCGCCTGTTGCCGCCGATCGATTCCCGACCGCGACCGCGTTCGTCGATGCGCTCGGCAATGCCACGACCACGGCGCGCCCGGCTGTGCGCTGGGCGATCGCGGCCGGCGGCGTCGCCCTCGGCATTGGCCTGACGATCGTCGCCGGCCGACTCATGCGACATGGGTCGAGCGAGCCCGTGCCAATCATTGCGGTGTTGCCATTCGAGAGCGGGAGCGACACGACGGGCGGGTATATCGCGCAGGGCTTGAGCGATGACATTCGCGGCAAGCTGTCGGGCCTCAACGACGCACAGGTCATCGCGAGCGCCAGCACGCGATCATACCGCAACACGACCGAATCCCCAACGGACATCGCCAGGGAGCTTGGCGCTCGCTATCTCCTCATGGGTCGCGCCGTGTGGTCGCCGGATACGCGACGGCTCCATGTCGCGCCGGAGCTGGTGGAAGTCGTCGAGCATCGCCCGCCGATCACCCGCTGGGGCCAGTCGTTCGACATCGATCTGGCCGATGTGTGGCGTACCGAGACGGACGTCGCGACCCGAGTCGCCCAGGCGCTCAACCTCGAGATCGCCGCCGAAACCCGTGCCCGGCTCGCTCGGCGCCCCACCACCAATGTCGCGGCCTGGCAGGCGTATCAGCGCGGCGTCGCGCTCAACTATCGGGGCACGAACACCACCTGGCAGCACCGGGCGGCGACGGAGCTCGAGCGAGCCACGGCGCTCGATCCATCGTTCGTGGCCGCATGGGCAGCGGCGTCGCGCACACACGCGACGGCGTATCTCGCGGGAGTCCCGCCGGACCCGGCCGATTCCGCCGCCGCGCATCGGGAAGCGGATCAGGCCCTGGCACTCGCGCCGGATCAGCCGGACGGTCATGTGGCACAGGGGACCTTCCAGCAACTGGTGCGGCAAGATTTCGCGGCATCGATGCAGGCGTATCGCGAGGGCCTGGTGCTGGCGCCCAACGATGCGACCCTCCTCGGGCAGCTGGCATTCACCGAGATGCGCGCGGGGCGCTGGGCCGATGCGCTCGTGCACTTCGAGCAAGCCCGCCGCCTCAACCCTCGCAGCGTGAGCCTGGCCATCAATACCGGCCTCGCCTACCTCTATCTGCGACGGTACGCCGACGCGCGGGCGGTACTCGATGGCGCGGCTGCGTTAGCGCCGGGAAGCCTGGCGCGGATTCAATACCGGGTCGAGGCGGCGCTGGGCGCCGGCGATACCGCCGACGCGCACGCCGTACTGCGCACCGCGCTGACTTCGGTGGACACGACGGCGCTCGTGGCCTACATGGCGCTGTCGGACGATCTCGTCTGGGCACTCGATTCCGCGCAGCGGCGGCGGCTCCTCACGTTCGGGCCGGCCGTGTTCGACAACGTACGGTCGGACTGGGGCATCGTCATGGCGCAGGCCTACATGTTCGGTGGCGACACGACGCGGGCGCGCGCATTCGCCGACACCGCGCATCGGGTGTACGAGACGCAACTGCGCGCGCACCCCGACGATCCGCAACTCAACGCGCTCAACGGCGTCGCGCTCGCGTACCTCGGCCGTCGCGACGACGCGGTCCGCGAGGGCGCGCGCGCGGTCGCGATCGACCCGATCGACAAGGACGCCACGCTCGGCGCGTATGTGCTCGAGCAGCTGGCGCGCATCTACGTCGCCGTTGGGGAGCCGGACAGTGCCCGGCGCGTCATCGGCGAGCTCGAACGGGCGCCCGGCCTCATCTCGCCCGGCTGGCTCCGCATCGACCCGAATTTCGCGGCGTTGCGTTTGAATTGACGCCGATAGATTCGCGGCCCGTCCGCGTCTCTATCCCCCATGAGATATCCATGGGCGTGGGTGCTCGTGTTGCCGGCGATGGTGGCCTGTGGCAGCTCGACGTCGCCATCGGGCAACAACGGAAACGGGAATGGGAACGGCAATGGCAACGGGAGCAGCGACAGCGTCACGGTGACGTTGGTGTTGCACGGGCTGACCCAAACGGAAAACCTGACGGAGGTCGGGTACGTCGTCGGGTCCTCCACGGTCAATCGGGCGAACGTGAGCGCGGGTCAGACGACGTTCGTCGAGAACGAGCAGCAGAATGGCACCGACGAGACGTTCCCGTTCAATGTCGCGAAAGGACAGGCCGTCTCCCTGTTCGCGATCGAGGGCGCGCCATCGTGGTTCGACAACACGTCGGCCTGGTATACCCCGACGGTGGCCGACACCGCGGTACCCGGCAGCGGCTATGAATTCGTGTCGTGGAGCTCGCCTTGCGGCAGCGCCTCGTTCGGTGACTGCCAGCTGACCAACCTGCAAAGCAACGTCACCGTTACGGCGAACTTCCAGCGCATGAAGAGCCTCAACGTCCAGGTGCTTGGCGTCGGCAACTTCATCCGCACGATTCAGACACGGGCACCGCTCACGATTCCCGTTACGGCGTCCAACCAGCTCAATGGCACCGTCGACACGATCCCCGGGGGCGGCGGCTTCTTCGACTCGGCGAGCGCATACGCGTACGAGGTCGCGCTGTTCAGTGGCAGCCAGATCGCCATCAAGGCGATCAATGCGCTCGCATCTGGTGCGACGGTCCACTTCGACGAGTGGGATGGAGGATGCCTTGATGCGGGCGGCCCGACGTGTGTGATCCAGTGGCCGACCGCCGCGGGCGGCGACTTCACGTTCCCTGAAAATCGGGCGCCGTCGACGCCGATCGCGAATTTTCAGTGGTACAAGTGCACGCAGCACGGCGCGCCGATGGCGGCGCAAGCCGAGGACATCACCAATTCGGGCGCCGGTGTGTCCTGTACGCTCGAATCGCCGTAATGCAATCACCGCAAACAAAAGCGGGCGGCTCACGAATGAGCCGCCCGCTTTTTGTTCTCAGCGGTGGCGCTTCACGCGGTTGGTGTTGAGTGGCAGACCCGCACCCGGCGCGAACACCAGGCCCCTGGGCGTGCCGATGAAGTTGCTCTCCGCGTCGGTCGAGACCGTCAAATTCACATCTGGCGTGGCCTTGCCGCTCGCCGTGAGCTGCGACGCTGGGATGCGGAGCAGCGCGCTGTTGGCGCTCGTCGAGATCTCGGCGCAGATCACCCAGAGGTTTCCGTTCGAGTCGAACGCGATACCCTGCGGCTGGGCGATGCCGGTCGGCAGGGTGATGACGATGGCGGGATCGGCCGGCGCCTTGTCCGTGCCGCTCGGGATCTGGGATTTCGTGTAGGCGACAATCGAGTCCTGGCCGCCCGTGACCCACAGGTTGCCGCTCGCGTCGAACGCCATGAAGTACGGCTGTCCGCCGCCTATCGGGTCCATCACGATCGAATCCTGCGTCGTTCCACCGGACACCGAGAGGCTGACGGCCAACGCGCCGCCGGCGGAAAGGTACGGGGATGGGTCGGTGAGACCGGTGCCAACCCAGAGGGACCCGGCCGCATCGAACGCGAGGCCGTGGCTCAAGTACAGAGACTGTGGAGTCAGGACGCGGGCCGGCGATGGTGAACCGGTCGCGGTCAACTGGCTCGCGGTGAACCCGCGGATCGTATCGTTGCTGCTCGTCGTCACCCAGAGGGTTCCCGTGTTGTCGAACTTGAGATCGTAGATCCCGACCGCGTTGGTCGACGAGATCACGCTGATATCGACGTTGGGCGCCATGACCGAGCCATTCGCCGCCGTGAGCTGCGACGGCGTGTACTCGTAGACGTGTCCGACGTATGGGCTACCGCCGGTCACGCCGGCGGCGAGCCACATATTGCCCGATCCGTCGAACGTGATGCCGTAGCCGCTGCCCGCCGAGGTCTGGAAGGACGCCACAGGCGTCACGTTCCCCGTGCCGGTGAGCTGCGCGGCACTGAACCCGAATACCTCCTCGTTCTTCGAGATCAACCACAACACGGGTTGTCCGCTGCCGCTGGTGCAGGTCACCGCGATGTTCACCGTCGTGGTGTTGCCCGCGGTCACGCCAGAATAGCTGACGGCCGCCGGTGTGGTGCAACCGTTCGGCAGATGCGACACGGCGACCGCGCCGCCGCCGAGCGGCACGTTGCTGACGGTGTAGGCACCCGAGGACGACGTGCTGACGGATGTCAGCGCCGACTTGCCGGTCGGCGTGACAATGATCGTCGCGCCGCCAATGCCGGCGTGCGTGCTGCTATTGGTGACCGTCCCCGAGACGGAGCCGGTTTGAGCGGCGGCGCAGGTGACCGCGACGTTGACGGTCGCCGTGCCGTTGGCGGCGAGACCCGAATAGCTGCCGCCTGAAGCGTTGCAGCCGGACGGCAGGTTGGAGACCGCCACGGTGCCGGAGCCAACCGGAACACTCGACACGCTGTAGCCGCCGGATGCCGAGGTGGTGACCGCGGCCAGTGCGCTCTGGCCGGCCGGAGTGACGGTAACGCTGGCGCCGGACACGCCGACACTGCCGCTCGTGACGGCACCGGACACGGTGCCGGTCTGCGGGCTGGTCGGCGAGGATGAGCCCCCGCCGCATGACATCAAGATGACAAGGAAACTGAGCGACGAAAGAACGCGGAACGACGACATGGAGGAGGGGATTGGAGGTGGCCGGCCGATTTCCAGGGATTGCCACTCCCTGAAGACGCGGACACCGCCTCGATCCACCGCCCTAGTTCACGCGAGCCACCGGACGAAGTTCAACGTCGTCGTCGTACACGGCCCCTGAGTCGCGTCCCAGTCCGCCTCGAAATCGCGGATCGTGCCCGTTCCATCCCAGAACCAGGGCTTGATGTTGGACGACGGTAGGTCAGCGGCTCGCGTATACGGATTGTTCTTGATAAATAAGAACGGCAGCGCGGCCATCTCGTAAAACTTCACCACCGCGTGGACGGTGAACGACCCTTTCGTCCCCGTGCGGTCTGGCTGATCGAACGAGTCGTCATACGTGACACCCTCGGACGTCGCGTCGTAGCGATTCGCGGTCCGCGTGTCCCCCGCTTTCACGGGCCACGCTTCCCAATAGGTCGGACGATTACCCTGAATCCGCGGGTTGGCGACGGAGCCGTCCGGCTTCTTAATGTCGTATGCGTGATCGATCTGCTGCACGATCCAGCCATCCGCGTACGCCGGCTCCGGCAGCTCGAACTCCGTCAGCAGCTGACACCCCCCGTTGCCAAGATCCTTGGCGCCGCCATACAGCGAGTTGACCTTCGGATTCTGCCACGTCGCCGGAATCCGAATTCGCCACCCGGCCTGAATCATGTTCGGATCCGTAATAATCAAATTCGCCGCCACGATACGGCTGATCGTGACGCCGTACTGCCGCGCAATCTTCGTCAGATTGTCGCCGGGTTTGACGGTATAAATCGTGTCGGCCATGCCGGAAAATCTACCGCGCCCGCCTCACCCGACCGGCCACTGAAAGCACAGGTTATACCCGTCCGGATCCGCCACATACAACTGCTTCATCCCATACGGCGCCACCTTCGGCTCCGGCGCCGCGACTCCGTACGCCCGGAGATGCGCATACGCCGCATCGACATCGGAGCAAGCAAAAAACAGCGCCGTATCATCATGCGCGGCCACAACCCGCGCATCCGGCGCCGGCGGCCGCGCGTGTGCCTCGTACCTGGTGTTCAACATCAACTCCACGCCGTCGCGCTCGAGCCACGCCCAATCGCTCGTCGACTGCTTCACCGCGAACCCAAGGATGTCGCGATAGAACGCGAGTGACGTCGACATGTCAAAAACCTGGAGCAACGGCGTCATTCCGCGAATTGCTATCACGTCGGCTCGGCGAGCGGAGAACGTTGCAAAAATATGAGCACAGAGATCGCGCTTCCCGTCACCGGGTTAGAATGGGAGATCGTCATCGCCCTCCTCTAATGCACCGGGGAAGTCCTCGAAGTCCTCAGCACCCGACTTCGCCGCCGGTTTGGCGGCTGGGCCGCGGGAGGAGGAACGGCCGGACGACGAGGGCGGTGGGCCGTCGGAGTCGTCGCCGCGACCGCCGCCGCTCCCCAATAAGATCAGCTCGCGGACGCGGATCTCGGTGACGTAGCGCGTTTGGCCTTCTTTATCCTGATACTGGCGATACTCGATCTCACCCTCGACGAAGACCTGCTTGCCCTTCTTGCAGTAGCGCTCGACGACGTCGGCGAGGCCACCACCCTGTTTCGAGTTCCACGCGACGCAGTTGTGCCACTCGGTCTTTTCCTGCTTCTCGCCGGACGCCGAAGTCCACTGGCGGCCGGTGGCAAGCGTGAAGTTCGCGACGCGGCTGCCATTCGAGGTGGAACGGATGTCTGGATCCTTACCCAGGTTGCCGATCAACTGCACTCTATTCAGGCTGCGAGCCATGGTATCTCCTGTATTTCGTCGCAATTTAAGAGCTAACGTCCCTATCGTATCATCGCGCCGTCAAGTCGCGGCGGAGTAGCAAAGCATCTTCGACCGGATCCCGGTAGTAGCGCCGCCGCCGGCCGACGGCCTCGAAGCCGCGGGAGTCGTACAGAGCACGAGCGGCGGCATTCGAGTCGCGAACCTCGAGGTGGACGACGATCGCGCCCGCCAGGCGGGCCTCGGTGAGGGCCGCATCGAGGAGCCGGGAGCCGACGCCGCGCCCGCGGCGGTCCGGGGCAACCGCGAGGTTGGCGATCTCGGCTTCGTCGACGACGAACCAGGCGACGACGTAGCCGACGACGGCGCCCGTCGGAGGTTCGCAGGCTACCGTGAAGTAGGCACGGGGACTGTCGACGAGCGCGGTGAACGACTCCCGCGACCACGGCGGATCGGTGAATGAGGCACGCTCGATCGCCACGACGGCGTCCAGGTCGGTCTTTTCCGCGCGGCGGAGCACGATCGCCAGGCGCTCTTGGGCGGTCATCAACGCGCCGCCCCCTCGCGTCGGCGATCTTCCGCCGCCGAGTTGCGGCCGTAGTCTGGCTCCCACGACGCGAGTTCGACCGGGGCGCCCCAGTCCAGGCTCGCCGCTGCCTTGATGTGCGGCCAGTGGCCCGTTTGCGGGCCGACTATTTGGGCCTTCGACTCGGCAGCCAGGGCCTCGAGCTTCCCTTCGGGTACGAGGATATAACTCTCGCCGAACGATACGAAGCGATCGCCTCGCCCGGCGTCCAAGGTAGCGAGATAGCGACCCGGCGGAAGATCAGCGAAGATCAGCGGAAGCGAGGGGACCGCGTACAACGGAATCGACAGGCCCATTGCTAGGCCTTTGGCGATCGAGGCCGCCGTGCGTACTCCGGTGAACGTTCCCGGACCGGCTCCGCACACGATCGCGCTGAGCGTCGATAGTGGGATCGAGACAGATGCGAGGAGATCGAGAGCGGCCGGCAACAGCGGCTCGACATGCTCCGACCGCTCGGCTACGGTTGCGTCGCCGACGACAGTGCCCGACACGATGACCGCGACCGTGGCACGAGCAGTCGAGGCAT
>DASRDS010000360.1:0-2763 GCA_035652495.1 Gemmatimonadaceae bacterium
GTGCTTCGCGTGGCTCGATGCGCCGGTCAAGCGCGTGGCGTCGCTGGACGTGTTCGTCGGGTACGCGCCTAAACTCGAGGACGCAACGCTGCCGCAGACGTCAGACTTCGTCCGCGCGTACCAGGAGTTGGCGGCGTTCTAACGATTTGGGTCGGGTTCCATGCGATAGTCCTGGCGGCGCTGGGACTCGACCTCCTCTTTGGGAGTAAGCGGCCTGCTGTTTGGGTGGCCGTGTGGGTCGCGCTGGCCCTGGCGTTCGCCGTGTGGATCCGGCAGACCATGGGGAACGCGTCCGCCATCGCGTTCGTCACGTGTTATCTGATCGAGTTCTCGCTCTCGGCCGATAACATCGTCGTGATGTTGTACATCTTTACATCACGACAGGTCGGCGAGCGCGACCAGCATCGCATGCTGCTGCTCGGCGTGCTCGGCGCCATCATCATGCGCGCCGCCTTCATCCTGCTCGGCACGACATTGCTGCAGCGGCTGGAGTGGGTCTCGTACGTATTCGCGGCCATACTCGTCTGGGCTGGCGTGCGATTGGCGATCGGCAAGCCGCACAAACCACCCGCCAGGGCCATGACCGGGGTCTCGGCATTTTTTACCACGCTGCTGCTCGTCGAGACGGCCGACGTGGTATTCGCCATTGATTCGGTGCCGGCGGCGTTCGCCGTCACGCGTGATCCATTTCTTATTTATACGTCGAATATTTTGGCCGTAATTGGACTCCGGTCATTGTATGCGTTGGTGGCGAATTCCGTCAGCAAGATCAAGTACCTCGACCGCGGCCTCGCGGCGATTCTCATCTTCGTCGCCGTGGGCCTCGTGATACCGGTCCCGCCGGGCATCACGCTGGCGGTCGTGATCGGGATCCTCGGCGTGACCACCGCGCTGTCGGCGCTTAAGTTCCGGCGCCCCGATGTCTGATCCGCTCACTCCACGGGGATTCCTTCGCGAAGCGGCTCGGCGACTGCTGGATGTGGCCGAACGCGTCACACCGCAAGCGGAGGATGTCCCGTTCGTCCCCCCGCGTCTCACTTTCTCTCAACCGATCATGTCACGTTCACGCGACCGAGTGCTCAACAACCTGGATGAGATGTACCGCGAGGCCTTTGACCGCGCGAAGGCCACCGGCGATGCCGGCCAGATGACGACGTTGGATTTCGCGTACCGCCGCGAGCAGCTCTACTTCGAGATTCTGCTCGACATCAGGGACGCAATGGAGCGTCGCTAGGCTGCTCGAGGCGATAGAACACCGCGTCCTCGACGACGCGCCCGTGCTTCAGATGCTCCAGGACGATGCGCTCGAGCAGCTCCGGCGTGACGTGCGCGTACCATACGCCCTCGGGGTACACGACGATGATGGGGCCGCCGGCGCACACGCCCAGGCATGGCGTCTCGCCGCGTTTGACGCGATTGGCGCCGAAGAGCAGGTTCTCGCGCTCGAGCAGCTTCGCCAGGTGCGCGTAGAGCGCGCGGCCACGGCGATCCGGTGAACAAAACCCGCCCGTGCAGACGAGCACGTGGCGGGTATAGGGATACAGGATCGGCTCGGGCACGGACGTAATTTACGTCCCCCACACGGCCGTGAGCAGGCTCGTGCCCACGGGGACGCCGAGCCCCGTGCACGGGTCCCAACCGCGCCCCGCGGTATAGCCGCCGTTGCTGCCCTGCGTGATGTCGCGGAATCCGGCGTTGGCCCCGTAGAGACGCGAGGCGAGATCGGTGAGATGCTGGCCGCTCGCCTGCTGGCAGCAGGCGATGAGCGCGGCCCAGAGGGGCGCGACGGCGCTGGTGCCGCCGATCACGAACGATGAGCCGTCGACGACGACGTTGTACCCGGTGTTGGGATCGGCATCGGCGCTGACATCGGGGACGCCGCGGCCGGTCTGTTTGAAGGACGACGTGGCGCTCGATTGCCACGACGGGGTTGGGAAGGTCGTGGAGAAGCCGCCGCCGCTGTCGGTCCATACCGTTTCGGTCGGATTGTTGCTGGAACCCGTCAGGCTGGTGCCGCCGCAACCGATGGCGTTGGGGCTCGAGGCCGGGAAGTCGACGTGCAGCGATCCGTCGGTCACGCCATCGCTCGCGCCGCCATCGCCTGAGGCGACGCACACCGGGAGCCCGATCGCGACGGCCTCGGCGAACGCTTCATCCATGGCTTGCATCGCCTGCGCCGTCCAGCTGGACTCGGGACCGCCCCAACTGATCGAGATCACGGTCGGCTTGTGCGTGGTGTCGTGCACGGCCGTCGTGATCGCGTCGAGGAAGCCCTGGTCGGTGTTCGGCGCGAAGTAGACGGCGATCGTGGCCGCATTGGCGAGCGCGCCGGCGACTTCGATATCGAGCATCACTTCGCCGTCAGGTCCGTTGGCGTCCCCGGTCGGCGAGTTCTGGCCGCCGTCGACGCCAATTGGAACGACGGTCGGCTCCGGCAGTGACAGCCCGTTGAAGAACGTCTGGAGATCCGAGGCTTGGTAGCCGCCTCCGAGCTCGATCAACGCGATGCACTGCCCCGCCCCCGTGGCGTTCGACGGAAAGTCGTAGACGCCGCCGAGTGTCGGCGGCGCGTAGCTCACGGCTGGCGCCGCGGCCGGTTGGCTGCGGATACGAAAGTGCGTGCGGGCCTGGGGGCGATTGTCGAGACCAAACACGCCGGTCACGATATCGGTCAGCGGCTCGGGGATCGTGATGCTGCCCGTGCGTTGGCGGAAATCGCCCTGCGGCGTCGTGACGCGTTGGAGGGAGACGGCGAACGCCTTT
>DASRDS010000361.1:0-5999 GCA_035652495.1 Gemmatimonadaceae bacterium
CCTGGGGGCGATTGTCGAGACCAAACACGCCGGTCACGATATCGGTCAGCGGCTCGGGGATCGTGATGCTGCCCGTGCGTTGGCGGAAATCGCCCTGCGGCGTCGTGACGCGTTGGAGGGAGACGGCGAACGCCTTTTGTACGACGGGCGCCGGGCCGCGGAGCATGATCGTGCGCCGGGCCAGATCGATGCCGACGACGGTGAGGCCCGCGCCGTGGGCGAACGCCTCGACGATCTGGGCATCGACGGGGCTCGCGCTGACATAGGAGGCGAGTGCCGCGCGGGTCAGCGGCTTGGCGCCGCGGCGGCGCGGGCCGCGCTGGTAGATGCGGTTCGCTTTGTCGGGTGATGCGGGCCGAAGCCGAAGGGAAACCGTGATCGTCTCGTCGGGCGCGATCGGGCGTGGGTTCTCGGCACCGGGAATAGGCGGGCGATTACTCCCAGGAATGTGCGGCATTGTTTCCCCCTTATTTTCTCTGGATATGAGCAAACCTCCCGTACATCTCCGCATCACTTGGGCCGGCGGCAAAAGCTTCGATGGCGGCCGCGCGGGCCGACCGACGGCGCGCATGGACGGCACCGGCGAAACCGGTCCGAGTCCGGTCGAGACGCTGATCAACGCGTTAGCCGCGTGCGCGTCGGTCGATGTGGTGGACATTCTGGAAAAGCGTCGCACGCCGGTGGAGACACTTCTGGTCGACGCGCATGCGGAGCGGGCGGATGCCGTCCCGGCGCGGGTGACGAGCGTGCGGCTCGACTACACCATCACGGGAGCGGGGATCGATCGGGCGAATGCCGAACGCGCCATCGATCTGGCGATCAACAAGTATTGCTCGGTCCGCAATTCACTCAACCCGGATATCCCGGTCGAGTTTTCTCTCACCCTGAATGGGGAGAAAGCTTAGGCAGTCGAGGAGAACCCCGCGGAGCGCAGGGCATCGACCACGCGGCCGCGGAGCTCGTGCGGTGCGCACCGTGTGCACCGGCAGTCCGCGAGCGCGTCGAGAAAGGCTTTCTCGAAATCGTACTGCGGATAGCAGGACGAGCACAGCGCGAGGTGCTGGCGGATCAGGAGGGTGGTGTCCTCGCTGAGCTCTCCGTCCAGGTATTCCCAGAGTTGTTCGAGGACGACCCGGCAGTCGAGCGGGCCGCAGTCATGGTTGTGGGTGGAAGGAGTATGCTCACTCATGAGTGGCGGGACTGGCGTCCTCCGGACGCGTTTTCGCGGTCGCGAACCCGGCATCGCTCGCGTAATTCGCGAGCATCGATTGCAGTAATCGGCGGCCTCGAAAGAGGCGGGAGCGAACCGTGCCGATCGGCACACCGAGAATGGACGATGCGGCTTCGTAAGATTGGTCTTCGACGTCGACGAGCATCACGGCCGAGCGGAATGGCTCTTGGAGCCGATCGAGGGCATTCGAGAGCGCCGGCGCGAGGTCGAGGCGGGTCAGAATGCGCTCGTCGCCGGTGACGGCGCCGTCATTCTGGCCAACATTGTGAGCCACCGCTTCGACATCCCCATCCTCCAGTTCGACCTGATGGCGGGCGCGCTCGCGGGTGCGCAGGAACGCATTACGACAAATCGTGAAGAGCCACCGGCGGGCGTCGCTGCCGCGCTCGAACGTGTGCCACGAGCGATACGCGCGAAGAAATGTTTCCTGAACGACGTCGTCCGCATCGGCTTCATTTCGGGTCAGGGACAAGGCGAATCGATAGACGTCGTCGAGCCACGGCAGGGCCTCCTGCTCGAAACTACGGTCGTATTCGAGCTGTTCCTCTGGCGTCATACTGTGAAAGCTAGCAGGGATGACCCAAATTGGTTCCCCGCTCGCTCCGGGCTAGTATTGGGTTCAATATGACCTGTCGCACCGCATGAGAGTTGTACTGCTGGGAACCGCCGCTGGCGGCGGGTTTCCGCAATGGAATTGTTTTTGTCCAACTTGCCGGGTCGCGCGGGAGGCGCCGACGCGGGCGCATCCCCGGTCGCAGTCGTCCCTGGCCGTCAGCGCGGACGGTGAGCGCTGGTATCTCTGTAATGCTTCGCCCGACGTTCGGGACCAGCTTCGCTGGGTGACGCGCGGCGTACTGCCCGCGCCCGGGACATATCGGCACGTTCCAATCGAGGGCGTCATACTGACTGATGCCGAACTCGACCATACGCTCGGACTGGCTCTCCTCCGTGAAGCCCGATCTCTGACGCTCTATACGACAGAAGCCGTCGAACGCGTGATTGAAGACGACTCTCGTCTGCTGCCGACGACCCGCGCGTTCGCGGATGTGACGGTCAAACGGCTATCCCTCGATACTGAGACGACGCTGCCTGGCGGACTCGCGATAGAGGCTTTTGCAGTGCCCGGCGATGCGCCCCGATTCGCAAGCTCGTCGGATGCAGGGCACACGGTTGGCCTCGTGATCCGTGAATCCAAGACACGGAAAAACGTGGCATTCGTCCCTGGATGTGGCGCGATAGACGATAGCGTCAGAGCGAGACTCGCAGACGCCGATCTCGTGCTCTTCGATGGGACATTTTGGACCGACAACGAATTGATCGCGCTCGGAATTTCCAAGTCCAGTGCACGTGACATGGGACATGTGCCGATTTCCGGAGAAGACGGAAGTCTGCGCACACTGGCGGCCATTACGTCGAGCCGCCGCGTCTACACGCATATCAACAACTCGAACCCGATCCTGATCGAAGACTCGCCTGAGCGCCGCGCCGTGATCGATGCCGGATTGATCGTCGGCACGGATGGGGCTGAGTTCCTCGTCTGAACGCTATATTGCGATATGGCGACCCTCGTCCTCGCGGCGCCACCTCCACCGCCGATCCCACCGCTCGATCACCCGCTGAGACCGGCCGAGCTGGCTGATGCCATGCGGGCGTTCAGCACGTCCTACTACGCGGTGCACCCGTTCCACCGCGAGATGTCGGACGGCACGCTCTCGAAGCAGCAGCTCCAGGGCTGGGTCGCCAACCGCCTCGCGTATCAGCGCGCGATTCCGCGCAAAGATGCGGCGATCATCTCGAACTGCCCCGACGGCGACGTGCGCCGCATGTGGATGCAGCGCATCGTCGACCACGACGGGACCGCACCCGGCTCCGGTGGCATCGAGCTCTGGATCACGCTCGGCGAGGCACTCGGCGTCCCGCGCGAAGAGATGGACGACGAGCGGCACGTGCTGCCAGGCGTGCGCATGGCCGCCGAGTCGTATGTGACATTCTGCAAAACCCATCATTGGGTCGAGGCCGTCGCGAGCTCCCTCACCGAGCTCTTTGCGCCGACGCTCATGCACGAGCGGCTGGCGGCGTTTCCCAAGCATTACCCGTGGGTGGATCAAGCGGGACTCGAGTACTTTCGCGGCCGCCTGATCCAGGCGCCGCGCGACAGCGCGCAGGGACTCGACATCGTCATGCGGCATTGCACGACGGTCGAATCCCAGCACCGGGCCTTCCATGCCCTGGCATTCAAGATCGAGATGCTGTGGGTGATGATCGACACGATCTACCATGCGTACGCGTGAGACCCCGGCTGTGGAAGCTCGCGCGAGTCGACTACGATCCCGTGCGGCAGCGGCCGGTGTTGTTGTATCCGGAGGGCGCTATGCTGCTGAATGACACGGGCGCCGAGATCCTATCCCTCTGCGATGGGCAGCGCACCATCGCCGACATTGCCGCGGTGCTCGGCGCGAAGTACGGCGCGGACGTGACCGCGGACGTCACGGAGTATATCTCGGCGATGGTCGAGCGGGAGTTGGTGGTCGATGCTTGAGCCGGTGCTCACGAAGCCGCCGACGACGTTGCTGGCCGAGCTGACGTATCGCTGCCCGCTGCACTGTCCGTATTGCTCGAACCCGGTCGACCTGGCACGGGCCGCGGCCGAGTTGTCGACCGATGATTGGAAGCGCGTGATGTCCGAAGCGCGCGCGCTCGGCGTGCTCCAACTCGGATTGTCTGGCGGTGAGCCCATGCTGCGCAAGGATCTCGAGGACATCATCGAGCACGCGCACAAGGTCGGCCTGTATTCGACACTCGTCACCTCAGGCCTGGGCTTGACAGCACCCCGAGCACGGCGGTTAAAAGAGGCTGGACTGGAGCACGTCCAAATCTCGTTTCAGGACTCTGATCCTGGAGTCGCCGAGCACATTGCCGGCATCAAATCCGTGGATAAGAAGCGCGCCGCGGCCGCGCTCGTCAAAGAGCTTGATTTTGCGTTCACGGTCAACGTTGTCTTGCATCGCGCCAATCTCGACCACATCGCCGAGATCATCGAGTTGGCCGCGTCACTCGGCGCGGATCGATTGGAGTTGGCCAATACCCAGTACTACGGCTGGGCATATGAGAATCGCGCGGCGTTGATTCCGACTCGCGCGCAGCTGGATGCGGCCGAGCCGATCGTGGATGCGGCGGTCAAACGATACCGTGGCCGCATGCAGATCATCTATGTGCTGCCGGATTACTACCAGCAGTACCCGAAACCGTGCATGGGTGGTTGGGGCAATGTGTATCTGGTGGTCGCACCAGATGGACGCGTGTTACCTTGTCAGGCAGCGTGGCAAATCGAAACGCTGACGTTCGATAACGTGAAAGACAAATCACTGGCATGGATTTGGAACGAGTCGGAGGCGTTCAGAGCATTCCGCGGCGACGAATGGATGCCTGAACCTTGCCGCGGCTGTGAGCGTAAGCATGTCGACTTCGGCGGCTGCCGATGCCAGGCGTTCCAGCTGACGGGTGATGCGCGCAACACGGACCCGGTGTGTGTGAAGAGCCCTCAACATCACCTGATCGACGTGACGCCGGGCGATGTCCCCTATCGCTATCGCATATTCGAGCATGCGGCCGCCAGCACCTGACGACCGCTATCACCGACTCATCGACAAAAGCGCGTTCGGCGTGTTCCGATCCACGCTCGACGGGCGCTTCGTCGATGTCAACCGGGCACTCGTCGACATGTTGGGCTACGACACGGCCGAGGAGCTGCTGGCGGCCGATGCCGCGCACGACATCTATCGCGAGGCCGAGCACCGCGACGCGCTGATCGACGACATCCGGAAAGGCCGGGCGCTCGGATGGCTCGAGCTGCCCTGGCGGAAAAAGAGCGGCGTGCCGATCACGGTGCGCGTCGCGGTCGATCCCGCGCGCGATGACGACGGGACGATCGCGTGGCTCGACGGTCTCGTCGAGGACCTGACCGAGCAGCGCCGGCGCGACGAGATCGTCCGGCGCAACGAGCGCATGGCGAGCCTCGGCAAGATGCTGGCGGGGGTCGCGCATGAGCTCAACAACCCGCTCGCCGCGATCGGTGGCTTTGCCCAGATTCTCGTGAAGGCGAAGGGCCTCGCGCCGGACGACGCGCATGCGCTCGCGACCATCCATCGCGAATCGGTGCGCGCCGCGAAGATCGTCAAGAGCTTGCTCGACTTCGCGAGACGACCCGAGGCCGAGCGGGCCGTGCCGGTCGATGTGAACGCCGTCGCGCGATTTGCGCTGGATTCCGTCCAGCCGCAGCTCGCCGCCAAGCACATTCGGAGCGAGCTCGATCTCGCGCCGAGGTTGTCGACGGTGCGCGCGCAGACGTCGCAGATCGAGCAGGTCGTCGTCAATCTCGTCGTCAACGCGCGACAGGCCTTGGAAGCGTGGAAGCGCGAGGACGGCGTCGAGCATGCGCTGGGCATCCGGACCCGGGAGACGGACGGGTGGGTCATCATCGAGGTCTGGGACAACGGACCGGGGATCCGCGCGGATCACCGGCCACGCATCTGGGATCCGTTTTGGACTACCCATAGCGACCGCGAGGGCTCGGGACTCGGACTCTCCGTCGTGCACGGTATCGTCACCGCATACGGCGGGACCATCGACGTCGAGACGCTCATCGCCAAGGGCACACGATTCGTGGTGAAGCTGCCGGCCGGCGAGCCGTTGCCCGCTGTGGCATCCGGGTCGTGACCGCTAGTACCATGGCGTCATCGTTAGACTCGGCATTGGCCGCCGATCTCGC
>DASRDS010000362.1:0-1573 GCA_035652495.1 Gemmatimonadaceae bacterium
TAGGCGTCCTCGACGTCCGCGGGGTGTAGTCGTCGAGCTCGCCGTGGAACCGTTCCTCGTTGAACCATGCGACCCACCCGCAGGTCGCGATCTCGAGGTCGTCGAGGCCGCGCCACGGGCCGCCGTTGCGGACAAGGGCGGCTGGATTGCGGTGCAGCTCGCTCTTGTAGAGACCGTTCACGCTCTCGTCCATCGCGTTGACGCCCCTATAGGTCAAGAGTCAATTTCATGCGGCGGTCGCGGCGGCTGTCCGCGCGCGATGGTCGGTCATGACGCGTTGGTAGATCTCGCGGGCGAGGAAGCGCTTCAGGCAGCGGATGATCTCGCGTTTCGGCATGCCTTCGGCGGTGCGGCGGGCGACATAGTCCATCGTCGGTTGGTGGAACCGCATGCGCACGATGGTCGATCGGTAGAGCGCGGCGTTGGCTTGTCGGTGACCGCCTCGGTAGAGGCGATGTCGTCCGGTGTTCATGCCCGAGGACGCGGGTATGGGGCACGCGCCGCAGAGCTTGGCGAACGCCGCTTCGGAGCGGATCCGTTCCGGGTCGTCACCGAAGATGATGAGCATCTCCGCGGCGGTGTCAGCCGCGACACCGAACGCCTCGCGGAGCGACGGTGACGTCTCGACGGTGAGCCGATCGAGCTCACGGTCGTGTTCGGTGATCTCCTCGTCGAGGTTCAGCCACCGTCGGGCGAGCGCGCGCAGCGTGTGCTTCGCTGACGCGCTCGGGCTGTCGATCGCGCCGGGTCGCATGCCGGCGCAGCGATCGATGAGCGTCTTGTCGCGTAGCCCATCGAGTGACTCGCGGAGCTCGGCTGGTGCGTTCACGATGATCTGTTTCAGCGAGATGATCGCCGAGGTGCGCGCTTTCACCGCGGTATCACGGGCGATCTTGATCTGGCGCATCATCTCGACGTTGCCGTCCGCGGTCTTGGGGATCGCAGTCGCCTGCCCTGCGAGCACTGCGCGGGCGGCCGCTTCGGCATCCAGGGTGTCGGACTTGCCGTTGGCGCGCCGCGCGCGCCGGTCGCCACGGTTGACCTCGACAACGCGGTGTCCGGCGCGCCGCGCCGCGCTGGTGAGCCCCGCGCCGTAGCTGCCGGTGCCTTCGATCCCGAACGCTTCGATGCGGCCGAGCTGCTCAGCCCAGCCGATCAACTGCCGGTAGCCGCCCGAATCTGCGGCGAAGGAACGGTCCTCCAGGCGCGTGCCCCACGTGTCGATCGCGACAGCGACATGCACGTGCTTGTGCGTGTCGACTCCCACGATCACCTCCAGGTCGGCGCGCGAGCGCGCGATGCTGATCGTCACGGTTGGCCTCCAAGGTCTGCCGGTGCAACGCCGGCTGGCCGGGTGGGAGGACAGGACTGTGACGGGACGTGTTCGCGCAGGCCCCTATTCGGTCACTGCCCATCCGGCCAGCAGGTTGTGATGACCGCCAGCAGCGGCGTGACCGACAGATCAACAGCTAGGACCAGAGGTCAGTCGTAACAAGGGTCAGGCCACGCGCCACCGGCGCCCGCGAGTGTCGTCGCCGACCCGAGCAGGCCCGTGGATGATGCTCACAATCGA
>DASRDS010000363.1:0-3812 GCA_035652495.1 Gemmatimonadaceae bacterium
GCGCTACCTCTCGAGCCCGACGGCGAAGCAGTCAGGCCTGCTGCTCCAGCTCGAGGCGATGTATCGCGATCAGATCCCGCGCGAGAAGCTCTTCGAGCAGGTGGCATCGCAGGTCTACGTCACGGACGCCCAGCTGTGGAATCTCTGGAAGGACCAGCACGACTCGGCGCAGATCTCCTACGTGTCGTGGCACCCGGACGAGGTGCCTGACTCGTCGGTGCATGTGTCCGATGCCGCGGTGCATGAGTACTTCGAGTCGCACAAAAAAGAGCTTTCCAAGAAAGGCACGGCATCCGTCTCGGTGCTGATCCTGCCTCGGACCATCACCGCGGCGGATACCGCCGCGACCCGCGCGCATCTGCTCGCGCTGCGGGACCAGATCCAAAAGGGCGCGAAGTTCGAGGATATCGCCAAGAGCGAGTCACAGGACTCGGCGTCGGCCGTGCAAGGGGGATCGCTCGGGACCGTGACCCGGGGACGGTTTGTCCCGCAGTTCGACAGCGCGGCCTTCGCGCTCAAGCCGGGTGAATTGTCACAGCCCGTGCTGTCGCCCTATGGCTTCCATCTGATCAAGGTGGATTCGAAGAAGGGCGATTCGATCACGGTACGGCATATTCTGCTTCGCATCCAGCAGAGCGACTCCGCCGCCTCGCGGACGAACCGGATGGCCGATTCGCTCGACAAGATCGCCGGTCACGCGGAAGCGGCGGCGTCGTTCGACAAGGCCGCGAAGACGTTCGGTCTGCCGGTCGTTCGCTTACACGTCACCGAGGGCGAGCCGCTCATCTGGAACGGGCGCCCGGTGCCGAGCGTGGGCACGTGGGCGTTCTCGGGCGCGGCGGTCGGCGAGTCGAGCGAATTGTTCGATGCCGACGATGCGTACTATCTCGCGCGGCTCGATTCGTTGTCGCCGGGAGTCGACGCGAATTCCCGCGGCGCCGAACAGGCGGTCGCGCCGCAGATCCGAAAGATCCTGGGCCGGCGCGCGGCGATCGAGTCGCTCCGCGGGAAGGCGCAGGCCTTCGCGGCGGGCGCGGCCGCGAGCTCGCTCGAGGCGCAGGCCAAGAGCGCCGGCGTGTCGGTGATCAAGAGTCCGTCCTTCACGATCACCGGGTTCGTGCCGGATGTCGGGCGCATGAACGAAGTGATCGGCGCGGCGTTCTCGCTGCCGCTCAACAAAGTGAGCGGCCCGATCGCGACGGACGACGCGATGTTCGTGATTCGCGTCGACAAGCGCGTCGAGTCGAATCACGATGCGTGGGCGGCGCAGAAGGTGCAGCAGCGGCAGGCGCTCATGCAGCAGGTTCGCCAGCAGGCGGTCCAGGAGTACTTGGCGAACCTCCGCGACGCCGCGCACATCGTCGACAACCGCAAGGAAGTCGACCAGGCTGCCCGCCAACAGTCGTCGTCTACCTAGCCGCGCGGTCTACCTAGCCGCGCGCTCTAATAACAATGCCCGCTCACGTGCATTGCGCGTGAGCGAGGCCGCGCGCTGAAATTCGACGCGCGCCTCGGCAACGCGGCCGAGTTTGAAGAGCAGGTCGCCGCGCACACTCGGCAACAGGTGATAGTGCGCCAGCGACGGCTCGCTCATGAGCTCATCGACGAGCTCGAGACCCGCCGCGGGACCGAACGCCATCCCCACCGCGACCGCGCGATTGAGCTCGACGACCGGAGAGGGGGCGAGCGAAGCAAGCGCATCGTACAGCGCGGCGATGCGCTGCCAGTCGGTTTCATCCGCTGTGTGCGCGCGCGCATGACAGGCGGCGATAGCGGCTTGGAGCGCATAGGGACCCATGGTGTCGGCCAGTCGCTCGGCACGCTCCAACGCCGCGAGGCCATGATTGATCAAGACGTGGTCCCAGCGGCCCCGATCCTGATCGAGCAACAGAATCGGCTCACCGTTCGGTCCGACTCGAGCCGCCAATCGCGAATTCTGGATCGCCATGAGCGCCACCAGCCCATGCACCTCTGATTCATCCGGCATGAGTGCCGCGAGAATCCGTCCAAGTCTCAGCGCGTCCTCGCACAGGGCGGGACGTACCCAATCTTCGCCAGCCGTGGCCGAGTAGCCTTCGTTGAAGATCAAATAGATCACTTCGAGCACCGACGACAACCTGGCCGGGCGATCCGCGGGGCGTGGCATTTCGAACTGCACCCGCGCTTCGCGCAGCGTGCGCTTGGCACGCACGATACGCTGGGCGATCGTGGGTTCCGGTACCAGGAAAGCGCGCGCGATCTCGTCCGTCGTGAGGCCGCCCAAGAGACGCAAGGTGAGCGCGACCCTGGCCTCGGCCGAGAGGACGGGATGACACGACGTGAAGATCAGGCGGAGCATATCATCTCCAACGTCATCGTCAATCGCCGTTTCGAGCGCCGAGACGCCGGACTCCTGACGGGATTCGAGGTCGTGCGCGACTTCGACGTGCTTGCGATCGAGCAGCGCATTCCGCCGCAGATTGTCGATCGCGCGGCGCTTCGCCGTCGCCATGAGCCAGGCGCCTGGATTATCCGGCACGCCGGACTCCGGCCACTTCTCGAGAGCGGTGAGGAGCGCATCCTGAGCGAGGTCTTCAGCGAGCCCGACATCGCGCACCATGCGCGCGAGACCGGCGATCAGTCTGGCGGATTCGATCCGCCAGACTGCTTCGATCGCCCGGTGCGTGCTGTCGGAACCGCTCACCGCTGGGGAACGGGCGAGTCGTCGTACATGGGACTGATCTCGCATGCCCCATCCTCACCGACGACGCTCAGGAACCGCTTCGTCAGCTCGATCATCTGCTCCTTCGACTTCACGTTGAAGATGGCGTACCCGGCGATCACCTCTTTGGTCTCGGAGAACGGACCGTCCGTGACGGTGATCGTGTCGCCGCTCTTCTTGACGACGTTTCGCGTCGCGCTGCCCTGCAAGCCATCGGTGGCGATGAGCAGGCCGGCCTTGAACAACTCTTCGATCAACGCGCCCATCTTGGCGATCATCTCGGGCGTGGGCGGACCCTTCGCCTCGACGCGCGGGCGCCACAAGGACATATATCGCATCGTCGTATTCCTTATTGATGTTTCGGCAGGGTGGCGCGCATGCGGGCCTCGCGCTCGCGGAGCTCGGGCGTCGCGTTGTCGCCGAAGTCGGCGGCCTCGAACACCTGGCGGATCTCGATCTCCGCGCCCGGACCGAACGGGGCGCGCTTGATCCACTCGATCGCCTCTTCCTTGGACTTCACCTGCCAGAGCCAGTAGCCGGCGATCAGTTCTTTGGCTTCCGCGAACGGACCGTCGACGACGCTCACCTTGTGGGGCGCGGTGAACTTGACCCGGGCGCCCTTCGAGCTGGCATGAAGGCCCTCGGCCGCCAACATCACGCCGGCTTTGACCAGCTCTTCATTGAACTTGTTCATATCAGTGAGGAGCTCCTTCGAGGGGAGCACGCCCGCCTCACTGTCCTGATTGGCTTTGACGATCACCATGAACCGCATCGTTGTCTCCGTGGGTTGAAGAACCTTACACCCAGGCGACGAACGGGCCGCCCCGGAATCGACACGGGACGACTAGAAAAGCGATCTCGCTATGAGATAAGCGATTAGGACGCCAATCAGGCTGAGCAGCGACACGTCCAGCGCGATCGGACCGAGTGAGAGCTTGAGGATTACGAGATCCAAACCCAGCGGGCCGATCGAAGGGGTCACGCCGGTGGTCAGCAGTTCCTTGACGGCCCCGGCCGGCAGGAACTTGCGAGCGAATTGCGTAAGGAACCCGCCGACCACGAATCCGCACGCGAGGACGATGGCGTGGAACGCGGGCCGGTGGCGGGACGA
>DASRDS010000364.1:0-17156 GCA_035652495.1 Gemmatimonadaceae bacterium
TACGGTATGAGGTAGCGAGCGCCCAGCCTCTCGAATAGGACCAGGGCATCATCGCTCGACAAGTGATTGCGGCGGAAACCTGGGCGCCACCACGGGGCTTTGCCAATCGGCAGCAACGCTATGTCGACCGGTCCCATTTCGTGCGTCTTCGAGGTCAGTCCCGTGTCGCCCGCGAAGAAGATGCTCGCGTCGCTCGCATCCAACCGATACATATTCGCGCCGCCGACCACACGATGCTTTGCTTTCGCGGCCTGAATTGACAGACCGTTTACGGATACAGTCTCCCCCGGTGCTACGCCAACACCATTGAGCCGACGAGCCACGGCTGGCGGTGCGAATATCGGAATATTGGGGGGAAGTTTGTTGAGGGACCGACGGGAGAGATGGTCGGCGTGGGCGTGGGAGAGCAGTATCGCGTTGAGCGGCGGCAGTTGCTCGAGGGCGATGCCGGGCGGAGCGACGCGGCCCAAGATCCCGGCCAGGCGGGGATCGAAGTTGGGATCCGTCAGCACGCGCACGCCGCCGATCTCGATCAGCAGCGTGGCGTGCCCGATGTTCGTTATCCGCGCGCGGGCGCTGCTCGCGCGGGAGCCGGCGCCTTCTTCGCGGCCTTCGCCCGCTCGTTGGATAAGAACCATTGCTGCGGCAAGGTCGCGATGTTCTGGACGGCGTAGTAGAGGTTCAGGCCGGCCGAGTAGTTCATGAGGAAGAACACCATCATGGCCGGGAAGAAATAGGTCATCATCTTCGCCTGTGGATTCGGCGGCGAGTTCCTCATGCCGATCCACGAGACGAGGTACGACGAGACCCCCATGACCGCCGGCAGGATGAAGTACGGATCCTTG
Organism: Gemmatimonadaceae bacterium; assembly: GCA_035652495.1. Taxonomy (GTDB): domain Bacteria; phylum Gemmatimonadota; class Gemmatimonadetes; order Gemmatimonadales; family Gemmatimonadaceae; genus DASRDS01. The sequence continues at coordinate 846 of DASRDS010000364.1, forward strand.
AGCGAGATGTCATGGAGCCAGAGGAACGACACGCCGCGGAAGGCGATCGTGTTCTGGAACACGAAGAGCAGGCAGTAGAGAATGGGCAGCGGGATGAGCATCGGCAGACAGCCGACGATCGGCGACAGCGGACTCAATCCGTGCTCCCCGTACACCTTCATCATCTCGGTCTGCAGCTGCTCGGGCTTGTTCTTATACCGCTCCTGCACCGCCTGAATCTCCGGCTGCAACGCCTGCATCCGGAGACTCGTGCGCATGGCGCGTTGATTCAGCGGCCAGAGCAGAACCCGGATCCCGACGCCAAAGATGATGATGATCCAACCGTAATTGAGCTGCAGCGCGCCCCGCATCCAGATCATGACGCGGACGATGATGGTCGCGAAGGGCTGCAGGACGCCGTGCAAGAACCCGCCGTACGGGTTCACATCCTCGAACTCGCGGCCGAGTGCGTGGAGGCGACTGTATTCTTGAGGGCCGGCGTAGAGCTCGAAGCCGAAGGTGCCGTTTCGAACAGGCTGGATGACGGAGCCGTTGGCGATGGTCTTGAGCTTTGCCCCGGGCAGTTTCGGATCTCCGCTCAAATCCGCCTCGGCGAACGGCGCCGCCGGCGTGGTGAGCAGTCCGATCACGAAGTACTTGTCGCGAGCCGCGACCCAGGAGAGCGGACCGGAGATCAGCTTGGGATTCTGGTCCAGCTTACTGAACGCGATACCCTGCGGATCATCGCGCACGGGCTTGACCGCATACGCGAAATGGTTCTGATCGTCGATCGTGTCCGCCTCGGTCGACTTGAACGTCGAGGGCAGCTGCGCGACGAGATAGCTCGTGTCGCTCCCCGGCCCGGTGACCTTGCCACTCACGGTGGCGAGATACCCCTGCGGCGCGACTTTGTACGCGATGCTCACCTGCGACCCTTTCACGTCGCCGGTGAACGTGACCGTCGATCCGTCGCGATCAGCCTTGAAGGCCGTCTGACTCAGATCGAGTGTGTCTTTGGACCGAACGATGCGATACCGCAGTCCAGGCGCGAGGACCACGTTCTCGGCCTTCGCCCTATTCCGCGTGGAGTTGTAGTCCAGCATCGTGACGCCGACCGGCGTCGCGCCGATGTTCGAGAACGTGAACACCGCATTCGTGGTCTTCACCGCCAGCGTCTCGGCCGGGACAGCCGGCGCCGATGGCGCGGTAGGTGCCGCCGGCGTCGCGCCGACAGTAGGTGACTGAGTGCCCACGGCGGCAGCCTGAGTCGGCGCCGGAGCCGTCGTATCGACCGGCGCGGGAGTCGTCGCTACCCGCGGACGCTGCGGCGGATAGAGATACTCGTAGAGAACGAAAACAATCGCTGATAACAGCAGCGCAACTAAGAGTCGCTTTTCCATGTCGTCTATGGAACCGGGTCGTATCCGCCGGGATGGAACGGGTGACAGCGCGCAATGCGCCGGACCGCGAGCCAGGCGCCGCGGATCGCGCCGTGCTTTTCGAGCGCGGCGATCGCGTATGCCGAACAACTCGGATAATAACGGCAGGACGCGGGCAGAAGCGGCGACAGGCCGACCTGATACATGCGCACAAGCGCGATGAGGACGTGTCTCATTGGACCCTACGGACGGCGTCGCGCAGGGTTTCCACCTGCGCGGCTAACGACGCGAACGGCAGCTGGTACGCCGTCGGCTTCGCGCGAATCACGAGATCGACCGCCGGCAGCTCGGCCAACTCAGCCAGGAGCCGGCGACGCACAAGCTCGCGCAACCGCCGTTTGAGGCGGTTGCGGTCGACGGCGGTGTGCTTGTAGCGAGGCACAATGAATCCGACACGCGGATGCGATCGGGTCGAGGCCGTAACCCTGGCCTCCAAATCAGGCGCGCCCATCGGCAACCGAACGCGTTTTCCCGTTCGGCGTACCGCGGCGAGCTCGGCGCTCGCGGTCAGCCGATAGCGTCGCGGAAACGACTCACGCGCCGGCGTACTTCGAGGGCAGGCGGACCGTCAACCGCTTACGCCCCTTTTTCCGACGACGACTCAATGTTTCACGCCCCCAGCGTGTCGACATCCGCTCACGAAATCCGTGGGTCTTGATGCGGCGCTTATTGCGGGGACGATATGTGGGCTTGCCCATCTAATACTCCAAAAAGATCGAGATCCAAACGGCAAAGACTTCCAAAGCTATGGGCCGCTTGGAGCTAGGTCAAGCGATGAGCCCGTGGTCGATCTTTCTGTCAGTTGACATTATCCCCCGTGGGGCAGAAAGTTAGCGCCCCTCAAGTTTTGTCGTCGCTTCTCGCTTCATGTCGCTCATCGCTACTTCCCTCACCGCAGCCGAAGTGTGGTCACGCCTGCTCGAACGCGCGAAGCAGGCGCTCCCCGAGCAAACGTACCGCACCTGGCTGGAGCCCGCGGAGGCGTTGGGCCTCGAGGAGAAGAGCGACTCGCCAAACGGGACCGGCCCCACCGCGACACTCGTCGTCAGCGCGCCAGACCAGTTCGCGGCGGATTGGAACGAGTCCAAGTACGCACATCTGCTCGCGAGCTACGCACCGGTGGCGGTTGGTCATCCGATCACCGTCGTCTTTCGCGTCAGCGAGGAACGGAAAGCGCGACCGCAGATGGACCTGTTCGTCGCGCCGGCACCCGAACAAGAGGCGGCAGCCAAGCGGCAGGCGGGGGCCATTAATGCGGCACTCACGCCGCGCTACACGTTCGAGCACTTCGTTCCCGGCAAATCCAACGAGCTGGCCTTCGCCGCCGCCCAGGCGGTGTCGCAGGGCCCGGGCAAGTTCTACAACCCCCTCTTCGTGTACGGCGCGACCGGACTCGGGAAAACGCATTTAATGCAAGCCGTCGCGCACGACGTGCTCGAACGATTTCCGAACACGCGCATTACGCTCGTCGGAACGGAGCAGTTCACGAACGAGATGGTCCAGGCGATTCAGACGCGCACGAACCACGAGTTCCGCCGTCGATATCGCGAGACCGACATGCTGCTCGTCGACGACGTGCATTTCTTGAAGGGGAAAGAGGGCACGCAGGAGGAGTTCTTTCACACGTTCAACGCGTTGTACGAGGCGGGCCGGCAGATCATTCTGACCTCGGACCGTCCGCCCGGCGAGATCCCTGGCCTGGAAGCCCGACTCGTCAGTCGTTTCCAGTGGGGCATGGTCGCGGACATTGATGTGCCGGATCTGGAGCATCGCATCGCGATCCTCCGGCACAAGGCGAAGCTCGATCACCTGGAGACGACGATCCCCGAGGACGTGATCCAGTTCATCGCCGAACATGTGCGATCCAGCGTGCGCGAGCTCGAGGGATCGATCATCAAGCTCCTCGCCTACTCCTCGCTCAAGCACCGCGCGATCGGCGTCGATCTGGCGCGCGATGCCCTGCGCGACAAGATCCGCTTCGCGCCGGACGGCACGCCGACGCTTGGCGACGCGACGGGGCTCACGGTGCACGCGATTCAGCACGCGGTCGCAAAGGAGTGGGGCGTCACCGTGGACGGCCTCAAGTCAAAGACGCGGACAAAGGCCCTGACCACGCCACGCCAGGTCGCCATGCACCTCGTGCGCGAGCTGCTGCAGGTCCAGCTGGTGGAGATCGGGAACGCCTTCGGCGGTCGCGACCACTCGACCGTCATCCACAGCCTCGAGCGCGTCACCGTGGAGATGGAGCAGGACCCGACGTTCAAGGCGCGCGTCGAGCGCGTGAGGGGTCATCTGTCCACACTGCGAGTGTAGATAAGTGTCGAAAGGTGTGTCGATAGCTCCGATTTCTGCACAATGAGTCACATCGAAAGCCGGCGGAATGTGACTGGCTGGGCAAAACTCGGACGTATCCAGATCTATTGCACAACGCGCGGCCTAGGCAAAGTCACTCAACGATCGTAACTTGCCGCGATTGTACACAAGCCCACATCCCCTACTAGTTCTACTGCTTGTCTTATTAACTAACTAACGACAGCAGACATGCGCTTCACGATCACACGTGAAAAACTCCAAGAGGGATTGGCGGCCGTTGCGGCGAGCATTCCGTCAAAGACCACACTTCCTGTTCTGGCGAACATTCTGGTCGAGACCACGGATCGCGGGATTCGTTTGTCTGGAACGGATCTCGACATCGCCGTCAGCACCGAGGTCAACGCTGACGTAGAAGCGCACGGTGCGGTGACCATGCCGGCCCGCAAGCTCAGCGAGATCGCTCGCGAGCTGTTGCCCTCGCCGGTCAAGATCGCGGCCGCCGGCGAGCAACGGATCACGATCGAGAGTGGTCGGGCCAAGTTCAAACTGCTCGGCATTCCGCGCGATGAGTTTCCGACGTTTCCGAGCGTCAAGTTCGACGGCAGCTGGCGGGCACGCTCCGGCGACCTGCACGAGCTGATTCAGCATACGTCGTTCGCGGTCAGCACCGAGGAGAGTCGGCCGATTCTGAACGGTGTGCTGTGGGAGCTGCGGCCGGAGTACATGCGTATGGTCGCGACCAACGGCCACCGGCTCGCCAAGATGGAGCTCGCGGTCACCGGATCCGGCTCGCACGATCTGATCGTTCCGCCAAAGGCTCTGGACCAGGTCCATCGGCTCTTTCCCGCCGACGAGGAGTTGGAGATCGCGCGGGGCGAGAATCACCTCGGCTTCCGGTCGCCGCTCACCGCGGTCTATACACGGCTCATAGAGGGGCCGTATCCGCCCTACGATCAGGTTATTCCGCGGGACAATGATCGCATCGCCATCGCCGACAAGCAGGCGCTCATGGGCACGTTACGGCGTATGTCGATCGTCGCGTCGGACCAGACGCATCGCGTGCGTCTCGGCCTCAATGCCGGCATGGCGAAGTTCAGCGTGCAAACGCCCGATCTCGGTGAGGCCCAGGACGAGCTGGCCGTGCGCTACACTGGGGATCCGCTCGACATCGGCTTCAACGCGTCCTATCTCCTCGAGATCCTGAAGTACATGCCGACCGATGAAGTTCGGCTGACGTTCAAGGCCCCCGAGCGCGCCGCGACGATCGAGCCCGAGGGATGGGAGAACAAGGCGAAGTTCGTTTGCCTTGTTATGCCACTGCGTTTGGTCGACTAGCGCTTACGGAGCACTTACGGGGGCGATCGGCACCGCGCGCTCGTCCACGTGCTCATGCAGTCGGCTCGGAGTCCCGGCAACTCCGATGCTGAGATCGACATCGATCACCGCCGCGCGTGACTTGAGTACGCCCGTGAACGCGTCGTAGCGATCCTCATACTGGCGCGTGCCAGCGCCGGTCAGCGTGACGCCGCGCGTGCGGCGCGAGCTCTCGCCCTGAAGCGAGATGGTCGAGAGATGCGAGACGACGATCGTCGGCGGTCCGGACGGCGGATGCTCGAGCGCGACGGTAAAGTGTCGGATGGCCGTCGTCGTCACCGGAATCTCGCCACGACAGGTAGTCGCCGTCGTCGTATCAGTCCACGATGCGCCCGGCGCGAGCGTGCGTGGAATCGAGGCGAGATATTGCCGAGCGGCCGCGAGGGCGCCGGCGTGAGGAGACGGGCACATGGACTCGGCGCCGGAGTCGCCGACGAGATGCACCATCCCTTTTAGCGTGTCCACCGATGCACGGAACGGTACGGGGTCGAGTGACTCGGTACTGGCCTGCCGCATCCGGCCAGACGCCGCCGTCACTCGCGACTGGACCGCGCCGGTGAAGTCGACGCCCGTGCTAGTCCAGCTGGCATCGTACCGCACGACGACCGCGGTCTGAAGCGTGTCCGGTTTGGCCGACGAGTCGCCCACGAACTGCACGATCGCGGTCGACGTCATCTCGTACGCTCCGCGCCCAACCGCATATCGGGGCGGCACGAACGGCGGCGGCGTCCGATGCTCGCTCGGCGCCGCCGGCGGCGGGTTGCGTGGCTCGTGCGATGCCACCGACGGCCCGCACGCAGAGAGAATGATGAGCGCGAGAGGGATGTGCTTCTTCACGGGTCTCAAGCTAAGCAAAGGACAGCCCCCCGAGTGACCCCGGGGGGCTGCTTTCGTTCGATACCGCCGGTCTATAAGCCGGGTCCTGTCGGACGGGTTACCCCATCCGGACGGTCATTTCTCTGGGAACGCGGTCACCCACGTCCTCTAGCAGTCTACCCGCGGCTTATGTCCTGCCTCGGGGTGGGCCACCCCTCGCCGCCTATTTGACCTTGCTCCGACTGGGGTTTACCGTGCCGCCTCCGTCGCCGGAAGCGCGGTGGGCTCTTACCCCACCGGTTCGCCCTTGCCTGTGCCTCGAGTTTTGAGCCCTTGGCCATCGGCGGTGTGTTTTCTGTGGCACTTTCCGTCGCGTGCGATCCTCTCGCTCGCGCCCAGGCGTTACCTGGCAGTCTGCCCTCTGGAGCCCGGACTTTCCTCGACGCACCCCAAAGGGCACGCCGCGACCGTCCGACCGGCGGTAATTCGGTCGAAATATAATCACTTCAGGTTGCTGACGATCGGCTGACGGCGGTGACGACTGTTCGGTGCAAATGCCACCCGACCAAAACTCAACTGCGAGTTTCGATTCGAGCGTGGCTCAGTTCCGGAGAGTTGTCATCGCCATGTTTGCCCCTAAAGGAGTGGTTGAACTGAGCTCGGCTGGGCCGAGCTCTACGTCTATCTCGACCATACTCACGCACGACGAGCGACTGTCCCTCGACGCCGCCGGCAGCGGCATGTGCGAGGCACTGCATCGAGACTCGATCGACGAGGTCACGCGCGACGTTCGCGAGCGCCGCGCCGGCGCCGTCGTCGTGTCCGTCGCGCGCTGCGTGCACGAGACCATGAACGTCACGAGTCTCATGCGTGAGTTCCCACGGATCCCGGCTATCGCGCTACTCTCGATCACGGGTCCAGCCGCCTCCCACGCCGTACTCACCCTTGGTCAATGCGGCATCCGCACGTTGATCGACGTGCGAGCGCCCGACGGCTGGCGCGCCCTGCGTCAGGCGATCGCGAATAGTTCGCCTGCCGAATCAGGCCGATTCGCGCTCGCGGCACTCGCCGTCGATCTGGCCGGCGTGACCGCGGCCTGCTGGGATTTCTTCGAGGCGCTCTTCTCGACGACGCCGCCGATCACGCGGGTGAGCGGCTTAGCCAAGCGCCTCAATCTTCGTCCGTTCTCGCTCGCCAGCCGCCTCTATCGCCTGCGGCTCCCACCGTCGCGCGTCTACCTGAGCATGGCACGGCTCACCCGCGCCGCGCGACTCCTCGAGAATCCCGGACTCGCGATCGTGCATGTGTCGAACATCATGGAGTACTCGTCACCGCAGGCCTTCGGCCGTCACGTGGGCGTGATGCTTGGCCTGACGGCGTCGGCGTTTCGGCAGACGCACGATGGCCCGCGCATGCTCGAGGTATTTCGGGAGAGGCTCATCGCGCCGTACATCGAGCAGCTACGCCGATTCGATCCGCGCTAGGGCGTCCCCTAAACCGCGGCCACACTCCGCCGCTCGGCGTCACGCAACCGCCGCGCGATGATCGTGTGGTTCTTAGCCGACGCGATCATCGCCGGCGTCTGCCCCGTGTCCATGTGCGCCGCCGGATCGGCGCCGAGGCGGAGTAACGTCTCGACCGCCTGAGCCGACCCGTGTGAGGCCGCATTGTGCAACGGCGTGATGCCCGATGCCGCGCGAGCATTGGGCGTCGCGCCGCGGCGCACCAGGAGCTCGATCACCGACGGGTTGCACACGCCGGTGACCGCGAGATGCAGCGGCGTGTTCGCCATCGCGTCACGCACTGTTGCGTTCGGATCCGCCCCGGCATCGAGCACGCGCCGCAGCGCGACAGATTGTCCGGCGAACGCGGCCAGATGCGCGATCGTCCAGCCGTTCGCCATCCGCTCGCGCACGACGGCGGGATGCGTCTCGAGTAGCGTGACGAGACGCGGAATGCACCCCACGGCCGCCGCCTCGAACGCGTCGAGCTCCGTCCGCTCCGCCACGAGCACCGCCACGTCGAGCCGGCGCCGAAAGACCGCGGGGAGCACGATGCTCTCGCCCGTCATCTTCCGAGCCGCGGTGACGAGATCCGGTGCCGCCGTCAACAGCGCGCGGACCGCGACGATATCACCGTGCCGAACGGCTTCGACGAACGCATGCGTCGCCAGCGGAAACTCACGCACCAAGGTCTCCGGAACGTTACAGGGACCCAAACCCTACTTGCGAGAGGTGGGACCCGCAAGTGGCCGAAGTTCGCCCACTACTTCCCAACATCTTTTAGCTATTGTCCACACCCTCGGGGCCATCGGTGGCCGATCGCCAGATCTCATCGGCGAGCCACTCGAGGCGCTGCTGCGCGTAGTGCATCTCGTCGGCGGTCATACCGCGATGCGCGCGCGTCAGCGCGCGGACATGCGAGACTAGCTCGTCGAGCAGCTCACGCAGCTCGCGACGTTCGCGTCGGTCGCCGTTCCCGCGCTTGGGCATAACGCCACGTCACGCCGAGGCCGCGGTGGTCCGGGCGAGCGCCGCGATCTCTTCGGCGCTGGCTCTGATACACCACGCCAATCCATTCGTCGCGACAGCAGGCTCGGCCATCCGCGCGCCGAGGTAGTATCCGCAGCGTTCGGGGAGCACGTAGCGATCGACGGTGCGTGCTTCCTCGCTGACGCCACCAGACAAGTAGCGAAGGCGCAGTCCGAGACCTCGCGAGTCGAGGTCCACATCGGCCGCGCGCCCGATCACCGACTCCAGCTCACGCACGCGTGCATACTGGCGGCGGCCGTAACCAAAGTATTCCCACGCCGCGTGACCCGGCGCGAGCGCGCGCGAGGCATGCACGGCGAGGCCTTCGTTCAGCACGAGCTCACGCAGCGTCGCGTGCCGGCCCGTCTCCCAGTACGAGTACTCGCCGCCACTGAAGCGAATGAGCTTCGCCATCTCGCTCTTGCTCGTCGGCGACGTATAGCGCACCGCGTGCGCGATCTCGTGCGAGAGCCACAATGGAATGAGCTCAGGCTCGAGCCCGAGGCCCGCGGTGTCGGGATTCGCGACGGATGTGAAGTGCTCGAGACACACGAACGCGACCCCGCGTCCACGCACCACGAGCTCGCCCGCGTTCGCGGCGCCGACGCCGACCATGAGCACAGAGTCGACTTCGACGTCGGACTCGAGCACACCCGCGCACGCCTCGGCGGTCACGCGAGCCAACGCCGCCACGTCGGTGCGCTCCAGCATCGCGACGAGATCCGAGCGATCCGCGAGCGCCGCCGACCGGACGACTTCCGCGAAGTGCGGCCCGTCCGGATCGACCACGTAGTTGTGCCAGTACGACTCGAGGAGCGGGCGATGCGCTTCGAAATAGCGCAGGTACGCCTGAAGCCGATCGGTGCTGTCCAAGACCGCGAAGAAGTCGGGCACCAGGTTGATCAGCATCGCGGCCTCATAATAGTCTGTCAGCGTGTGCCGAACAACCGATCGCCCGCGTCACCGAGCCCGGGCAGGATGTAACCAGATGCGTTGAGCTCGCGATCGAGCGCGGCGCAGTACACCTGAACATCGGGATGCGCGTGCGCGAGCCGCTCAATACCCGCCGGCGCCGCGACCACGCACAGAAACTTGATGCGCGCCGCACCGGCGCGTTTCAGGGAACTGACCGCCGAGACGGCGCTGCCACCGGTCGCGAGCATCGGGTCGAGCAGGAAGAAGTCGCGCGCGGCCGCGTCGCCCGGCACGCGAAAGTAGTAATCGACGGGTTCGAGCGTGTCGTGATCGCGATAGAGTCCGATGTGTCCCACGCGCGCGCCAGGGACGAGGCGTAACACCCCTTCGACCATGCCGAGACCCGCGCGCAAAATCGGGACGAGCACGAGCTTCTTGCCCGAGACGCGAGCGCCCGTCGTCCGCTCGAGCGGCGTGTCGACATCGGTCGGCTCGAGCGGCAGATCACTCGTCGCCTCGTACGCCATCAACATCGCGATCTCGTCGAGCAGCTCCTTGAAGATCTTGGTCGGCGTGCGCCGATCGCGGAGCAGCGTCACCTTATGCTGGATCAGCGGGTGTCGCGCGATGATCAGGGTGTCCATTATTCTTTAGTCTCGTGAAAGAATACCAAGCCGTCATGGTCAAGCTCACGCGGTCCACGCGTGAAGATGAAGAGGCGCTCACGGATTTGCTCAACGAGCGGAGTCGCGGTGGCTGGGAACCCGCGCTCATGGCGCAAAGCGGCGCGCCGGGTTCGCCGGGCGGCGAACGACTCACGGTGATCTTCCAGCGCGTCACCATCGCGGAGCCCTGATCCGCCGCGCGGCGGTGGCGATCGTGGCCGGCGTGTTCGCCGCGTGGCTGACGTCCGCCATCTTGGTTGCCGTGTGGAGTCAGCGCGATGCATCGCGCCCCGCCGCCGCGATCGTCGTCCTCGGCGCCGCACAATACGTCGGCCGCCCATCGCCCGTGCTCAAAGCGCGATTGGATCACGCGATCGCGTTGTATAAGAACGGCCTTGCGCCGGTACTCGTCGTCACTGGCGGCAAAGGCTCCGGGGACACGACGTCGGAAGGCGAAGTGTCATATCTGTATGCCGTCAGACAGGGCGTCCCCGACACCGCCATCCTCGTCGAGTCGGCCGGCCGCACATCCGACGAATCGCTGCGCGCGGTCGCGAACATGATGCACGTGCGCGGGATGCACGATGCGGTTTTGGTGAGCGACCCCTTCCATATGCTCCGCCTGCAAGTGCTCGCAACGCAGTTCGGCATCACAGCCTATACGTCGCCAACCCAAACCAGCCCCATCTCGGCAAAACGCGAACTCGTCGCCGAATACGTGCTGAGTGAATCCATTAAAGTGCCGTTGACGCTGTTGAGAGGCGCCGTGAATCAACGACAGTAGCACTTGCATTATGCGCCCGTACGGGCACATTATGTGGCGTTCACAATTCGGAAGCGCCCGTTGATCTGCCAGCCGGGTGTCGTGGAGAGCAATCTCCGCGGCACCCTTTTGAGATTAAAGGGGACACGTCGGCGAATTCCGAATCGTGAGCGGAGGCGAGCGCAACAGAGTCCTTCGGAGGTGTTATGCGGACCAGCCGGCAGCTCGCGGTACTCGGCGCAGTACTCGGATGGCATGCGCTGCTCGCGCCGACGGCGCTCTCTGCGCAGGAGCAGGTCGAGACCGTCACGAAGAAGACCGCCGGGCCGACGTTCACGCCCGTGACCGATGCGATGCTCAAGAACGCTCGCACCGATGGTAAGAATTGGTTAATGGTGGGCCGCGACTACACGAACCAGCGATGGTCGCCCCTCACGCAGATCAATACCGAGAACGTGCGCAATCTCCGCGTCGCGTGGATGTACCAGACCGGCATCTCGCGACTCGGCTCCTTCGAGACCAGCCCCGTCGTCGTCGACGGCGTCATGTACGTGACCACGCCGTACTCCACCGCGATGGCGGTCAATGCCCGCACCGGAAAAGAGATCTGGCGCTATGAGCCCAAGCTCGGCACCACGATCTTCTGCTGCGGTCCAAATAATCGCGGCGTCGCCGTGTCCGAGCAGACCGTGTACTTCGGCACACTCGATGCGCAGCTCATCGCGCTCGATGCGCAGACCGGGAAAGTAAAGTGGAGCCAGCAGGTGGCCGACCCGGATGCCGGGTACAGCGAGACGCACGCGCCCCTGGTCATTGGCGACAAGGTGATCGTCGGCATTTCCGGCGGCGAGTACGGCATTCGCGGCTTCGTCCGGGCCTACAATAAGGAATCGGGCGACGTGGCGTGGACGACCTACACCACCTTCCAGGACAACTGGTTCGGGAAGTGGTCCGAGAAGACGTGGGAGGGCGACTACTCGCTCCACCGGAATATCCAGGCGGAGAAGGCCGACTCGGCCAAGTTCGCCGATGCATGGCAACGCGGCGGCGCCGGCGTCTGGATGAATCCCGCCTACGATGCCGCGACCAATCAGATCTTCGTCGCCAGCGGTAACCCGTCCCCCGATCTGGATGGCAGCGTGAGACCTGGGGACAATTTGTGTTCGGACTGCATCATCGCGATGGATGTCTCGGACGGACACATCACCTGGTACTACCAGGAAGTCCCGCACGATGTCTGGGACCTCGACGCTGTATCACCTCCAGTCGTTGTCAAACTTCGCGACGGTCGAACTGCCGTAGCCCAAGCGGGAAAGACGGCCTGGGTGTATGTACTGGATGCCAAAACGGGCAAACTCATCCACAAGTCGGCTCCGTTCGATCGTCTCGACAACATGTTCGCGCTGCCCACACCAGAAGGCACGCGCATGCTGCCCGGCGCGAACGGCGGATCCGAGTGGAGCCCGATGTCCGTCAATCCCACGCTGGGCTACTCGTACGTGATGGGCCTCGAGCAACCCATGCACTACATCACGCACTCGGCGCCGCTCACCAAAGGCCAGCTCTGGCTCGGCTCCGCCTTCAAAGCGGTTCCTGGAGAGTCGCAATACGGAACGTTCACCGCGATCGACCTCAACACCGGCAAGATCGCGTGGCAACATAAAACCGACGAGCCGATGATCGGCGGCTCGCTCGCGACGGCGGGTGGGCTCGTGTTCACGGGCGAAGGCAACGGCCACTTCGATGCCTTCGATGCGAAGACCGGCAAAATCCTCTGGCAGTTCGTGGCCGGGGCGGGATGCAATGCCCCACCAGTGAGCTATGAGCTCGACGGCAAACAGTATATCGCGGTCGCCTGTGGTGGAAATTTCCAACTCGGATATCCACTCGGGGATGCGGTGCTCGTGTTCACGCTGCCGAGCGCCGCGACGGCCGCCGCGGCGAAGTGATGGCTTCGGTATGCGACGACTTACGACGGTGGCGTTGGTGGGCGGCACGTTGGGACTCGGGGCTATGGGGGTCCTCGGGCAACCGAATGTGCCGCCGCCGACGCACCTAGGCGGCGCGTACTGGAAGCAGTTGAACGCGACGGAGAAGGATGCGTATCTCGCGGGGTTTCTCGCGGGTGCGGCGGCCGAACAGGCGCGGGCCGCCGCGACGGCGATCGATACGCTGCGTGCACAGGGCACGCTCCGCTATCGATACGCGCCTCACGTCTACGCCGCGCAGATCGATGACTTCTACTGGTGGCAGGACCGCGTCAGCGTGCCGCTCGTCGACGCCATGGTTCAGATCAATGGAACACTCGACGATCAGCAACGGCGCTAACGTTCACACTTCTCTGAAGGAGAGACGATGAAACGATTCGCTGTGTTGGGTCTGACCGCGTTCCTCGGGCTGGCGAGTACGGCATCAACGGCTCGCGCCCAACTCACGATGCAGATGGGGAATGGTTGGAACTTCTCGATCGCCGGGAACGTGAACGCGTTCTACGTCGAGCAGTGGGGGAACTCCAGAGCCGGCGACGCCCCGATCGTGGGCGGCCTCGTCTCACAGGCGGCGGGCACGAATGCCAACGTCCGCACGGGCCTCCTCCCGGCGAACATCGCCTTCGATGCGAAAGGCAAAGAAGGCGACGTGCTGATCGATGTGCACTTTGGCTTTTATCCGCAGATTCAGAACGGCGGATGCGGCTCGGGGTGCGTGGGCAACAACCACGACCAGTTTGGCGCGCAGATCGACATGCGCCAGGTCTACCTCACCGTGAGCAGCACGTGGGGCCAGATCCTCGCCGGACGCGAAATCGACCTCTATCAGCGGCAGAACATCCTGACCGACGCCACGCTGTTCGGCATCGGCGCGACCGGTGGCAACCTGGGCGCCGGCGGCACGACGCTGGGTCGCATCGGGTTCGGCTACGTGTACCCCAACTTCAACGCCCAGATCACCTACAGCACGCCGGCCACGAGCCCGCTGCAATGGTCGATCGGCGTCTTCCAGCCCGACAACATCGGCGGCTCGCAAGTCGCGCCCGCGCGGTCGTACGGCTACACGCCGCTTCCTCGCATCGAGACGGAAGTCACCTATACGGCGAAGCTCGGTCAGAACTCGACGGATAAAGCGATGATCTGGGCGAGCGGCACGTGGCAGCAGGCGCAGGATAACCCGACCGGCATCGACACCGTTTCGTCGAGCGCGGCCGACACGGGCGTCGGCGCGACGCACAAAGTGAATTCAGTCGGCGTCGCCGGCGGCCTCAAGCTCGACATCTCGCGTCTGTCGCTCGTCGGCTCAGGCTACTACGGCAAAGGCATCGGCACCGTCACGCTGTTCAACGGCGCGGGCCTCGGCGCCGGCGCGCTCGATGGCAACCCCAGCGGTTCGCAGACGCGCCCGTCCTACGGCTACATCGGCCAGGTGTCACTCAAGCTCACCCCGCAATGGACCGCGGTCGCGAGCTGGGGCGAGAGCATGGCGACGGGAACGCACTTCGATAACGTCGACGGCGCGAACCTGACCCTCCTCAAGTACAACGCGCTTGGCGTCGGATCGCTCGTGTTTCAGGCGACGAAGTCGCTCAAGTGGGTGCTCGAGTACGACTACACGGAAGCCGCGAACCAGAGCCATGAGAAGAACGTGGCGAATCAGGCGGCGACTGGCTTCATGGTGTTCTTCTAGTTCAGGAGCTTGACCGATGACCAAGTCCGAACGCAGTCCGCCGTCGTAGAACCGCAGTCGGTTGGACACACGGGGCATCTTCACGCAGTTCATCTACCACCACGGGGCAAGCTCATGAATCAACTCAGAGCGATCGGTGCGTTGGTCGCCGGCTCGCTGGCACTGTGTACCGCGACAGCGGCCGCACAAGACCAGTTGGCCGACATGACAAAGGATGCGAACCAGTGGGTGATGACAGGCCGGACGTACGACCTGCAGCGCTACAGCCCACTGACGCAGATCAACGCCACGAACGTCAAGAACCTCCACGCGGCGTGGAGCTTCTCGACCGGCACGCTGCGCGGCCACGAGGGCAACCCCCTCGTCATCGGCAGCGTCATGTACCTGCACTCGTCCTTCCCGAACAAGGTCTACGCGCTCGATCTCACCAAGCCCGGCGCGCCCCAGATCTGGCAGTACACGCCGGAGCAGGACGCGAACGTGATCCCGATCGCCTGCTGCGACGTGGTGAACCGCGGCCTCGCCTATCACCCCTCGGGCAAGCTCTATATCGAGCTCCTCCAGGGGGATCTCTTGGCGCTCGACGCCAAGACGGGCAAGAAGCTCTTCCAGGTCAAGTCCGCCGACTTCCACAAGGGCGAGACGATGACCAACGCCCCGATCGTGATCAAGAACGTCGTGATCACGGGGATCTCGGGCGGGGAGTTCGGTGTCCGGGGCCGCGTGACGGCCTACGACGCCATGGACGGCCACGAACTGTGGCGCGCCTACTCGACGGGCCCGGACGCCGACGTGAAGCTCACGGCGCCGGCCAACCCGAACTACGAGTCGATGAAGGCGAAGGACCTGGGCGTCTCGACGTGGCAGGGCGATGAGTGGCAGCACGGGGGCGGCACGACCTGGGGCTGGTACTCCTACGACCCGAAGTTGAACCTCTTCTACTACTCGACGGGCAACCCGGGGACGTGGAACCCGGACCAGCGCCCGGGCGACAACAAGTGGTCGATGACGATCTTCGCCCGCAACCCGGAGACGGGCGAGGCGAAGTGGGCCTATCAGATGACGCCGCACGATGCGTGGGACTATGACGGCGTCAACGAGAACGTCCTGATCGACACGAAGGACGGGAAGAAGGTGCTGGTGCACTTCGACCGGAACGGGTTCGGCTACACGCTCGATCGGACGACGGGCAAGGTGCTGGTGGCCAACGCGTACGGGCCGGTGAACTGGGCCAAGTCGATCGATCTGACGACGGGCCGGCCGGTGGAGGACGCGAGCAAGCGGACGACGGCCAAGGGGAACACGGAGGGGATCTGCCCGGCGGCGATCGGGTTCAAGGACCAGCAGCCGTCGGCGTATTCGCCGAAGACGGGCTGGAACTACGTGCCGACGAACAACATCTGCATGGACTACGAGGGCGTCGAGGTGAAGTATGCGGCGGGGCAGCCGTATGTCGGCGCGATCGTGCGGATGTTCCCGGGCCCCGGGGGGAACCGGGGAGCGTTCATCGCCTGGGATCCGATGCAGGGCAAGATCATGTGGTCGGACAAGGAGAACCTGGCCTCCTATGGCGGCGCGTTGGCCACGGCGGGCGACATCGTCTTCTACGGGACGATGGAAGGGTGGCTCAAGGCGGTCGATCAGAAGACGGGGAAGCTCTTGTGGGAGTACAAGACCCCGTCGGGGATCATCGGCAACCCGATGACGTACGTGGGGCCGGACGGCAAGCAGTATGTCGCCGTGCTCTCGGGGATCGGGGGCTGGGCGGGCATCGGCGTCGCGGCGGGGATCGGCGCCGAGGATCCGACGGCCGGTCTGGGCGCGCTCGGCGCGTTCGG
>DASRDS010000365.1:0-23341 GCA_035652495.1 Gemmatimonadaceae bacterium
CAGCTGCAGCGGATTCTCGGGCGTGTCCAACGCCGTCGGATGGAACTGCACAAACTCCATGTCCGCGAGCTTGGCGCCGGCCCGATGCGCGATGGCGTACCCGTCGCCAGTCGCGACCTCGGGATTCGTGGTATAGCGATAGACCTGACCACAACCACCCGTCGCCAAAACCGTAGCATCCGCGATGATCTCCACGGGCTGCCCCGCCACGCTGGCGCGAACGCCATAAACGACGCCGTCCTGAACGATGAGGTCCAGGACGCGAGCCTTCTCCATCACGGTAATCCGCGGATTCTCCCGCACGCGCTCAGCCAGCGTCCGCGCCACCTCGGCGCCCGTCTGATCGCCATGCGCATGCACGATGCGCCGCCGCGAATGCGCGGCCTCCTTCCCGAGCTTGAACTTCCCATCCGCCTTCACATCGAAGTCCGCCCCGGCCCGGTACAACTCCCGGACCCGCGCGGGCCCCTCCTCCACCAACACCCGGACCGCATCCGCGTCACACAACGCCGCCCCGGCGGCCAGCGTATCGCGCCAATGCAGCGCCGGCGAATCCCCCGCCCCGATCGCGGCCGCGATCCCACCCTGCGCATACGCGGTCGACGAATCGAACAGCGACCGCTTGGTGAGTACGATAACCTCACCCCGTTCGGCGGCCCGCCAGGCGGTATGCAACCCCGCGACGCCGCTGCCGACGACCAGGTACCGCGTTCGGTTCATGCTTGAAGTATAACCCGACGGGAGACTTCGACGTCATGAGACTTGGAAGTTATCTTCGCCTGACGTGTGCGCCGCCTGACGCTGACGGTCGGACTGCTCGTAGCCCTCCATGTCGCCCTCCTCGGGATCCGTCCGAAGGGCTCCTCAGGCGCCCCAAAAGCCACCGTCGGCATCGTCCTCGACATCGGCGGACGCGGGGATAAGAGCTTCAACGACGGCGCCTACGCCGGCGGCGAGCGCGCCTCTCGCACCCTCGGCGTCGGCGTTCGTTACATCGAGCCGGGTGATGGGTCGGATCGTGAAGCCGGGTTGCGGCTGCTGACGGCCGAGGGGATGAAGCTCGTGATCGGCGTCGGGTTCATTTTCACCGACGACCTCAATGCGCTCGCCCGCGATTTCCCGCGGACGAACTTCGCCGGCATCGACTACTCTCCCGGCGCGACGCCGCCAGCGAACCTCGCGGCTATCCGATTTCGCGAGGAAGAAGGGTCGTATCTCGTCGGCGCGATCGCGGCGCTCGCCGGGGGATCCAAGAAAATTGGATTTGTGGGCGGGATGGATATTCCGCTCATCCACAAGTTCGAAGCGGGATATCGCGCCGGCGTCGCCAAGGTCTGTCCCGATTGCACCGTGATCGCGCAGTATGCGGGCGCGACGCCCGAGGCGTTCCGCGATCCGCCACGCGGGAAAGACCTGGCATTGAGTCAGTATCGCGCTGGCGCCAACGTGATTTATCAGGCCGCCGGTGCCACGGGGCTCGGTGTCTTCGAGGCCGCGCGCGAGGCGGATCGATTCGTCATTGGCACCGATGCGGACCAGTACGCCGAGGCGCCGGGGCACGTGCTCACATCGATGGTGAAGCACGTCGACGTGGCGACGTTCGACATCATCCAGCACTTCAGCGGCGGCGTGCACGAGTTTGGGCTGGCGGATGGGGGCATCGGATACGTCTACGATCAGCGCAACCGTCCGCTGATTCCGGATGCCGTGCACGCGAAGGTCGACTCGCTCGCGGCGGACATCATCGCCGGGCGTATTCACGTGCCGACTCGTTGATGCTGGCGCTCGAGAATATCACGAAGGCGTACGGGACCGTCTTCGCGAACTACAACGCCTCGCTCAAGGTCGAGACGGGGGAGATTCACGCCGTTGTCGGCGAGAACGGCGCTGGAAAGACGACGCTGATGCGCATCGCGTGCGGTGAGCTTCGTGCGGATGCTGGCCATGAGACGTTCGACGATCGCGACGTCACTGGGTGGAATGTCAACGCAGCCATTGCGGCTGGTGTTGGCATGGTCCATCAGCACTTCATGCTCGTGCCCACGTTGACCGTGGCCGAGAATATGATCCTGGGCCGCGAGCCTTTCTTCCTGAATCCCCGAATCTCGTCGCAGGCCGTTCGCGAGCTCTCGGAATCCACCGGTCTCGCCGTCGATGCTGATGCACGCGTAAGCGATCTATCAGTAGGCGAAGCGCAGCGAGCAGAAATTTTGAAGGCGCTCTATCATGGCGCCACCACTCTCATACTCGATGAGCCTACCGCCGTACTGACTCCACGAGAAATCGAGGAGCTCTGGAAAGTCTTGCGAGGACTGCGCGAAAAGGGCGGAACGGTCATCCTGATCACGCACAAGCTCGATGAAGTGATGGCGATAGCCGACACCGTCACCGTGATGCGCAACGGCCAAACCGTCGGCCAATTCAAAACGAACGAGATCACGTCAGACGACCTGGCACTCGCGATGGTAGGCCGCGAGATCCCCCCAGCCTTCATCCCAGCACGCCGGACGAAGAATGGAGCGCCGGTACTCGAAGTCGAAGATCTCGTCGTCGAACACGCCGTCGATGGCGTGACGTTCAGCGTATCGCCAGGCGAGATCTTCGGCATTGCGGGTGTCGAGGGCAATGGCCAACACGAGCTGATCGAGGCCATCGCCGGCTATCGCCGCGTGACGAGCGGCTCGATTCTCCGTGGCGGCGTGCCGATCGAGCGCACGACGGTGCGCCGGCGCGGCGCGCTCGGCATCGCGCACATCCCCGCTGATCGCCGCCGCCGCGGCCTCGTGCTCGACTACACGGTAGCCGAGAACCTGATCCTCGGCCGCGAACGCTCCTTCGGCCGCTTCGCGCTCGATCGCATGAAGATGGCGATCGAAGCCCAACGCCTGATCACGGCGTTCGACATTCGCCCGCACGACCCCCGGCTCCTGGCCCGCCAGCTCTCCGGCGGCAACCAACAAAAGGTCGTTGTCGCGCGTGAGATGGCTGGCATACGAGACTTTCACGTGCTCCTGGCGGCCCAGCCCACGCGCGGCATCGACATCGGCGCGATCGAGACGATCCACGCGCACTTTCGCCTGGCGCGCTCGGAAGGCCGCTCGGTGGTATTGGTCTCCTCGGACTTGAACGAGCTGCTCGCCCTCGCCGATCGCATCGCGGTCATGCTACGCGGCAAGTTCGTGGCGATCTTGGACCGTGACGACGCCACGATGGAGACGCTCGGACGCTACATGGCCGGGGCAGCGTGAAAGCCCTGTACCCGGTGATCACGGGCGCGCTCATCGCGCTCGTCGTCGGAGACTTGCTCATCCTCGGCGTCGGCCAGTCGCCGGCCGATGTCTATCGGCTGCTGATCGAGGGCACGTGGGGCAATCCGTATGGCCTCGCGCAGGTCTTGTACAAGGCCACGACGCTCACGTTCACCGGTCTCGCCGTCGCCCTCGCGCTTCGCGCCGGCTTGTTCAACATCGGCGCCGAGGCGCAGTTGGCGCTCGGCGGGTTCTTTGCTGGCGCGTTCGGTCTCCTGTTGCCAGCCGGCTTCCCGGCGCCACTCGCCGTGATTCTGTGCATTGCCGCGGCCGCGACCGGCGGCGCGATCGGCGGGGCGATTCCCGGCGCGCTCAACGCCTGGTTCGGCGCGAACGAGGTGATCACGACGATCCTGCTCAATTTCGTCGTCCTGTTTTTCTTGAACTGGGTCGTCACCGCCCACCTGCATGTACCCGAGACCGTGCATACGCGCGCGTTGGCCAGTGGCACGGTGCCCAGGCTCTCGGCGGTCATTCCCGCGTTCCGCGGCTCGGCCGCCAACGCGATCATCGTCCTCGCCATCATCGCCGCGATTGTCACGAGCTGGTTAGTCTTTCGTACGCGCTTTGGCTACGAGCTGCGTGCTGTCGGCCTGTCACCGGATGCGGCCGAGGCGGCGGGGATCATCCCCGCACGGGTGCGGGTAGCAACGTTCACGCTCGCCGGCGCGTTGGCCGGGATGGGTGGGACGAACTTCGTGCTTGGCTACAAACACTACTACGAAGACGGATTTTCGGGCGGCGCGGGGCTGATCGGGATCGCGGTCGCGCTCGCGGGCCGCACGCATCCGATCGGCATTATGCTCGCGGCGCTCGCGTTTGCGACGCTCTCGCAGGGCGGGCTCGCGATTCATGCGCTCGTGCCGAAGCAGATGGCGGATATCCTCCAGGGCGTCGTGATCCTCGGGATCGCCGTCGCCTCACGGACGAAGTCATGATCGGGGGCATCGCGTGATCGGATTCGTCCTTCAGATGCTCCGCATTGCCACGCCGTATTTGTTCACCGCCGCAGGCGGCACCATCGCGGAGCGCTCAGGGATCGTGAGCCTAGGTCTCGAAGGCTATATGTTGGCCGGCGCATGCGGTGCCGCGTTTGGATCGTACTATGGCGGCAACGCGTGGTCTGGGATCGTCTGGGGTGCAGCCGGTGGCGCTCTATTCGCGGCGATTCATGCCCTAGCCACGATCAGATATCGCGCCGATCAAATCGTCTCTGGTATCGCGATCAATATCCTTGCCGTCGGAGCCACGCGATTCGCGATACGAGTCGCGTTTGGCAGCTCGTCGAACTCGCCTCGCGTCTCAGGCGGCGCGAGTGGACTGCTGGAATTTCTGGGGCTGCTGTCGATTCTTGGCGTAGCAGGACTGATCAACAGGACGAGATTTGGACTGCGTCTGCGCGCGGCGGGCGAGCACCCTGAGGCGGCCGCCACAGTGGGGATCTCCGTGAGCCACATTCGCGCCATGGCCGTCGTCGCGTCCGGCATCCTCGCCGGCCTGGGCGGGGCATTTCTCGCGCTCGATCAACACCAGTTCTCGGATGAGATGACCGCCGGCCGGGGCTTCATCGCGTTGGCCGCGGTGATCTTCGGCCGCTGGCAGCCGTTCCGCGCCGGGGCCGCTTGTCTCCTGTTCGCGGCGGCGGAAGCGCTGGAGATCAACCTGCAAGGAACCAGCGCTATTCCCTCGCAATTCGTAGCCATGATCCCGTACGTCCTCACGGTTGTCGCGTTGGCGGGCATAGTCGGCCGCTCCGTCCCGCCAGCGGCCCTCGGTAAGACCGGACATTAGATTTTCAGCTTCGGTGAATAAAAAACTTCTCGTCCTCATCATTACCGCCGGCGTGGATATGGTGGGGACGTTTCTGGTTGTCCCCCTTCTCCCGTTCTACGCCAAGTCGTTTGGCGCGTCCGCATTCGTGGTCGCCGCCATCGCCGCGTCGTTCAACGTCGCCACGCTGCTCTCGGCCCCGTATTGGGGCCGTTTTTCCGATAAGTACGGCCGACGCCCCGCGCTCCTGATCGCCCTCGCCGGCTCGGTGTTCGGGTATATCATCTTCGCGTTCTCGGGCTCGATCTGGATGCTGTTCCTGTCGCGCATCGTGACAGGCTTGGGCGGCGGCACCGTCGGGGTGATTCAGGCGTACGTCGCCGACGAGACCGCGCCCAAGGATCGCGCGAAAGCGCTGGGCTGGCTCTCGGCCGCCACGAACCTCGGCGTCGCCGGTGGCCCGGCCATCGGCTCACTGTCGGCACGACTCGGCGCGCACGGACCCGGGTTGCTCGCGGCGGCGATCTGCGTCGTCAACATGTACTTCGCGTGGCGCTATCTCGGCGAGTCCCGCAAGATCGTGCCGCGGCAGCGCTCAGACGCTTCGAGCTCGCTCCGCGTCATCTGGAAGGTCATTCGCCACTCGGACCAACCCGCCTCGCGCCTCATCTGGATCTACGCGATCGGCCTCGGCGCGTTCTACGGCATCACGCCGGTCCTCGTGCTCCTCCTCAGCGACAAGTACGCGATCACCAAGGAGACGATCGGCTACTTCTTCTCCTACACGGGTCTCGTCGGATTCTTCACGCGTGCGTTCTTGCTCGGCCCCGCCGTCGATAAGTTCGGCGAGGCGCGACTGGCGCGTATTGGCACCCTGCTGCTGTCGCTCGGACTGTTTCTGCTCCCGCTGCCGCCGACCATTCTCATCTTCTGCATCATCTCGCCGCTCCTCTACTTCGGGACGGCGTTCACGTTCCCCGGCGTGACATCCCTCCTCTCGCGCGTCATCGGCGTCGGCGAGCGTGGCGTCTACATGGGCGTGCAGCAGTCGTTTGGCCGAGTCTCGACCGTGGTGTTCCAGCTGTTCTGCGGCATGGTGTACGACCAGATCGGGCGGGCCGCACCGTTCTGGATCTCGGGGACGTTCGTCGCCGCGACGCTCTTGCTGGGGCTCGATATGGAGAGCTACATGCGGACCGACGCGCCGACGACGCCGACAGTCGAGACGGCGGTGGCGGCCGCGGGCGCGGGCTCTAAACCGTAGTCTGCGGAGCCGGCGCGGTCTCGGTCACGCTGACACTCGCGCTCTTGGCGACGGCTAGTCCGCGCGTCTGCAACCACTCGAGCGGCCACCGCAGCGCTTCATGCACACCGACCGCGGGCGGCATCGCGACATCGATCTCGGCCAGCGGCGCGGGCGGCAATGGCAGTAAAGGCTTGCCACCTGTCTCTCGCGCGCGACGCGCAACGGCGTCGAGCACGCGCATGAGGTGGCGCAGCATATAGTCCGGCCGCGGCCGCGCTTCAATAATCAAACGCGTGAGCTTGCCGCGAAGCGTGGGTTCGATGACACCCGTGCGCATCGCATCGAGCACCGCGAAGTACAGTTTTTTGGCTCGCCGCTCGACCGCATGCGCGGCATATGACCCAGCAGTTGGCACCGGTGGGACCGGCAACCGAAACCGGTAGCGAGTATCTCCGTCACTCGACGAGCGGCCGCGCACGATCAGCGCTGGCGCACGACGCAATGGCTGCGTCCGGTTAGCCATCAATCAGTATCCCCCTTCTTGCTGCTCTACAATACTCCGCTGTACCTCAGACGCGCGAGAAGATAGAGCGGGCACTGGGTTGAATCCAGTCACACAACGCGTGACGCACTTGCTACACGAGTGTTGATCGGCTCGGCGCGGACGGGCTGGTCAATGGGGCCAGCGCTCCGGCTGATGATCCGGGACCCGCGCTCGTAAGTAAAGTACGCGTACGCCCACTCAATGAGCACACTGAGTCTGTTTCTGAAACCAGCGAGATACATGATGTGCACGAAGAGCCACAAGTACCAGGCGAGAAACCCGGTGACCCTGAGAAAGCCGAAGTTCGCGATCGCCTTGTGGCGGCCGAGGGTCGCGAGGTCACCCTTGTTAAAGTAATGGAACGGTTTCCTCGGGCGCCCGGCCAGCGACGCCAGGATATTGCCGCCAGCGAGCCACCCACTTTGCATCGCCGCGGGGGCGACACCGGGCACGGGCGTTTTCTTGTCGTCCTTCATCGAGATCGCGAGATCCCCGACGACGAACACCTCGGGATGCCCGGGCACGGAGAGGTCAGGCAGGACCTCGACGCGACCCTGACGGTCGACGGGCACACCCATGTCTTTGCCCAGGTGCGACGCCTCGTTCCCCGCGGCCCAGAAGACATTGCGCGTCGGGATCCGCTCATCACCGACGTAGACCGCCTCTGGCGTCACCTTCGTGACTCGCTCGCCGAGGCGCACATCGACGCCCAGCTGTCTCAAATCATGGAGGGCGTGCTTCCAGAGCGAGTCGGGGAATCCGGGCAGGATGCGATCCGTGCCCTCGAGCAGAATGACCTTCGTCTGTCGCGTGTCGATGTTATGAAACTCGCGTCGAAACGCTTTGCGTGAGACCGGCGCGATGATGCCGGCCAGCTCGCATCCGGTCGGCCCGCCGCCCACAATGACGAACGTCATCAGCGACTGCCGCTCGGCGGGATCGTCGGTCCGCTCCGCCGCCTCGAACGCCGAGAGGTAGCGATTCCGAATGACGCGCGCGTCATCAAGGCTCTTGAGTCCCGGCGCGATCGCCTCCCACTCCGGGTGGCCGAAATACGAGTGCCGCGAGCCCGTGGCGAGGACGAGGAAATCGTACGGGATCGTGGAGAATCCGTGATCGACTTCGACGGTTTTGGCCGCGAGATCGATCCGCGTCACCTCGGCCATCAGCACTTCGATGTTCTTCTGATGCCGGAACATCCACCGAATCGGCGTCGCGATATCGCTCGGCGCGAGTGTCGCGGTCGCGACTTGATAGAGCAAGGGCTGAAAGGTGTGGTGATTCGAGCGATCGATCAGCGTGATGTCGACGTCCGCGCGCTTGAGCCGCCGCGCGGCTTTCCAACCGCCGAATCCACCGCCGATGACTACGACCCGAGGGCGACTCACGCTATTGGCTGCTCGGTAAGTTCAACACGGCCTTGCGCGCCAACGAGACGCGCGATCGCCGTGAATGCCAGGACGACGCCGATCAACAACACACTGAATGCCGCGGCGGTTCCAAATGCGAAATCGCGAATCTGCGCCAGGATCTCGATCGAGATCGGCCGATTCGCGTGCGTGTACAGCACGACGGAGGCCACGAACTCGCCAACCGCCGTAATAGCCGCGAGCAACGCGCCGGCGACCAGTCCGGGCCGTGCGGCCGGGAGCATGACGCGGCGCATGACGAGCCACCAGCTGGCCCCGAGGCCTCGAGCCGCGTCTTCCAGGGACGGATCCATCTGCGAAAGCGATCCCTCCACCGCCGACGCGACGAGTGGAATGCCTCGAATAAAGTACGCGAGCGGCAAAATCCAAAATGTCCCAACAAGCAGTACTCGCAACTCCGCCGGCGCGTTCTTATTGAATGTCGACGCGAGACCGATCGCGACGGCCATGGCCGGGATGGCCCATGGGAGCGCGGTCAGCAGCTCCAAAATTTTTCGTCCCGGAAATTTTCTCAACGCGACCAAGTACGCGGCGATGGAACAAATCACCACGTTGCCGCCCGTCGCGAGCAATGCCATCTCGACGCTGTTCACGATCGGCGTCACCAAGTCGCGATCGCTAAATAATCTCTTGAAGTTATCCAGAGTGTATTCAGGCGGCAGCACCTGAGTCGTCCAAGCGCCGTCGCGAGCGAATGACACCAAGATGATCATGAGATGCGGCAGAATCAGTATGACGACCATCGCCGCCGCGGCGGGCATCGTCAGCGCGCGGAGAAGGCGCGACTGCACACGTTGTCGGGTCACGCGACCTTTGCCAGATGCCGAGTACTGACTGCGCCCTTGGATCCACCGGGAAAGCCACAGCGCGGCGATCGATGCGATGGCGAGCACCGTGGTCTCGACATACGAAACGCCGACGGCTCCGTTGAGCCGCGACGTCACGATCTGCGTTGCCAGCACACGGAGTCCGCCGCCGAATATATATGGCGCGGAGAACGACCCGAGTGAGCTCATGAACACGAGCAGCATGGCGCCGACGAGCGCAGGCGTGAGCAGCGGCAGTGTCACGCGCCGCAATCGCAAGGACGGCCCGGCACCGAGTCCCGCGGCCGCTTCGTCGAGCGAGGTATCGTATCGCTCGAGACCCGCCGAGACGAACATATAGACATAGACGTACATCGTGTACGCGTGGACGAAGACGATCGCCCATCCGCCATTGAGTGTCCATGGCGGCGTATCCGTCCTCAGCACGGCCTGCACGGCGCGCGTGATGACGCCGCTCTCGCCATAGAGGAACAAGAACGCGACGACGCCGACGAGTGGCGGCAGTGCGGCCGGCAGCGTCGCGGCGGCGCTCAGAATCTTGCGGCCTCGGAATTCAACTCGTGTGAGAAGAAAGGCGAGTGGGACGCCGATCGCGGTCGAGAACACGACGGAGGCGATCGAGATCCAGATGCTGGTCCACAGCGCTTCGCGATCGGCCGGGCTATTCGCGAATTGTTTCCAATAACCAAAACCGTGCGCGAAACTCCCGACAATGACCGAGATATTAGGATAGACGACCGCCCAGAGCAGCACCGCAAAGAGCGGCCACGCGATGAGTGGAACCCGGGCGCGCTTACCCGTGCCGTTACCCGTAGTAATCGAGGCCACGGACTATGTCACGCAGATCGTCATCGCTCATTCGCGCGAGCCCGGCCCATGAGGCGGTCGCATAGGGCACAGCTCGAAACATCCCCGTGCTCGATTTGAAAAAAAGTCGGGGAGGACTCGGCGGGAGGGCTGCGCGTGCCTCGCTCACACGCGGGTCAGGGGGCAGGTCAGAGGGCCACGCCTCCCAAAGCATCCCGTCACACACGAAGCGGCGACGTTTCTGGTCCATAGTTCTCTCAGGACTCACTTTAGCCACTTCGACCCAAAGAGTACCAGTAACATTATCGTACACTTCAGGACCCAGAGTTGGCCGCAACGACCGGAATGGGCTCGCGGACGACCCAAACCGCTACACGGTCGCCTTCGTCAGCGAGTCGGTCACCGAGCGCGACCTCGACCTCGACGCCGCCGTCGAGTTTGACGCGATAATGGTACGAAGATCCAGCGAAACGCCGGCTGTGCACGATGCCGGGCCATGCGTCCGGCGATCCGGAAGGTGCGAATCCCAGCGCTTCGGGGCGAAGAACCGCCAATAACGGCCCTTTTACGTCGTTCGGCCGAACGACCGTCAGTACGCGCTCGACACCTCCCACAACGATCGCCGCCTCATCTTTACCGCGCTCAATGGCGGGAAGGAGCGATGCGCGCCCAACGAACTCGGCCACGGTGCGGCAGGACGGCGTCTCGTAGAGCTCCTCCGGAGACCCGATCTGCAACAACCGGCCTCGGCTGAGCAATGCCACACGGTCCGCGATCGCGAATGCGTCCTCTTGATCGTGCGTGACGAACAACGCCGTCACCTTCTGCCGTCTCAGCATCGCCCGCAGCTCATCGCGCGTCGATTGTCTGAGCTGAGGATCGAGGTTCGAGAGCGGCTCGTCGAGCAACAACACCGGCGGCTCGATCACCAAGGCACGCGCTAACGCGACGCGTTGTTGCTCTCCGCCTGACAACGACTGAATGGGCCGGGGACCGGCGCCTTCGAGGCCAACGGACGCCAGCGCCGTTCGCGCCCGATTCCGTCGTTCTTGACGCGACACGCCACGCGCTTCCAAGCCGAATCCCACATTGTCTTCGACCGACAGATGCGGAAACAGGGCATAGTGCTGAAACACCATGCCGAAGTTCCGACGTTGCGGCGGCAGTCGCGTGATGTCTTTTTCATTGAGCATCACTGAACCCGAGTCCGTAGGTTCATACCCCGCGACGATACGCAACGTCGTGGTCTTGCCGGAGCCGCTGGCGCCAACGAGCGCCAGGAGCTCACCGACGCAGACCTCGAACGAGACGTCGTTCACCGCCGTCGTCGTCGCGAACCGGCGAGTAATGTTGTTTACCGACAGCGCGCAGGCGCTCACCCGTGCCGACGGATGTGAGAGTCCCAGTACGTCATCCAGTCGTCGAGGCTATCCGCCAACAGCGCGCGGTTGACCGGCATGGGTTTGATCTCCCGCCGCGCCGCACGAATCCACTCGGGCAACGAATCCTCCGGCATATCGGTCCGCACGGGAATACGCTTATCCTCGCGAGCCGCGACTAACAGCATCTCCGGCGTGGTCACGAACTCATAGAACGCCTTCGCGGCCGCAAGATGCTTCGTGCCCTTCACGATAGCGATGCCCTCCACGAGAATCGGCGTCCCGCTCGCCGGCACCGTGTACTTGACCGGAATGTGCAACCGATCCTGCAGGGTCGCGATATCCGGCATATCCCACAGCGTGATAACACCTTCTTGACGCCCGAGCTTTTGGTACAGCAGCGTCGGGTTCAACGCATACTCTTTCGTATTAGCGTCGAGCCGCTTGAGCCACGTCCAGCCGGCGGCGGTCGACCCGGTGGCCGTCACGGATCGCGCGAGAATGGCGCCAAAGATCGCGCGCATGCTGCCCGACGCAACCGGGTCGCGAATCAGGACCTTCCCCTTCCACTTGGGATCGAGCACATCGTCCCAATCTTTCGGGGCGGCCGAGTCCGGGATGGCGACGCTGTTGTACCCGATTACCTCGGGCGTGAGATAGGTCCCGAACCAGCGATCCGCGCTGTCGCGTGCTTCCGCCGGCACGTACGCCGCCCACGTGGGCGTATACGGCTCGAGCAAGCCTTCCTTCGCCGCGCGCTCGAACGAGCTCTCCGGGCCGCCGAACCAGACATCGGCTTGGCTGTTCACCGCCTCGGCGCGCACGCGATCGATGATCTCCTGCGCGCCCATATCGACCGGCTGGACATCGATATCGGGATGCAGGCGCATGAACCGTTGCGCGAGATCCGAGAGCAGCGCCTTGCCGTGCGGCGAGTACACCACGAGCGGCGTGCGGTGATCGTGTGAGCACGCGCACACCACGACCACGCACGCCAGAGCAAACCGCCTCACTGGACGACCGGCGAGTGCCCTGCCGCCAGAAGATTCACGAACAACCGCGCCGCGCCCGGTACGCCCGCCGGCAGCTGGCGGAAGAACGCCAGCGTGGCGTAGACGTACGTGCCTTTGCCGAGCGGCGCCACGAGCAACCCGGCGTTGTTCGGCGGCTCGCCGGGGTCGTTGATCGAGATCACCGCGTGATAATGATCGTCGAATGTGCGCGGCATGTAGGTCGAACGCTCCTGGACCCAGCCGACCCAGTCCGATTCACCGATCTTGTTCGGTGTCGTCAGCACCTGAGCTGACGGATCCAGAATCCGCACCGGCGCGTTCTCATCGGTCACGCGATCGGCCGGACGCGCGAGCGTCACGGGGTACGGCATGACGCCCGGATCGGTCATCTCGTTCTGACCATACTGCACGACGAGCGTGCCACCGTTCCGGGCATAGTCCAGCAGGAACCGATTCTTCGCCTTGAGATCCGCACTGGCTTGATAGGCTCTCGTCCCAATCACTATGGCTCGAAACTTCTTGAGGTCGATCATGCCGAGTTGCGCCGGATCCAACGTCGTCACTGGAATGCCGAGTGTCTGCAGCGCGGGCGCGACGTTATCACCGACACCGGCGATGTAACCCACCGTGAGCCCCGTCGGAACTTTCACATCGACCGAGACGAGATGCACCGAGGCATCGTGATACAACCGCTGCGGTTGAATGTGCTCATACTCGATCGGGATATACCCGTTCGTATAGCGCTTGCCATCGAGCTCCGCGGTGGCGCTCAGCGTCGCCTCACCGGCCGGCAGCATGCCCCGCACGTAGAAATCGACCGAGTGTATCCCATACGCCGGGACTACCACATGTCGAACCGCCGAGTCGCCGGTGAGTCCCTTGGGCAGCGTCAATGACACCGACACCATCTTCTCCGTACCGGACGCGGATCGCAGTAAAATCGGAATTCTCCGGTCAATGTGCGCACCCGCTGGGACATATTCGACCGTCTGGTCGAGCGTCACGGAGATCAACGGAACGTCGGCCAGCGGACGGTCGATCTCACCGCGACTCGGATCGCCGATGCGCTGCACGATGGACCCGGGCACGGTGATGTGCACGGGGTCATTGTCCCAGTCGATTCCCACCTGGAACGGCATCAGTCCGCGCTGATCCTCCGCCACCCGTGAGACGGGAACGCCGAACAGATCCCCGACGCGCGGCTTCGCCAGCCACCAGGGTTGCGTGACGGAATCCGCTCTCACGACGCTGCTGTCGCGCGACACGGAGTCCACCCGCACATCGCGACGGTACACGGCCAGCGTCATGCGGGTCGTATCGCCGACGGCCAGCACATCATGCGGCACCGTCGCTTCGATCGCGACCCCGGACGCGAGCGCCAGCGCGTGCTCCGCGCGACCGCGCGCGATGGCGAGCGTACGCGCCTGGTCCAAGTCCGGGGTGCGCGCGTCCGCGGCGGTGGCCTTCTGCAAGGCGGTCACGAGATGCGCGAGCGCGGGCACGATCGGCGATGGATCGTACGGACTCCACCGATGCCGAATCGAATCGATAGTCGCGCGATACGCGTTGAGCCGGGTCGTATCGAGGCCGTCGAACATCGTCTTTTCGACCCCCGAGTTGACCCGGCTCGCCTCGCGATAGATCGTCGCCTGGAACGGCCCTTTGCGTACGAGCTGCCCAAACCCCTGGGAGCGATGCTGACTCCGGCTGCGCGAGGCGATCTCGGAGTAGGACTCGCCAATGAGCGGATCGTAGTCTCCGACCTGGATCGTCAAGTTGTCGGCCCCGCCGCCAAAGTACGACCGATCGCGATAAAACTTGGACGCGGTCCACGCCGCTCCGTATTTCGCGACGGGAAACTGTGTCGTGTCGCCCGAGACATCGTACGCCTCGCGCGCGAGTAACCCGGACACCTGATGATGCCCGTGGCCATCCCTCGGTGTTCCGGAAAAGACGGCGATAATAATGTGAGGGCGGAACGCGCGGACGATCTGCACGACATCGCCGAGCACGGAATCGTGCGGCCAGTGCAGATACGTCTCTTCGGCCGTCTTCGAGAACCCGAAGTCGTATGCGCGCGTGAAGTACTGGTGCGCACCGTCGATGCGACGGGCCGCGAGGAGCTCCTGCGTGCGAATAACGCCGAGCGCTTCGCCGAGCTCGTTGCCGATCAGGTTCTGGCCACCGTCACCGCGCGTGAGCGAGAGATACGCGGTCTCGACGTGCTGCCCGCGCGCGAGCCACGCGATGAGGCGCGTGTCCTCGTCGTCCGGGTGCGCGGCGATCATGAGCACGCGCGTCGTGACGCCGAGTCCCTCGACGGCCTCGCCCAACGCGATCGCGCCGCGATCCTGTGCGGAGACGCGGCGCGGCGAGCACGCGGTGATGGCTAAGAGAATCGCGGCGGCTCGTAGTCTCACACGCCGCCCGCGATCGACGGCCGATCTGAGGCAATCGGCGCCGCGAGCGCTTCCGCGACGATGCGCGCCTGCTCCTTCTGGTGCGACGCCATGTAGCCCTCCGCCGGGCTCGCCCGGTCGGGGCGGCCGACGTAGCGAGCGCCGTTCAGCCGCTGCATGACGAACGACCACGCACCCATGTTCTTCGGCTCTTCCTGCACCCATACGATGTCGTCCGCTTCCGCGTAGCGTTCGAGTGCCGCGGCCACCTCATCCTGTGGCCAGGGATACAAGCTCTCTATCCGAACTATGGCTACGTGCGGCGGCTTGGGTTCGCTGGTCAGGTCGTAGTAAATCTTGCCGGTACAGAAGACGACCCGCCGGACCGCCCACCGTTTCTCGGCGTCGGCCATGGTGGGATCGTCGATCACCACATGAAACTGACCGGTCGCGAGCTCGTCGACGCTCGACATCGCGCGATCCATGCGCAGGAGGCTCTTGGGCTGCATGAGCACGAGCGGCCGGCGCACGGCGGTCATCGCCTGCGTGCGCAGCAGATGGAAATACTGCGCCGGCGTCGAGGGATACGCGACCTGCATATTCCCCTCGGCGGCCAGCTGCAGGAACCGCTCGAGCCGCGCGCTCGAGTGCTCCGGGCCGCCGCCCTCGTAGCCGTGCGGCAGCAGCAGCACGACGCGCGAGCCCTCGCCCCACTTCGCGCGATCGGCGGCCAGGAACTGGTCAATGATCGGTTGGGCGACGTTCACGAAATCGCCGTACTGCGCTTCCCAGAGCACGAGCGAGTCCGGCGCCGCGGCCGCGTAGCCGTACTCGAAGCCGAGTACCGCCGTCTCCGACAACGGGCTGTTATGCACCTCGAACGTGCCGGTGCCGGGCAGGTTCTGGAGCGGCGTGTAGCTCGTGCCCGTCTTCACGTCGTGTAGCACGGCATGCCGATGGGAGAACGTGCCGCGCGCCGCGTCCTGTCCCGTGAGACGCACCGACGTGCCATCCGTGAGCAACGACGCGAGCGCCAGATGCTCGGCCTCGCCCCAATCGATCGCGTGCGCGCCGCTCAGCGCATCGCGCCGGCGACCGATCGCCCGCGCGACACGCGAGTGCGCCGCGAAGCCATCGGGCCAGGTGAGCAGCCGATCGTTCAGCGCGACGAGTCGTTCCTTTGGCACCGCCGTATCCGCGGTCGCGGGACGCGTCAGTCCCGGATACACGGGCTCGACGCCCTCGGCCGGCGCCGTCCCCGCCGTCACCTGCGCGTGAACCGCCGTCAGCTTGTCGAGAATCTCTTTGTCGACCGCCTGCACATCCGCCGCCGTGGCGACGCCCTCGTTGACGAGCCGCTGACCCCAGATCTGACGCGCCGTCGGGTGCGCTTTGATCTTGTCGTACATCATCGGCTGCGTGAAACTCGGCTCGTCGCCTTCGTTATGCCCGTTCCGTCTGTAGCCCACCAGATCGATCAAGAAGTCTTTGCCGAATGTCGAGCGATACGCGATGGCAATTCTGACAGCAATGACACACGCCTCAGCGTTATCCGCATTGACGTGCACAATTGGCACGTCAAATCCTTTCGCGAGATCACTCGCGTAGTACGTCGATCGACCGTCAACGGGATCAGTCGTGAACCCGATCTGATTGTTGACGATGATGTGCAGCGTGCCTCCGACTCTGAATCCTGGCAAACGCGAGAGATTGAACGTCTCGGTGACTACACCTTCGCCAGGGAACGCCGCATCACCGTGTATGCAAACAGGAATGACGCCGGCCTCATCCCGTCCTGCCGCGCCATCCTTCTTGGTGCCATCGCGTTCCAGTGCTCGAGCTACGCCTTCGAGCACTGGGTTGACGAATTCCAAATGACTGGGATTCGGCAACAACGTAATCTCGACAGCGCCACGCGTAGCGTGAGCGCCGAGATGGTATTTGACGTCGCCGGTGCCGGCATCATCGTCGTGCTTCCCCTCGAATTCACCAATAATCGATGAATAGGGCTTGCCGAGAATGTGCGCGAGAACGTTGATGCGTCCGCGGTGAGCCATGGCGATGACGACTCGATGAGCGCCAGCAGCACCGCCGCGCGAAATGGTCTCGTCGAGCATAGGCACCAGCGCGTCGGTGCCCTCGATGCCGAAGCGCTTGACGCTGGGATACGCGCGGGCGATGAAGCGCTCCAACCCGTCGACCTCAGTCAAACGGCGGAGCAGCGCGCGCTTCTCGTCACCGGTGAGCGGCTTCGTCAGCTCCTCAGCCGTCAACATCTGCCGAAACCACTTCCGCTCATCCTCGGCCGCGAGGTGCGTCACCTCGAACCCGAGCGTCGTGGTATACCGAAGCCGCAACCGCTTCAGCACATCGGCGGCGGTCGCCATATGCGGAAAGCCCACGGCGCTCCCCGGCACCGAGTCCAGGTCAGCCTCGGTAATCCCATGGAACTCCGGCGACAGCTCCGGCGCGCCGAGCGGCGCCGTACCCAACGGGTCGAGCTGAACCGCGAAGTGGCCATACGTCCGGATGGCCTGCATGAGCGCGGCGGCACCCGCCGCCTTTTTCAGTAACGCCGGATCCGGCGCCCGCCGCTCGATGCCATCCGGCGCACCACGAGTCGTCGTACCCGCGAAGCGCTCCGCCGCGCGAAAGAACTGTTGCCAGGAGTCCGAGACGGACGCCGGATCACGAAGATAGGCGTCATACAACTCGGCGATGTATCCGTCGTTAAAGACGTTAGTCGCTGGGTCAATCGGCATGTGTACTACTAATCTAACTGATAGCGGCTAGCGCTAGCTCGCGTGTCGTGAGCGGGAGATACAGAAATTTTATCGCGCCGCGGAGCGCCAACGGCGGCACCTCGTTGAACCGGCGATTCATGGTGTAGACAATGAGCCGGTCGGTCGCGAGCAAGGGCATCGCGCGCCACTCGTCCTCGGTGAGCGGCTCGAGGAGATCGTGGTCGCAGAGAATGGCGTCGAACGTTCCGTCGGCCTTGGCCGCTTCGTTCAATCCGACCGCCACGCAGGTGCTGAGACCAAACCCGTTGAACACTCGCGCGACGTGCTCGCTCAAGTATCTATGCCGCCCCACGCACAGTACACGTGACGCCATCAACCGCCAATTTATAGCCGAGCCGGCTTTCCGGGGACAGCTCCGTCGAGTATCGCCACCGGAATGCCGCCGCTGACCGTGCGAACCGACGGTGTGAGCGGCAGTTGCGCCGCCTGACCCAACCTGGCGGCTTCTGGCGCCAGGATCGCCAGATGCCAGCCGGGGAGCCGCTTCTTCGCCACCTGGCCCAGTCTCGCGTAGAGGTCTCGCAGCTTGGATTCCTCCCCCACGCGTACGCCCCAGGGAGGGTTCGTGACCAGCCATCCGGTTTCGGCGGGCGATTCCAGCTCTGAAATAGTCTGAGTGCGCAGCTCGATATCGCCGTCTACGCCAGCACGAGCGGCGTTCTCCCGCGCGGCCTGTATCCCGCCAGCATCCCTGTCCGATCCAACTATTCGTACTGTTGAAGGCCGCTCCAGACTTCTCGCGCGTTCGAGAACCGTCGCCCAGAGCGCGGGGTCGTACTCGGGCCATTGCATAAAGGCAAATGTCCGGGCAATACCAGGTGCACGGCGCCGAGCGATCAATGCGGCTTCAATTGGAATGGTGCCGGATCCACAAAATGGATCGACCAAAGCTGCATCCCCATTCCAGCCTGATAGCATGGCGGCCGCCAATGTCTCACGCATGGGCGCTTTCGCGGTCGCGAGCCTGTAACCCCGCCGGTGTAACAACGCCCCAGAGCTGTCGATGCTTACGGTGCACTCGTCGTGAGACAGCCGCACGATGATCAAGGTGCCGTTCTCGGACGCATCGCCAACCGTACGAACAACCGAGCCCGTGCGCCGCTCGATGGCCTGACGGACGCGCTCGGCGACCGCATCCGAGTGATACAGTCGCGACTTGCGGCAACTGACATGGATGTCAACGGCCGCCCCGCGCTCAATGTATCGTTCAAATGACACCCGCCGCGCATGCCGCTCCAGCTCGTAGAACGCGGCCGCTCGGAACGTCGCCAACCGCACGATGACACGGCTGGCGACTCGTAACCACAAATTCGCGGTATACAGCTGCTCAGATGTGGCGTGAAATGTCACGCCACCCGGGACAGCGTCCCCGCGCACGCCGAGCGCATCGAGCTCCCGCACTACGAGCGGCTCGAGTCCCGGGGCGGCAATCGCGAAGCACTGGTATGTCACAACAGTTGAGCTTAACAGCCCCTATGGGCTCTTGGAACAAATACTGCGAACGCAGGGCAGCATGAAGCGCACATCGCTCTCGCTAGGGCGAGCCAGAACCCTCTTGTCCGAGCGGTTCGGCCATGATGATTTCCAGCCGGGCCAGTGGCAGTCGATCCAAGCCGTCATTTCCGGACGGGATGCGATCATCGTCATGCCCACCGGCAGCGGCAAATCGCTCGTCTACCAGCTCCCGTCGCTCGTCCTTCCGGGACTGACCGTCGTCATCACGCCCCTCATCGCCCTGATGAAGGACCAGCATGACAAACTGATCGCCCAGGGTGTCGACTCGGTCGCGATGCACTCGCATCTGACCGACCGCGAGACCCGCGAGGCGCACCGGCAGGTCGCGGACGGCGAGGGGCAGATTCTTTATATGACGCCGGAGCGGTTCAAGGATAGAGAGTTCTTCGACCGTCTGTTGTCCCGTCGTGTCAGTTTGTTCGTGGTGGACGAAGCTCACTGTGTCAGTCAGTGGGGCCATGACTTCCGCCCGGACTATCTGATGCTCGGCTCCGTGGCCCAGCGACTGGGCCGTCCGCCCATCCTGGCGCTCACCGCGACAGCAACGTCAGAGGTGCGCCAAGACATTGGCCGTCAGCTTGGCTTACGTGACCCGTACGTCGTCGTCACGGGATTCGCGCGGCCGAATCTGAGATTTGAGGTCCGCCGTACGGTAAATGACGGCGCCAAAGATGAAGCGCTCATCGACATTCTGGAGCACTCGGAAGGCTCGGGCATCATCTACGCGGCCACTGTCAAAGAAGCCGAGCGCCTGCACACGATGTTGTCCGAGCGCTGCAACGTCGGCCTGTATCATGGAAAGATGGCGGCCGCCGACCGCACCGAAGCTCAGGACCGCTTCATGGCCGGCGATCTGGACGCGATGATCGCGACAAATGCCTTTGGCCTCGGCATCGACAAGCAGGACATCCGCTTCATCGTCCACTACCACTTTCCGGGCTCGATCGAGTCGTACTACCAAGAGGCCGGCCGTGCGGGACGCGACGGACAGCCGGCGACGTGTACGGTCCTCTATCGCGTCGAGGACCGCCGCATCCAGTCCTACTTCCTGGGCGGCAAGTACCCCGAGATCGAGGAAGCCGCGAAAGTCGCCATCGTCCTCGAGCACCACCCCATCAAAACCCCCGTGCCACTCGACGACCTGGCCGACGCGGCCGGCGTTCCGCGTCGCAAAGCTCGCATCGTGTTCACGCTGCTCAAGCGCCATGGCCTCGTCCGCGAGCATCGCGGCGGAAGCTGGGAGCGGTTGGCGGGGCGGCTCACGCAGGTCGACCTGAGCGGCGATCTCATCGACTACGAGGAGCGCCGGGCCAAGGACCAGGCCAAGCTCCGGGCGATCATCCGGTTCTGCCAGACTGCCCAGTGCCGTACGCGCGTCATCCTCGAGTACTTCGGTGAGCCGGTGACGGCGGATTGGCGCTGCAACAATTGCGACGCCTGTGACACCATGGCGTCCTGGGTGGCTGCGTAAGCACTCTCGCACCCCCCCAAAGATCGCGCGAGCGAAGCGAGCGCGCATAATATTGTCCCTATGCCGGGACTCCAGTACGAGGTGTATCACAACACGCTCGAAACGTGGTTGATCGCGCTAGGCATCTTCGCCGGTTCGCTGTTAGCCATGCTGATCATCCGCGGCGTCATCGCCCGGCGGATCGCGAAGCACTCGCCCGACGCGGCCGACCTGGTCCGCACGACGGGCCCGCTCTTCCTGCTCACCCTCGCGCTCGTACTCGGTGCGCAGGACCTGACGCTGCCACCCAGCGCGGATCGCTGGATCCAGATCGCGATCACGATCGTCGCCATCATCCAAGTCGCCCTGTGGGGCAACGGCGCCATCGGATTCGCGCTCAAGCGATGGGCGGGTCGACGCTCGATCTCGGGCGATCCGCAAAACCCGACGACGCTCGCCGCGCTTGGGTTGCTGCTCCGCGGCGCGATGTGGCTCATTCTCATCCTGATCGCGCTCGACAACATGGGCGTCCGCATCACGACGCTCGTCGCGGGACTCGGCATCAGCGGCGTCGCCGTCGCCCTCGCCGTCCAGAACATCCTCGGCGATCTGTTCGCCGCGATGTCGATCGTGCTGGACAAGCCGTTCGTGGTCGGTGACACGATCACCGTCGACACGTTCACCGGCGGCGTCGAGCACATCGGCCTCAAGACCACGCGACTCCGCAGCATCACCGGCGAGCAGCTGATCTTCGCCAACAGCGACATCCTCAAGAGCCGCATCCGCAACTGGAAGCGCATGAGCGAGCGCGCCGTCACCATGGTGACGCGCCTCTCGTTCGACAATCCGCCCCACATGATCGCGGGCGTGCCGGCGCTGATCGAAAAAGTCGTGCGCGCGACCCCACAGGTGCGCTTCGCCCGTTCCCACGTCCGCGCGCTCGCCGACCTCGGGGCCGAGGTCGAGACGCTGTACTACGTGCTCTCGGCCGACTACACGATTTTCATGAACGTGCAGCAGTCCATCGTCGTCGGCACGCTCGCCAGCCTCGCGTCCGAGGGCGTGAAAATCCCGACGCCCGTCACCACCGTCATGCTACGCGCCGATGCGGGGGTCGTTACAACTGGGGTAGATCGCGACCAGAAGCCGAGCCCCCTTCCCGGTACCACTGCATCTCCTCGGGCGTAACCGGTCGCAGCCACAGATCAAACGCGATCCACGTGGTCTTCGCGAATGGATAGCACACGAACGCGCCGCCCAAAACGAGCACGATGGTCGAGTACTGAAGGGCGGTCCACGGAACGTGCGGGTACGTCAGCACGGCTACAATGGTCAATGCAGCGGCGACGATGAGCTCGACCGCGATCAGGTTGAACAGATACGCGCCAATGAAATAGTCGTCCTCGGCGCGATTGAACGGGATGCCGCACGTGGGACACCGTTCTTTCAACGTGAGCCACGAGGCGAAATTTTTGCCATGTCCGCAATTCGGACACCGCAAACGAATCGCTCGCCAAAACAGCGGAAAAGCTCGCCGCACATCCAGCGTCTGTTCGTCGAACTCACGTTCGTTCACGTGAGAAAAACTAACACCACGCGCGGTGTGTAATCGTCGTGTAAGAAATTTCCGCGATTCGCCCACGCGCACAATCTGACACGGCGGTTCGCGAACCTAGGTTGACGGGTCTCAATGCCCGTCTTCTTTTCCCGAGCTCACGTAGCGCGCTGGTGCGTTCGTCTGGCCGTCGCCTGCGGCGCCAGCGCCCCGCTCCTGACTGTCCATCCCGCGTGCCTCGGCGCCCAATCGGCGACAGGCGTGATCGCGGGGCGCGTCGCCGACTCCAGCGACACGCCAGTCTCGGGCGCCACTTTGCAGATCGGCAGCACGCGACTCGGCGCGATTTCCGATAGCGTCGGCCACTACCGGATCGCGGGTCTCGACGCGGGCACGTATCGGATCCACGTGCGCCGGCTCAGCTTCGCCGCCGATTCGTTCACGGTCACGGTGTCAGCCGGCACCGTCACGCATCACAATGTCGTCATGCGCCCCGTCGCCGCCGCGATCGCGGGCATTCAGGTCGTGGCCGCGCGCCCGGAGGCCACGCACGTCGAAGCCGTCGAGGAAATCCGCGCGGCGCCCACCGTCGTGAGCGTGATCAGCGCGGGCGAGATCAAAGCGCTGCCGAACGCCAACGCGGCCGACGCGGCCGCACGCCTGCCCGGCGTGACGACCGAGCGCGCCGAGGGCGAAGGCGAGTATGTCGAGGTGCGCGGCACCGAGTCACGATTGGCGAACGTGACGATCGATGGCGTGCACCTGCCCGGCACGGCACAGGGCCAGCGCAACCCGCGGCTGGATGACATTCCGTCGGACCTCGTGGGCGAGCTCGAGGTGAGCAAGACGCTCACCGCCGACATGGATGCGTCCGCGATCGGCGGCACCGTGAACGTGGTGACGCAAATACCGGAAGGCTCGCCCCATGGCTCGATTCGCGGCGAGTACGGCGCCATTACGCTGCTCGACAAACGCATCGGCGAGGCGGCGCTCACCTATGGCGGCCGCGTCGGCGCGAACCAACGATTCGGGTTCCTGGTCGCCGGATCGTTCGATGTGAATCAACGCACGATCAACGACATCGAGCCCACGTGGGCCACGGGCGGTGGCGTCGTGCCGTTTTACCCGAACGAATTCAGCGATCAGATCGACCAATACAACCGTACGCGATACGGCGCGGGCCTCGATCTCGACTATCGCCTCTCGAAACAGACCACGATCTACGCCAAGGGACTGTACAGCAAGTTCCTCGACCACGGCACGCTGTATGTCTTTGACGTCGGCAACGGCAACG
>DASRDS010000366.1:0-10356 GCA_035652495.1 Gemmatimonadaceae bacterium
CGATGCGTTCGTGAACGTCACGCAGGCGAACGTCAGCGGATCCATCACGCTCCGACTGTATAAGGGTTCGGTGACCGTCGCCGGCCGCCAGAGCGACAACGCGCTCTACGATGAGCG
Organism: Gemmatimonadaceae bacterium; assembly: GCA_035652495.1. Lineage (GTDB taxonomy): Bacteria > Gemmatimonadota > Gemmatimonadetes > Gemmatimonadales > Gemmatimonadaceae > DASRDS01. The sequence continues at coordinate 118 of DASRDS010000366.1, forward strand.
CTTCGTCACGTTCGGCGAAGACGACGTCTATCAGCAGAGCGATGCGGCCGGGTTCATTCGGCTGTATGGTCTCTCCGCGCGCGTACAGGCTCTCAAGAATCAGGAGAAATCTTTTGCCGTCGCCTAGCGAACGCGCCCATCGCCTCTGGGGCGGGCGCTTCGGCGCGGGCAGCGCGGCGGCACTCGACGCGCTGAACCGGTCGATTGATATCGACTACCGACTCTGGCCCTTCGACATCCAACTGTCGAAGGCCTGGTCGGTCGCGCTCTGGCAAGCCGGCGTGCTCACGCTCGACGAGAGCCGCCGGATGGAAGCCGGTCTCGAGGCCGTCGCCGTCGACCTCGCCGCCGGCGCACGCCCGCTGCCGTCGGACGAAGACGTCCACACGATGATCGACCGGCTGCTCTCGGACGAAATCGGCCCGCTCGCGGCCAAGCTGCACACGGGCCGTAGCCGGAACGATCAGGTGGCGACGGCCACGCGCCTCTGGTGCGCCGACGCGACCGCGCAGGTCGCGGAAGCCGTGCGCGCGGTGCAGCGCGTGCTGCTCAATCACGCCGAGGGCTTGGGCGAGACGCTGATGCCGGCGTACACGCACATGCAACGCGCCCAGCCGGTCTCGACGGCGCACTGGCTCCTCGGTCACTTCTGGCCGCTCGAGCGCGACTACGATCGCATCGTGGCGGCCGGCCGCTCAGCCGTCTCGGCGCTGCCACTGGGCGCTGGCGCCATCGCCGGTTCGGCCTACCCGGTGTCACGCGTTCTGCTCAAGGAAAGCCTCGGCTTCACCGGTCTGACGGCGAATAGCATCGATGCCGTCGGTGATCGCGATTTTGTCGCGGAACTTCTATTCGCCCTGGCAATGCTCGGTGTCCACGTGTCGCGTCTCGCTGAAGACCTGATCCTATTCGGCTCGAGCGAATTCGGATTCGTGAAGTTCGGCGACCAGTTCACGACGGGTTCCAGCATGATGCCGCAGAAACGGAACCCGGACGCGCTGGAATTAACGCGTGCATCGAGCGCGCGGATGTTAGGCGATCTTGTCGCGTTGTTAACGACTTTGAAAGGCCTGCCGAGCGGCTACAACAAAGACATGCAGGACGACAAGCGCGCGCTATTTGATGCAGTTGATACCATGCGCCTCGTCCTGCCGGCAGTAGCGGGTGCCGTTGGCGAGCTGACATTCCAGTCAGACAAAATGGCGGCCGCCCTGTCCAGCACGATGATGGCGACCGACCTCGCGGACTATCTCGTCCGCAAAGGCGCGACGTTCCGCGAGGCGCACAAGGCCGTAGGGGAGATCGTGAAAACGGCGGAAGAGCAGCGCGTGGAGTTGGGGGAGCTGCCGATGGAGACGTACGCCGCGGCCCACCCGCTCTTTGGCGCGGACGTCTTTGCCGCCCTCTCCCCGCGGGCGTCCACGGAGCAGCGTGACGTCCCCGGTGGAACGGGACCGAACGCGATCCGTGACCAGATCGAGGCCGCGCGGGCCGCGCTTCGGCCGCCGCGTGAGACACCGCGCGGAAATGAGATGCCGCTGCTCGCGGTGGGGTAGCAGTCCACGGTACCGGGGCGCAATTTAGAGGTATATGCTCCCTCTGTTAGTCGCGATCAGTCTCGCGGCTGCGCCCCGGGATTCCGTGATCCGGGACTCGATCTACACGATGGCGGTCGACAGCACCCAGTACCCCCAGCAAGGGTACGTCTTGCTGCTGGACGATGGCGTCGTCAAAGTCGAAGCCGACGGACGTAGCAGCTCCACCTATCGGCAGGTCGTCCAGATCCTGCGCCAGCGCGCGGTCGAGCCGCGCCAAGAACAAGAATTCGTCTACGACCCGACGCACGAAAAGCTGACGATCAACTGGATTCGCGTCGTCAAGCCGGACGGCGAAGTCGTGAGCGCCAAACCCTCGCAGCAGCAGGAGTCCGACGTCCCGGCCGACATGTCGGATCCCGTGTACCTGAATCGCAAGGTGATTCGGGTCTCGCTGAGCGGGGTCGCCGTCGGCACGCTCGTCGACTACTCCTACACGCGAGAAGAGCTGAAGCCGTTCCGCGCGGGTGATTTCTTCACCTCGTGGAGCGTGATGGCGGGGACCACCGTCCGCCGCTCGCGCTTCCTCGTCGATGCGCCCAAGGACATGAAGCTCCAGATCGAGGAGCGGAACCTGTCCTTCGCCCGCGCGACAACCACGACGAACGGCCGGACGCAGTACCTCTGGGCGACGAAGGACGTGCCCTGGGTGAAGGGCGAGATGTTCGCGGCTGACTCCAACGACGTGTACCAGAGTGTCTACGTCGCCGCGCCCGGCGCGTGGTCAGACATCGGCCGCTGGTACGCGGACTTGGCGAAAGACCGCTACACGCCGACCAAGGCGTTGCGCGATACCGTGCATGCGCTAGTCGCCAAGGCGAAGACCTTTGACGACTCGGTCCGCGCGATCCACCGTTGGGTGGCGCAGGATATTCGCTACGTCTCGATCTCGCTCGGGATCGGCGGATTCCAGCCGCGGCAACCGGACTCCGTCATCCATACGGGATTCGGCGACTGCAAGGACAAGGCGACCCTGTTCGTCGCCGCCATGGGCGTGCTCGGCATCGAGGCGTACCCCGTGCTGCTCAATGCCGGCGGGAACGTCGATCGGGGCATGCCGACGATCGGCCAGTTCGACCACGCCATCGCCGCGATCAAGCGAAACAACAAGTACGAGTACACGGACCTCACATCGGGCGTGACGCCGCTGGGCGAGCTGCCGTACGCGGACGAAGATGAGTTCGCGCTCGTGGTGCACCGGGACGGACGCACGGAGGAGGTCACGCTGCCGGCGGACGTGCCGAAGGCGAACAGCCTCGAGACGCACCTGACCGGCACGCTCTCGACCGAGGGCATCTTCACCGGCAAGCTCGAGGAGCGCGCGACGGGAACGACGGCCGACGGCCTGCGATCGATGATGCCGGAGCGCTTCGACTCCACGCAGCGCGCGAACGTGATGCGCGCGATGGCCCAGCACGTGTTCCCGGGCGCGGAGGGTGACAGTCTCGTCGCGTTCAACGGCAAGGATCTGCAGGCCGAGCCCAAGGTCTCCGTACTGATTCGTCACGGACAGGCGACGTCGCAGTCGGGCGGTACCGACGTGCTCACCGTGCCGCTCGGCGGGAACTCGCTGAGTCAGACCGCGAGTCAACTCGAGGCCGCGCCGAAGCGGCGATTTCCGATCGATGCGAGCAAAGTGCTTGGGCACGTCAATGTGACTTACGAGGCGCGCATTACGTTGCCCGCCGGGTGGAAAGCACGGTTGCCCGCGAGCGACACGGCGGTCGGCCCATTTGGCACGTACGAGTCGACGTACGTGCAGAACGGCGCCGAGCTGGTCTTGCGGCGTCACGTCCAGGGCACGACCGGGATTTATCCCGCGTCACGCATCGGCGATCTCATCGCCTGGCTCAAGCATGCGGGCAGTGACCGCGTCTCGGTGATACTACTAGACCATTCGTAAGACGCGGGGCGCCAACGTTATAGGGGCGTAGTGTGTAAGATAATGACCAATGTCGCTACGCCTCTTTTGGATTGCCGTGCTCGCGCTCGTGCCTTCGGTGATCCGGGCGCAGGTGGGCGTCACTACCGACATCATCACGGGCCAGGTCACGTCGCCGGACGGTCATCCGGTACCTGGCGTCAACGTGCGCGTGATCTCGGCGGAGACGCAGATCGGCCGGAATACCATCACGAATAAAGATGGGCGTTATACCGTCGTCTTCCCCGACGGCGGTGGTAATTATCGCGTCGAGGCGCGGTTCGTCGGATTTCAGCCGACGCGCATCACCATCAATCGGCAGGCCGACGAAGACCGGTTGGTCGCGAACATCCAGCTCGGCTCCTCGATCCCGGTTCTGAACACGGTCACCACCACCGCGCGTCGCAATCAACCGCGCGGGGATGCCGGTGGCACGGGCCGCGGGATGACGTCGCAGCAGCTCGAGCGGCTGCCGATCGATGCGACCGATCCGAACACGATCGCGACGCTCGCGCCGGGTGTCGTCGGCATTGGGTCGACGGATACGACGAATACCGCGTTCTCCGTAGCGGGCCAGCGTCAGACGCTGAACAACTTCACGCTCGACGGCGTGACATTCAGCGGCTCGGCGATTCCGACGGAGGCCGTGCGCGGTACGCGTGTCATCACGAACACGTACGATGTCTCGCGCGGGCAGTTCACCGGCGGCCAGGTGGCATCGACGACGCGCGGTGGGACCAACGTCGCGAGCGGCTCGTTCAGCTACTACTTCAGAAATCCATCGCTGGCGTTCGGCGAGCAGGGACCGAGTGCGTTTCAGCAGCTGCGGAATCAGAATCAGCTGTCGGGCGGGGTGGGTGGTCCGATCATGGTCGACCACATCTTCTCGTTCAGCGCGATTCAGCTGAGCCGGCGCTCCGACGATCTCGTCGATCTCGCGAACGACGATCCGGCGACGCTCGCACAGTTGGGCGTGCCGCAGAGTACCGTCACCAATTTCTTGCGGACGCTCGAGGCGCGCGGGATTCCGATCACGAATAGCCTCGTGCCCGACGAGCGCGCGGTCGACAATCTCACCGCCTTCCAGCGGTTTGATTTTCTCATCGGCGACAATAACTCGATCGTCGTGCGCGGCGATTTTCGTGGGCGCATGCAGGACGGGCAGCGGGTGAGCCCGTATACGCTGCCAACGGCTGGCGGGCATCTGGATGGCGCGGGTGGCGGGCTCTTTCTCTCGCTCACCACGCATTTTTCCGGCAACTTTATCAACGAAATTCGCACGTACGGCCAGCGCGATTATCAGTCGACCAGTCCGTATCTCAGTGGTCTCGCGGGTCGGGTGAACGTGCTCCCCGAGACCACGTCGACATCCACCGGTATCACGACGTTCGGGTTTGGCGGCAACCCCGGTCTCCCGCAGAGCGGCTACACCGACCTCTGGGAATCCACCGACGAAATCTCGTGGCTTTCTCCGAGAGGCGGGCACCGGGTACGGCTCGGCTTCTTATTGGATGTTGGGCGTTCTTCTCAGTTATTTAACTTCGGCACGAACGGCGTCTACTCATACAACTCGTTAGCCGCTTTCGACTCGAACCAGGCGACGGCGTTCACGCGGTCATTCAACGCGAACGCTCACCGCGCGGGTTCGCTCAGCGGCGCCACATACATTGGCGATACCTGGGTCCCGTGGTCGCCATTGCAACTCACGTACGGCGCACGCATCGAGGGCACGGAATACACCGGCGCACCGGCCGAGAACGGTCAGGTCGAGCACCTGTTCGGCCTGAACACGAGTTACTGGCCGTCGGAGATCCATGTGAGCCCACGAATCGGATTCACGTATTTCGTGCGCAACCCCAACGGACCGCCGGCGGCAGTGATACGCGGTGGGTTCGGGGAGTTTCGTGCGAACGCGCCGCTGTCGCTGTTCTCCTCGGCGCAGTCTGAGAACGGCCTCGCGAGCGGCGAGTCGCAGCTCATCTGCATTGGCTCGGGCGTCCCCTTTGACACGACGGCGGGCTGGAACGGCTACCTGAACGGCTCGACCCCGATCCCGTCCGCGTGCAACCAGAGCGGCGGCGTCACGGACAGTGTGCCGCTGCGCCAGGTCGCGGCGTTCGATCGCGACTTCGAGTCCCCGCGCGCCTGGCGCGGCTCGCTGGGTATTCAGCGGCGACTGTTCGGCGCGCTCAACGCCTCGGTCGACTATACCTACGCCCGCGGCGTCGCCCTCTTCGGCGTCACCGATGCCAACCTCAATACGTCGAACCCCATCTTCGTACACGACGAGGGCAATCGCCCGATTTATAGCAGCGATATCGATCCGACGACCGGCGCGGTCAGCTATACCGGATCGCGCAAGTACGGTCAGTTCGGTCAGGTGTGGGACATCAACTCGCGACTCCAATCCGAGACGCATCAGGTCACGGTCGCGCTCAACGGCTTCACGCTCCGCGGGATCGCGTACTCGCTCGCCTACACGTACCAGCACGCGCGTGACCAGACGTCGTTCCCCGGCGGCTCGGCATCCTACGGATTCCAGAGCGCGACCACGGGCGGCAACCCGAACGAGATCGGCTGGGGGACGAGTGACCTGCAGCGCCAGCACCAGTTCATTGGCACGCTCACCTGGCCCGTGACGCCTTCATTCGAGATCACGACGATCGGCCGGCTCAATTCGGGTACGCCATACACGCCGATCGTCAACCAGGATATCAACGGCGATGGCACGCGCAACGATCGCGCGTTCGTGTTCAACCCGTCGCAGCTCGCCGCGTACGACAGCGCGTACGCCGCGCCAATGAAGACGCTTCTCAACAGCGGCTCGGCGCGCATCCGCGACTGCCTCCGAAGCCAGCTCGGCGAGATCGCGGGGCGCAACAGCTGCACCGGCCCCTGGGCGCCCGCGCTCGATCTCCAGTTCAACTACCGCCCGGGGTTCTTCGGTCTCAATCGGAAGCTGACGCTCTCGGTGCTCGCGGTGAACTCGCTCACGGGGCTCGATGAGCTGGTGCACGGCTCGAATCACCTCGCGGGCTGGGGCCAGGCTTTTCCGCCGGACAACGTGTTGTTGTACGTGAAAGGGTACGATCAGGTCAACAATCACTTCATCTACCAGGTCAACCAACACTTCGGCCAGCCATACAGCGCGTACGGCGCGTTCGCCGCACCGTTCCAGCTGGTCTTCCAGGCGCGGTTCAGCTTTGGTGATGTCACCGATCTCCGCAGCATGTTCGGCGGCCGCGGTGGAGGCGGCGACGGCGGGCGTCCGGGTGGTCCTGGCGGCGCGGGCGGCGCCGGTGGGGCACCGCAGTCGCTCGCGGACCAGATCGCGGATCGGTTCGCGCAGCGGTTCCCGAATCCGTTCGATCAGATCCTGGAGCTCAAGGACACGCTCTCTTTGACGCCCGACGAAATCGGCAAACTCACGGCCGCGTCGGATTCATTGAAGACCAAGATCGCGACGCTGCGCACGCATGTGTCAACGCAGCTGGCGAAGCTGGGCAACAACCCTGACCCGGGCACGCTCATGTCGCTCTTGCGACCCGAGCTGCTCGAGGCGCGCGGGATGAGCCGTGGGGCACTCACGCAAGCGCAGGCTATCCTCACGCCCGAGCAGTGGAACAAGGTGCCAGCGTCGATCAAAACGCCCAGGCAAGGCGGCCCGGGCGGGGGAGGTCCGCGTTAGCGCTGTAACGCTTATTCGCTCGGCGTAACAGCCGTCGGGAAGTTGACGCCAAAGACGAGAGGCAGCATGGCCGCGTTAGCATGCGGGCCAAAGTAGTAGAGGTAGCGCGCCTCGCCAAAGATCCCGATGCCGATGCCGGGTCCGACACCGAACAGTCGATAGCGCAGACCGGCGCCGCCATCGAGGCCGAAGTGCGCTCCGGTCAACGTTGGCACCGTCTCCGACGGTCCGACGGTCGCTTTGACGCGCAGGTTCTCGCTCGTGTGATAATATCCACCGCCGCCGAGCGCATAGGGCGTGAGACCCGGCAGCACGCCGAGACTCGGGAACGACCACACCGCATTGCCCGACACCGCCCAGATCTGTCGCGCGCCGAGGTAGGTGCGGGTGTGGTCGTATTCGTCGAAGAGGCCTTCGAGTCGGACGCCGAGTGGGAAGAGCGGGGCTTTGTAGTCGAGACCTATGAGCCCGTTGAATCCCGGTGTCGCGGTGTTGGTCTTGAGTTGTCCGAACTGGAAGGACGGGCCGGTGCCCAAGTCCAGCGACACCGGAATTTGTGCGGCGGCCTGGCGCGTGATCGCCAAGCCAGCCGCGATAGCAAGTTTTCCGAATCGAATCGCGCGCATGCGCTGAAATCTATCCGCGTGCTACAACCGGACGCCGAACGTCAACGGCGCGTATTGAATCGCGTGCGCTCCGTTCACGACGTAGTGATAGCGTATCTCACCGAACACGCTGAACAACAATGGAACGTGCAGCTGCGCGCCCACGCCGGCGTTGAGACCGAACTTACTCCCCGACGTACTCGCCTCGACGTTGGTGTAGTAGTACCCCATGCCGCCGATGATGTATGGCTGCACGATGGGTACGCTCACCTTGTAGACGAGATTCGCGGTGCCGGACCAGAGATTGTCGTGACCGTCGAACCCTTGCGGTGAGAGATGCGCGAGGGATCCGTCGATGCGTACCGCGAGCGGAACGAGACCGAGATTGACGCCGCCGAAGATGAGGACGTTGTACCCGGTGTTATAGGCGTCGTGGGTACTCCCGAGCGGAAACGCGGGTCCGGCGCCGACGCCGATGTATGGCGTCGGGATCTGCGCTCGAGCACGCGGCGCGACCAAGAGCAGACCGAACGCACACGTGGCGATCACACCACTAAGTCGTTTCATGTACAGTCTCGCAAGTTGAGGTAAGCAAACCACTTCCCCAACAGGGCAAGACTCGTGCATAACGAGAGCGGGGCGCCCTAGCCGGACGCCCCGCGAGACCTACTCGTTTGTTCGCCGACGAATTACCGGCCAGCGCCGCCCGACTTCACGACGTTCTCCGCAGCGGGGCCCTTCTGACCCTGGACGATGTCGAACTCCACGACATCACCCTCGGCCAGGGACTTGAACCCATTGCCCTGGATCGCGCTGTAGTGGACGAAGCAGTCCTTCTGACCATTGTCCGGCGTGATGAACCCAAAGCCCTTCGCGTCGTTGAACCACTTCACTTTCCCGGTGGTACGCATTCCTACTCCTGAAAAGAACTTTTTGTCTAGGGAGCGGAGCGTGCCGTACCCCGACAAACTGAATGACGCGGGACTTGTGAGTCCCCCGCGAACTGGACTTGTTCGCCGATTGAGCGGATTCTCGGCTTACGCGCGCGAATATAGCAAGGACAAGTTGTCTAGGCAAGACCAACTCGCCAACCGTGATCAAAGTGGTGCTGGCGACACCCCGTCGACGTAGTACTCGGTCTCGCCAAAGCAGGATGTCGGGACGCCCTTATGCTGTCGATAATGCAGCGCGACGCGCTTGCCAATTTGCGCGTTGATCGCCGCGGCGACGGAATCGTTTCGGACCGTGAAATCCCACATGAGCGGCGGCACACCCGGTTGCGTGGTCTGCGCCATCTCGCCTTCCCACGTCTTACAGAGCCACCCCTTCTGCGAGAACTTCTGCACGAATCCCGCGCGCTCGCCCGACGAATACGAGAAGAAGCGCGCGGCCAGTGCATACAGCACGAACAGCAGGATGACGCCGAACAAGAACAGAACCGCCACGTTCCGCAGCGGATGCGTCTTCCGGGGCTGGGCTGCCGTGCTCATGGGGGACCAAACTACCAATTAAGTTTGGGGCATGCCAGTCCGTCGTAAGACCGTGACCGCCCACGTCGGCGGCGTCCCGATCGGGTCCGACCACCCGATCGTCGTGCAGTCCATGACGAATACCGACACGGCCGATCCGGCCTCGACCGCCGACCAAGTCGTCGCCCTGGCGCGCGCCGGCTCGCAGCTGGTGCGCATTACCGTGAACAACGAAGAGGCGGCGGCCGCCGTCCCCGAGATCGCCCGGCGCGTCAGCGACGCGGGCGTCGACGTCCCGCTCATCGGCGATTTCCACTACAACGGCCACCTGCTGCTCTCGAAATACCCGGAGTGCGCGCGTACCCTGGCCAAGTACCGTATCAACCCGGGCAACGTGGGCGGCAAACGGCGCGACGAGCACTTCCGCCAGATCGTCGAGATCGCGCTCGATAATGACAAGCCGGTCCGCATCGGCGTGAACTGGGGATCGCTCGACCAGGATCTCCTGACGACGTTGATGGACGAGAACGCATCGGCGGCCGAACCGCTCGATGCGCGTGACGTCATGATCGAGGCCATGCTCCAGAGCGCGCTGCGCTCCGCCGCACTCGCCGAAGAAGTCGGACTCGGTCACGACCGGATCCTGATCTCGGCGAAAGTCAGCCTCGTGCCCGATCTCGTCGATGTCTACCGTCTCTTGGCCCGCCGCTGTGATTACCCGTTGCACCTCGGGTTGACCGAAGCAGGACTCGGCACAAAGGGCGTCGTCGCCTCCACGGCCGGTCTGGCGATCCTTCTCGCGGACGGTATAGGCGATACCATTCGCGTGTCGCTCACGCCGCGGCCGAATGGCGATCGCACCGAAGAAGTCATCGTCGCGCAACAGATCTTGCAGTCACTCGGCCTCAGAAGCTTTACGCCACAGGTGACGGCATGCCCAGGTTGTGGAAGAACAACATCC
>DASRDS010000367.1:0-31080 GCA_035652495.1 Gemmatimonadaceae bacterium
GCCGGCCGGGTCGCCCGACGTGAAGTCCACCCAGACCGCGCCCTTCTCGAGCGCCGGCATGGCCTGATCGAGCAGGCTCTCGACATCGGGCGAGGTGGGCAGGCAGCTCGCCACGATCGCGGCGCCGCGCACGGCATCGCCCACCGAGGGAGCGCAGGTCACGCCGTGTTGGGCCGCGAAATTATCGGCCTTGGCGCGTGTGCGATTCCAAACCGTGAGCTCGCACGTACGCGCGAGCCGCGCGGCCATAGGCGTACCAATGTCGCCAAGACCGAGGAAAGCAAGACGGGGCATGTGGCGCAAAATAACGGTCCATGCCTAAACTAGAACTCTCATGGCACCTGCGCTGGACCCGTGTCCGAGCTCGCCGAACTGCGTGTCGACCAAGGCCCCGCCCGATGATCGCCAGCATCACATGCCGGTGATCCCGTTCACGATCCCCAGCCAGGCCGTGGTGCACGCGATCATGGATGTGATCGCCGACCTGCCCCGCACCCGCGTGGTCTCGCGGGACACCCACTACGTGCGCGCCGAGTTCCGGACACGGCTCTTCCGGTTCGTCGACGACGTCGAGTTCGCCGTCGACCCGGCCGAGCACGTCGTCCACTTTCGCTCAGCCTCACGCGTACGACGCCCGGATTTCGGTGTCAACCGGCGGCGGATGGAAGAGCTGAGCCGCACGCTCCACGCCCGGCTCGTCCCTCGGGGTTAGGCTAGAGGTAGCTGAGCCACGGGCTGCGGTGTGTCGCCTTGTACTTCGCGTACCATTGGCAGACGGGCCATAACAGCACGATCGCGATGATCCACACGAGGTAGAGCAGGCCCAGGCTCCATGTGTAGCCGGCTGGAGGCTCGGGGTTCATCATCGGGTGGTTCGTGAAGAGCCACGGATGGACGGCGCCCGAGCGAATCAAGGACACGACGCAGGCCATCACGTGAATCAACGGGATGTGCAGAGCGTAGAAGAACAGTGGCACGCGACCGAACACGTCGAGCACTCGCGTGACCCCGTGGACTGGGGGCAAGAACGGTAAAATCAGAATCGCTGGCCCCAGTGTCATGAGCAAATAGTCCAATGACGCCGGATACTTGGTCGTATTCAAAAACCGAATCACGAACGGCACTTGCGCCGGCATACTATGCCAATGTCGGGGATCGCCATACGCGTCGATCCCGCGCAAGATGAGAAACAGCGCGATTGCGCCGAGCCCAATCCCTACGCAGAGATCCCGCCGACGTACGATGGCGCCAAACGCAAAGCCAGCCGACATGACCGCGACCCAAGGCACGATCACATAAAGCACCGCGAGAATGCCAACAGGCCCGCCGTAATAGAGAATCTGCGCGAACCCGGAGATGCCCGCGTGCGGCGGGGGCAACAGATTGTGCCCGCCGATGACGGCCAGCGAGGCGACAGCGACAACGGGTAGTGGGAGCCAGAGGATCGCCGCCAGCAACACCATGCACCAGCCGAGCGCCCAGATGACGCCGGCGAGGAGATAGTGGCTGTAGTCGAAGTTGAACGTCCAGAAGAACCGCAGGATCGTCAACTCGAGCACGACGAGAAAGAGCCCGCGCGTCACCAGAAACCGCGACATCTCGGCCCGATCACCGCGCTTCCGCAGCCGGAGAAACGCGCCGGTGCCGGCGAGGAAGAAAAACGCCGGCGCGCAGAAGTGCGTGACCCAGCGCGTGAAGAAGATGCCGTACGTCGGGCCGCCGGGCGGCAGGCCCGAGTAGACGCGGACGTGGTCGAGCGCCATCAGGACCATGACGGCGCCACGGGCAATGTCGATCGATGTGATGCGCTCGGAGGGCGCGAGTTTCGGGGCCGCGAGATCACGCGGTCTCGGGTCGACGGCGACGGCGCTCATGACCCGACGCTAGCCCTTAAGCCCGCGTCGGGCAAGCGCGGATCAGGGAGCGGCGTGTCGGGTGCCGCGAACGGTCGATCGCAGGAGCGCCTGCAGCGTCGCACGCCGGCGGCGGCTCACGGCAATCGTCGTTCCGTCCCGCAGAACGACCACGGTCCCGCCGCGCGAGGTCGATCGCACCTCGCGAATGCGATCGAGGCGCACGAGCGCGCCCCGATGCACGCGGACGAAATGCGAGGCGTCGAGCCGCCGGCAGAGCGAGGCGAGCGACTCGCGAATGAGATGCCGCGAGCCGCTCGCGTGCACGCGCGAGTAGTAGTCATCGGCCTCGATCCAATCGATCTCCGCCGCATCGACCACCAGCGATCCGGTCGGCGTGCCCACGACCAACCCGGCGCGCCCACGCCGGCCGGCGCGTTCACGGATCCGTTCTCGCACGCGCGCCATCGTCGCCGCGAACCGGGCGGCGACCAACGGCTTGACGAGGTAGTCGAGCGCCTGCGCCTCGAACGCTTGGACGGCGAACGCGTCGTACGCCGTAACAAACACGACGATCGGCATGCGATCGGCGCCGCGCGCCTTGATGAGGCCGAACGCGTCGAGCTCCGGCATCTGTACGTCGAGGAACACGAGATCCGGCGACAGCGTGTCGAGCGCCGCTTGTCCCTCGCGGCCGTCGCGGCACTCACCGACGACCACCATGTCCGGCTCGCGCGCGAGCAGCTGACGGATACCGCGCCGCGCGAGCGGTTCGTCGTCCACGATCAGTGCGCGGACCTCACGCACTCGGCAACCTCACCGTGGCGACGGTGCCTCCTTCCGGTGGCGAGGTCAGGTCCAACGTCGCCCGATTACCATGGAGCGTCGCGAGCCGCGCACGGATATTGGCCAGTCCCAAGCCTGCGGAAGGAGAGAGTACGCCCGGTCCATCGTCGGTCACCGTAAGGACGACCTCGTCACCTTCTCTCCACGCCGCGATGTGCACATGCCCGGAGTCGGTGCGCTTGGCGATGCCATGACGCACGGCATTCTCGACCAACTGCTGCAGCACGAGCGTCGGCACCATGACGCCGAGTATACGGTCGTCGATGTCGAACGTCGGGCGCAACCGATCGGAGAAGCGAATCTGCTCGACGGTCAAATAGCGCTTGAGAAACGCGAGCTCCTCGGCCAACGTCACTTCGTGCGCGGCATCGTCTTTCAATAATTCGTGCAACATGGTGCCGAGCTCCTCGATGACACGTGATGCAGTCTCCGTGTCTTTGTCTCGCACCAATACGCCGGCCGCGTTCAGGCTATTGAACAGAAAATGAGGATGCAGCTGCGCGCGCAGTGCCGAGAGTCGAGCCTCGCGCGATTCGAAGAAGTAAAACACGGCTCGCTCGACGCCGACGACCGCAAAGTAGACTGCCACGCCAAATGGCAGCGTGATGAAGAACCAGCTCACGAGAAACTGACTCGTGATCGCGCCATCCGGCCCGGGAATGATTAGTCGGCGCAGCACCGCGCCCGATCCAGACCACACCGCGCACGATACGAGCGAGGCGACGATATGTAGGCCGAGGCGGTGCCGTATGGGATAGCGCCGCGCGAGCTGGAATACGACTGGCGTCAACGCACCGTAGAGGAGCCAGTCGCCGCCCTGCCACAGCAAAGATCTCGCGTCCGCCGGCTCATTACCCAGACGAGACTGGGCATACGCATTCAGCACGGCAAGAACCGCTGGCCCCAGCCACGCGGCCGAGACGATCGCCCAGACCGGCGGCGATCGACGCGAGCCGAGTCGCCGAGCCAGACCGAGCCGCGGAGCAAGCGTCAGACGCCGACCGTCTGGCCCGTCTCGCGGCGCTCGGGCTGCGATGGCGCGGCTGGCGTGGCCGCGGTCCCAAGCGGCGACAAGCCGACGATGCCCTGCTCCAGCCAGCGGTGCTCACCCTTGAGCACCTGCTGCGCGAGGCGATAAATCGCCGGATCGTTGGGCCCAAATAACGTCCGGAACGATTCTCTGATGCGCACTCGGGCCTCTCGGCAAAAGACATCGGCGAGCACAATCGCCTCCTTCTGCCCATTTTGCGCCAGCATATATGCCCGCGAGCACGCCGCCGACATCGCGAACAACTCGGCGCCGATGTCGACGGCGCGGAACAACACCATCTGCCGCTTCTCGAGCTTCGGCCCGAAGCGAATCATCGCATGAAAGATCGACCGCGCCAGATGCCGCGTCGCCCGCTCGGCGAATCGCAGATGCCGCCCGAGCTTCCCGAACTGGGTATAGGCCGCCAGCTGCCCGCGGCCGAACCAGCGGGCCGCGTACCAGGCCGGATAGAACTTCGCGATCCGCCCGACCGCCGCCCAACGCGCCTTGGAAGACGATTTGGGATCGATCAGCGCGAACGCCGTCTTGAAGTGATGGTCGACCGCTTCGCGCGCGATGAAAAGGCGCATGATCTCCGAGGAACCCTCGAAGATCAAATTGATGCGAAAGTCCCGCATGGCCCGCTCGATCCCGATCGGCGGCTCCCCGCGTCGCTTGAGCGAATCGGCGGTCTCGTAGCCGCGCCCGCCACGGATCTGCAGCGTATCGTCGACGATGCGCCAGCCGGCCTCGGTGTTGTACATCTTCGCGATCGCGGCCTCGAGGCGGATATCGTAGCCGCCTCTCTCATAGAGCGCGGTCGACAACTCGGCCACGGCTTCCATCGCGAACGTATTCGCGGCCATGAGCCCGATCTTTCGCGCGACCGCCTCGTGCTTTCCGATCGGTTGGCCCCACTGCACGCGCTCGTTCGCCCAACGCCGGCTCACCTCGATCATCGCTTTGGTCGCACCGACCGCACTCGCCGGCAGCGTGAGGCGACCGGTGTTGAGGGTCGTCAGCGCGAGCTTCAGTCCCTTTCCCTCGCCCCACAGAATATTCTCGCGGGGGACTCGCACGTTGTTAAATCGAATCAACCCGTTCTCAATCGCCTTGAGGCCCATGAAACGCAGCCGATGCACGATCTCGACGCCGGGCCAGGATGATTCGACAATGAACGCGGTGATCTGTCTCTTTGGTTTTCCGCCGACCATCACATCCGGCGTGCGCGCCATGACGACGTACAACTCGGCGCGCGTGCCGTTTGTGCACCACAGCTTCTCACCGTTCAGCAAAAACGCCGCGCCATCTTCAATCGGGTTGGCGCTCGTAACCATGTTCGCCGGATCCGAACCAGCATTGACCTCGGTCAGCGCGAACGCCGAGATGGCTCCTTTGGCGAGCCGCGGAAAGTACTTCCGCTTTTGCTCGTCCGTGCCGAAAAGCTTCAACGGCTGCGGGACGCCGATGGACTGAGAGGCGGAAAGCAGCGCGGTCAGAGAGCCGTCCTTTGACGTCACCATTTCCATGGCCCGCACATACGTCATCTGCGACAGCCCAAGCCCACCGTACTCCTTCGGGATCTTGATCCCGAACGCCCCCATATCGCGCAGCTCTTGAACGAGCGCCTCGGGAATCTCCCCGGTGCGATCGATCTCGTCCGAATCCACGCGCGTCAAAAATTCTTTGAGCCGCGCGAGAAACGGCGCGGCCCGCGCGGCGTCCTCCGGATCTTCTTTCGGATGCGGGTGAATGAGATCGAGCCGAAACCGCCCCAGAAACAGCTCACGCACGAAGCTCGGGTGCGTCCACTCGGTCTCGCGCGCCGCCTCGGCGACATCGCGGGCTTCCTGCTCGGAGACGGCAGTATGATCGGTCATGCGGTCCGTGTCCTCCCGTTACTTGAATCTAACGACCGCAAGCCCCGCACCGATGATGGCAATGAGCGCGAACGAGAACCACTGGATCGCGTAGCTCAAGTGCGGACCCTCGTCGACCACCGGCGCCCCGAACCGCACCGGATGCGACGCTGACACGGCCGTGTCCCCTTCGAGCATGACGTCGTACGGCCGGAGGGGATACCCGGCCCACGCGGCAACCGCCTCGGGGCTGATCCAACGCAGCCGGTCCGGTGGATTGCCGGTGGCGGCCGGACCGATCCCCACCCACAGGGTCTGGACCCTGCCGGTCCCCGACAGTGTATCCGCCTCCCGCCACTTCGCGTGATCGATGGTCGCGCCATCGGGCGAGTACACCCAGCCTCGATCGACCAGCACCGCCGTATCGTTGCCCGCCATGCGGAGCGGCGTGAGAACGTCGACGCCAGGCGCGCCATTGCGCTCCCGATACGCCAGCACCGTCTCATGGGCGTAGTCGTACCGCCCCTCGAGCCGCACCCGCCGAAATCGCGCTTGCCCGGTGTCGCGTGGGAGGGCCGTGACATCGACCGGCGGTATGTTCATGCGCGCGACCATCTGCGCATTGCGCTGCTTGCGCTCGCCGAGGCGCTGAAGTTGCCATACGCCAAGGCGAGCGCACAGCGCGCCGAAGATCGCGGCGCACGCGATGAACCCCATCTGTCTAGTATTCAACATGGCGACGATCGAACGGAAAAATCTTTTGACCGCGGACCTGCCGAACGGCGTGGTCGATGTGCAGCAGATCGAGCTGCCTCCCGGGCAGGGCGCGGGACTCCATATTCATCTCGGGCCCGTATTCGGGTACGTGGCATCGGGTACCGTGCGGTTTCAGATCGACGGTGAGTTGGTGCAGATTCTCCGCACCGGCAGCGCGTTCTTCGAGCCGGCGAACACGCGCATCCGCGAATTCGCCAACGCTTCGAACGAAGAACCCGCTACGTTCATCGCGTTTTATCATCTGAGCCACCCGGACCAAGAGCGGATAACCATGCTAGAACAATGACATTTGCTCGCCGAGTTGATCTGGCTCGACCGAGGGCAGCCCTAGAGCATGCTGCATGGCACGCGCTGAAGCGGGCGAGTGGCCGGCGAAGTGGTTATTGAAGTACCCGTACACGTTACGCGCACGAGAGAGTGCATTGGCCCACGCTTCGATCTCACGAGAGCGGTCGACCTGTAAACGCGAATAGTCGATGATCTCGCGATCGGGCCCCATCCACCGCACATACATAAAATCCGCCGTCGGCCGCTCGGTCAACGCGAGCATCGTCTTTCGAGGAATCCACCGCGCATCCGTTAGCGCAAGCGCGACATGATGCTCGGCCAGTAGCGCGAGAACGCCGTCGTAAATCCAACCGCGATGCCGGAACTCGATCGCGACTTTGATATCCGCGGGAAGCAGGGGAAGAAAGGAGGCAAGGGCCGGTAACTCGTTCGGCTCGAAATCCGGCCCGAGCTGCACCAGCACGGGCCCGAGCTTCGGCCCAAGCTCCCTCGCACGCTCGAAGAACTGGGCGAGCAGATCGCCGGCATCGCGCAGCCGCCGCTCGTGCGTGATCTCCTGCGGCATCTTGAGCGCGAACGCAAACCCGGCCGGACTGCGGTCCGCCCACGCCCGCACGGTCTTGCTCGGCGGAATAGCGTAGAACGTCGAGTCGACCTCGACGGTGTCGAACGCCCGTCCGTAGATGCTCAGGTAATCGGCCGCGCGTGAGCCGGGAGGGTAGAACGGCCCAACCCAGGCGTCATAGTTCCACCCCTGAGTCCCGATTCGTACCATGGCCGTAAGCTAACGATACGTCTCGAAAAACCCCGTCCCGTCGCCCGCGAGCACGCCCCCGCCGGCGCGGCCGCTCAGGTGCGCGAGGCCCTTCATCTGGACGAAATGATCGGTCACCGAGGCGTCCTCGATGTCGAGGTCGAGCCGGAGCGTGTCCGCGCCGTGAATGTCCGACAGCCTCGCGTGCTTCGGGACGTGGGTGTTGTCGTCGTAAACGATGCGGTCGGGGCGGAACATGGCCCGGAAGCCCGACGAATCCACCAAGTAAACAAACACCGGAGTATTGGCCGTAGCCGAATCGGTCGACTTCACGCGGCCATACAGCACGCCGTACTGGCCAATTCGAGCCGCTCCCCAGTCCCACGTGACGCCGCGCCACACGCCCCAGTTATGATCGTGATACGCCTGGACGCGGTCATACTGTTCACACTTGGTCTCGACACACAGCTGCCCCGAGGCATCCGCAACGAGTCCGGGCACGGTGTACCCGGGAGCGCCCGGGAAATAAGCCCCAGGATGAGGCGATACCACCAAATCAGCCGAAAGCCGCGGCATACGAACACGCACGGCATAGCGACCGTCGGGCAATACGGTCACCGAGGATGGCCCGATAGTGACGTCGGCACGAGTCGTAGATGTCTGAACGCTCGAAAGCGGCACGTCACTCACAAACCGCTCGCCGGTCCGCCCGGTTGAGTGCGTCGTGACCAACATGCGAGCGCCGCGAGACCCGACCAAAAACGTGATAAACGCCCAACGTGAGTGATCGCGAGACAACACGTTGAAGTAATGCCACTCAGCCCAAGTAGAGTCTTTCGCCGCTGGATGAAAGTGATCGATGTCATTCTCGAGCTGCGCCTGCGTAGGCGCAATCCAGCGTCGATCCGCGCTATCGTCGTTCCACGCCCCAGCAGCCAACACCGGCACCGCGCCAACCGCACGCTGCGCCGAAGGAATGTCGCCAGCCGCTTCGACGGTGCGCTCGACGCCGTCGGGCGCCGTCAGGTAGAGCAGCTCGTCGTCATCCTGCGGCGCGGCCGCGCGCACGTCGCGTCGCTTGCCGAGCAGCTGCAAATAAATAAACCGCGCGTTGTTGATCGACAAAAAGAGGCTGCCGAGCCCACCGGTCTTCATGACCTCGATGTCCATCCCGTCGGGCAGCACCGTAACGTTCCCACCGCCAACGAGCCGCTCGTCCTGCGCCTGATCGACCATAGCCTCGCCGATCGAGAGCAAGATGATCATGACCGACACCCCGAGCCCGAAGCCGAGGAACAGCAGCAAAGACCGCCAGGGCTTATAGAGAAAGTTGCGAATCGCCAACAGCCGCATCATGCTCGCCGCCGAGCCTCATCGGCGATGATCCGCCCATCGCGCATATG
Organism: Gemmatimonadaceae bacterium; assembly: GCA_035652495.1. GTDB lineage: Bacteria > Gemmatimonadota > Gemmatimonadetes > Gemmatimonadales > Gemmatimonadaceae > DASRDS01. The sequence continues at coordinate 8,811 of DASRDS010000367.1, forward strand.
AATGACCCGCGCGGCGGCTGCCGCGAGATCTTCGTCGTGCGTGACGACGATGATCGTCGTCCCCTTCGCATTGAGCCGCCCAAACAGCTCGATGATCTCGGCGCCCGTATGCGCATCGAGCTCCCCGGTCGGCTCATCCGCCAGCAACAGCGCGGGCCGATTCGCGAGCGCGCGCGCAATCGCCACCCGCTGTTGCTCGCCGCCCGAGAGCTGCGTCGGCCGATGCCGCTCGCGATCGGCCAGCCCGACATACTCGAGCAACTCATGCGCCCGCGACGCACGCTCGGCGTTGCGGACACCCGCCTCAGCCATCGGCAGCTCCACATTTTCTCGCGCCGACAGCGTGGGCATGAGATAGAAGCGCTGGAACACGAACCCGATGTTGTGCAGCCGAAAGAGCGTCGCTTGCGTATCGGTCATGGCGCCGACATCCAGCGCGCGGATCGAGACGGTACCGCTCGTGGGCCGATCGATGGCGCCCAGGAGATTGAGCAGTGTCGACTTGCCACACCCCGACGGCCCGACGATGGCGACGTACTCGCCGGCCGTGACCGCGAGATCGATGCCGCGCACGGCGCGAACGATCTCGCCGCCGACCGGATAATCTCGAACCAGGGTCCGAGCGCTCAGCAGCTCCGACTTGAGCAACGGCCTTGGTGAGGGCGTGGCGATCGCGATCGTCATGCGATCGCCTCGCCGTGCAGCGTGTCCGCGACCGGCAGCGACGCGGCGCGCCAGGCGGGGTAAATCCCGGCCAGCACGCCGGCGGCGGCGAGCATGCTCATGGCGGCGTACGCATCGCGCGGGCGGAACACGAAAAACTGGAACGCGGCGGGGAGACCCGGGAAATCGGCGAGGATCGCGTTGAACGCGCGCGCCGTAATGAGTCCCAGGCCCATGCCGAGGATCGTGCCGGCGAGTGCCAAGGCCACGCCTTCGAGCACGATCTGCTCGACGACATGATGTCGGCTCACGCCGATGGCGCGCATGACGGCGATCTCGCCGATGCGTTCGTTGACCGAGACCGTGACCAGCGTGGTCACGAGCAGGAATCCGACGCCGAGGCTGATGGAGCCGAGGATGACGGCGAGTTGGCGGAAGTAGCCCATGCGCTGGTCGAACTGCTGGAGCGCGGAGCCCGTGGAGAGGGCCGAGACGCGCGGCAGCTTTTGCTCGATCCATTGTCGCACGGCGTCGGGATCCACGCCATCCCGGACTTTCGCCATGAACAACGACACGCGATCCGCGGTGGCGGGTCCGCCCATGGCTTGCAGCGTCGCGAGCGGCACCGCGATCACCGATTCCCCGGCCGCGGTATAGAAAAACCTCCCGAGACCGACAATGGCCATTCGCCGCCGGCCCGTATACGTGCGCAGCTGCGTATCGTATCCCGCGACCACATCGATGGTGTCGCCGACGTGCGTGTGGGCCGCGTCCAGGAAGGCTTGGTTCGCGACGATCCGGTCGCGGGCACCGACGGGTGATCCGGAGAGCAGTTCGTAGTCCGCCTGCACCGACCCATCCATCCCGATTGCCACGGTCGTCACGTTGCTCTTCAACGCATGCAACTTGAGCCCTAAGATCGGGCTCACGACGACGATGTCGGGATTCGTGCGCAGCGTGGCGGTGATTTCGGACGCCTGGCCGATGGTGGCCTGCGTATCGAACGGCAGGGTGCCCTTCGGAGCTACCCTCAGCTGAAAGCCGCGAACGAGCAAGAGCTGCCGGAACGAATCGCGCATGCCGCCCGCGAGCATGACCATGTCGAGCAAGAGCGCGCCGGAGACCGCGACGCCGAGCACGGCCAATAGCGACCGCGCGCGGCGGCGAGTCAGCGAGGCGATCGCGAGGCGGCGTCTCATGGTCGCGTCCGAATGCTCAACGCCCAAGCAGCGCGAGCGGTGGTCGACGCACCAATTTCGTCGCGGCGGCAATGCCGGCGCCGATGCCGAGCACGATCGATAACACGGTCGCGAACGCGATAATGCCGGGAGTCACCAATGAAAATGTCAGTGGCGTCTGATACACCCCCTGATAATGCCAATTGATAATCGCCGACCCTATCCAACCCACGATCGCTCCCAGCCCCGTGCCCACTAATGAAATGAGCGCGGCTTCGCACACGACCATGGTGATCACGGAAGCGCGAGACACCCCCATGAGTCGCAACGCCGCGATATCCCGTCGCCGCTCGTCAACCTTGAGCAGCAAGATGCACAGCAAAAAGATCGCGCTGGCGACGATGGTGATCACCCCAATCGCCCAATGAAATCGCCGCAACACCCGAAACGTTTTCGACGTCCGCACGGCGATTTCGGCCGACGGATATGCCCGAAACCCGAATGCGACGTCGTTGATCGCCGCCAGCGTCCGAGGGGCGTTACTGCTCGCGACCGCGAAGCGACTGACCTTGTCGCCGGCGCCGAGCAAACGCTGCAGATCGCCGAGGTGCAGTCGCACGCGATACGCGTTTCGCGCCACCTCGCTCGGATCCGCGCCGCGCCGCGTGATGGCGGCGACGACGAACGTGTCGCCCCGAACGCCGCCAGGCTCGCTGGACAGCAGGACGCGGTCGCCGATGTGCAGATGGGCCACCGCCGCTAAACGCTCGTCGATCGCGATTGTCTGCTGGGCCGACCCAATGTGAGCAACCGCGAGGGTCAACGCGATCGCGACGAACCTGGACACTTGGGCGCGCTAGCTGAGCGAGCGCGCCATCGAGCCCTCGGCTACCTGCGCCGAAGGATCTTGCCACCCCGCGCGAACCAGGAGCACCGGGACCATGGAGCGATGCCGGACCTCATTGGCGACGCTGCCGCGCAGGAGATCCGACAGAAACTTGTGCCCGTGCGTCGACATCGCGATCAGCGAACACTGCTCCCGCTCCGCCGCATCCGCGATCTCCTCGGCCGGATCCCCGGTCGCGAGAACCGCATCAGCCTCGAACCCCTCGGCCTCGAGCTCGGCCGCCATCCGCTCGATGTACGCACGGTCGTTTTTCATCTCCTCCGACTCGCGCAGATGCAGATGGCGGATGTTGCGAGCCGCCCAGCCATCGGCGACGTGAATCAGCACGAGCGACGCGCTGCACATCCGCGCCAGAGGGCGAACGTGCGCGAGAATGCTCGCATCGGCCGCCGAGTGTTCTAACGGCACGAGAATTCGGTCGTACATGTGGCGCCCTCCGTTCAACCGACCAGCTCGATTAACTGCCGCAAGATGCGCTCCGTCATCCCCCAAACAACGTATTCCCCGTGCCGAAAGCTCGGGACCCGGCGTTCGACCCCGCGCACCACGACCGTGGACTCGACGCTGGCCCCGGGGGCGGTGAACGTCGAGAGGGGCACCCAGAAGGCCGCCGACACCTCGTCGGAGAGCGTGAGCGGCGGCAGCTCGGCGCCCACGGTTGCGACGTACGGCTGTACGACGATCGGCGTGCCGCCATGCGGTTGGAGCTCATCCAGCGCCCAGACGATCCGCCCATAGCGCCGGAGATCGATCCCTGTCTCCTCCAGGGTTTCGCGCACCGCCGTGTCTTCCAACGATGCGTCGTCGGCTTCCTCACGTCCGCCGGGGAGCGCGACATGTCCGCTCCACGGATCGCCATCGGCCTCAGCCCGCTTGATCAACAGCAATTCCAAGCCGTGTTGCCCCTCTCGTACGACCAGCGATACGGCGGCCCGCGGGACGGTCACCCCTCAACCTCGCCGCCTGCGTCGACCCACGCGCGAAACCCGCCGCGCAGGGACGACACATGCTCGTATCCCATAGTCTGCATGGTGTCCGCGGCAAGAGCCGAGCGATTGCCGCTGGCGCAGTAGATCACGACGGTCGCGTCGCGAGAAATCTGCTTCTCGACGTTCGTCTCGAGCTGCCCGCGGGGAATGAACTTGGCGCCGGGCACGCGACCAAGGTTCCACTCGTTCGGCTCGCGCACGTCGAGGTACACGACATTCGGCTGCGCCTTGGCCTCCGAGACCCCAACCTCTTGTATTCGGGTCTTCGCTTCATTGATGAGGTCGCTTCCAGACCGTATCGCCATGCGCTGGAATTTAACTTATTGACGCCATGATGGCCGTTCATCGTCTCGCCAACGTGACTGAAGCGCAGATCCATGACCTCGCCCTGGTCCTCATAGACTGCGTCGAAGGCGGCGCGTCGGTGAGCTTCATGCATCCGCTATCGCTCGAAAAGGCGACGTCGTTCTGGCGGCGCGCGGCCGAGAATGTCGCACGCGGGGCGTCCGCATTGATCGTGGCCGAGGACGCGGCGGGAATCGTCGGCACCGTGCAGGTCGTCCTGGAGCAACCGGAAAACCAACCCCATCGCGGCGACATCGCGAAGCTGCTCGTCCACCGGAGGGCGAGACGCACTGGCGTCGGCGAGGCGCTCATGCGCGAAGCCGAGCGTGTCGCGCGCGAGTGCGGGAAGTCGCTGCTGGTGCTCGACACGGCGAGCGGTGACGCCGAGCGGCTCTATGTCAGAATGGGCTGGCAGCTCGTCGGCGTTGTGCCGGGCTATGCCCTGTGGCCGACTGGCGGCCTGTGCGCGACCAGCTTCTACTATCGGACCCTCTAGGCGATCTCTCTAGGGGTCCGATAGTAGTCCTTGGGTCGATCGCGATTAGCTGATCGTGTACGTCGGCTGGACCGGGCAACCGGAGTACACGGCCTTTACCAGGGTGCCGTCGCCGAACTTGATATCGATCTCGCCGGACTCGATGTTGCCGCCGTTGCTCGTGCACGAGGACGTGATCACCAGGCCACCCGGCGTGCTGATGGCGAACGACAGGTTCGCCGTCAACGTCGACGACTTGATGTCGTACGCCCAGTTGCCCGTCAGGTTGAACGTCCCATCGGGCAAAGAACCGAACGACACCGGTTGAGCGCCCGTGAAGGCATAGGTCGCGCTGCTTTGCGTCTGGAGCTTGAGCGTGCCGTTGCCGTTGCTCGGCGCGTTCGTGAGGGCGAGGTTGAGCGTCGCATTGCCGGCGTCGCTGAGCAGGCCAGTGGACTGCGTCAGCGCGCTCTGGCCCGCCAGGCTCAGTGACAGGTCACCGTCCGTCGACCCGGTCTCGCCGATCGACAGGTTCACGGTCGAATTGAACTCGAGATCGGACACCGCTGGTGTCGGATCGGTGAAGCTCAGCGTTCCGCTTTCCGTGACCGTCGTGCCGCTCTGCGACGAGTTGCAGTTGAACGTCGCGGTCGCGTTGTCCGGGATGTTGTCGCTGTCCTCGTCGGTCGTGGTCCCGGAGACCGTCGGATCGCAGCTGCCGCTGGACTGGAACCGTGGCCGCTTGGCTGCTTTGGCGGCCAGGATCTGAGCGAGGGCGCCGCCGCGACGCGGGGCGACGCGGGCGAAGCCGAAGCCGCCGTAGGGGTCGAAATTCACGAACGACGAGATGTTGGATTCGACCTCGACGACCGCTTCGTTTTCGAATTCCGCCTGCTGACCGGCATTGAGCGACTTGAAGTTGGTCTGGGAGGGGGATGTGCTCCCGCCGCACCCAACGAGCGAGAAGACAGCGGTCGCGGTACCTAGCACCGCAACGGTGGCGAACGGACGACGCATTCGGACGAGCTCCGGAGTATGGGGACGCTGATGGGACGATTCCGGCGCCGAAACGCCACGTAAAGGGACTGAAAACGCGAAGGGGGAGGGCCGGCGTACCGGCCCTCCCCCGAAAGTCAGTCAAATTGCGCCAGTGGATCAGGTCACCGTGATCGTCGGCTGCGCCGGGCAGCCGGACCAGGAGGCCTTCACCAGCGTGCCGTCGCCGAACTTGATGTCGACTTCGCCCGACACGATACCCGCGTCGTTGTTCGTGCACCCCTGGCGATCGATCGTAATGACGGTCGGCGTGGACACCGCGAACGCGAGGTTGATCGTCTCCTGGGTCGTATTGATATCGTACGACCAGTTGCCGGACAGACTCACCGTGCCCTGCTCCAGCGTCCCGAAGTAGGTGGGCGTCGCCCCGGTCCACGTGAACGTCGCGTTCTCGTTCGCGGCGAGCTTGAACGTCCCGTTCTCGTTCTGCGGGTTGTTGGCGAGCGTTTCATTGAGATTCCAGTTGCCCGTCAGATTGAGCGAGCTCGAGCCCTGCGTGATCGCCGCCTGACCCGAGAGCACGAGGCTGATGTTGCCGTCCGTCGACCCCGTCACGGCGAGCGTCAGGTTGGCGGCATCGTTGATATCCAGGTCCGCCGTTGTCGGCGTCGGATCGCCAAACGACCAGAACCCGTTCTCCGTGATGATCTCGCCGCTCGCCGTATCCGTGCACGCGAACGTCGCGCTGTCCGCGTCGACCACGCCGTCTGAGTCTTCGTCGCTCGCGTTGCCAACGAGGCTGGTGCACGAGCTGGAGCCCTGGAAGCGCGGGGTCGTCTTGCTGCCCGCCATGCGGAGGCCGCCGGTGAAGCGCTTCGTGGCCACCTTGTTGAACAGGAACAGGGCCGTCGGGTCGGTTTCCGTGAACGAAAGGACGGACGCCTCGACTTCCTGGACCGCCGAGGTCTCGAACGCCTGCTGTTCACCAGCCGGGAGGGACTTGAAGTTGGTCTGCTTGGGTGACGTGCTGCTGCTCCCACCGCAGGCCGCGAGCGTGAGGACAGCCGCGGTGCCGAGCACCGCAAACGCTGCGAACGGACGAGACATTCGGACAATCTCCGGAGTTTGGATGATGTTCATCATCGGGGTTTGAGACAGGCCGCTCTGATTTCCGAAGAGACGATAGCCACCATGGCTCACCTGCCGAGCACACAACAACACGGTTCGTGATGTAGCGATGACGGTTCGTGACGAGGGACGCGACATCCTGCATGCGTGCGCTCGCTCAGATCCGCCGCCAGCCTCCTAGTCAACGTCACGGACGCGGAGAGTTTCTCACCCGTCCTGACATCCCTTCGCTTCAGCTATGCGCGAACGCTGGACAGAAACGATCAAGCCGCCCTGGGCCTGGGCAGCTTGGCCGGCACGACCGCGATCGCGCGTGGTCCGGGCGCGCTTCGCGCCCTCGTGGTAACGGTTTCGCCAAACGGGCCGCCGGTTCGCGACATCGTCGCCACCGTCGCCGATCGACTCGCGCGACGTGCGCCTCATTTACTATGGCTCCTCGGTGTCATCTCGCCGGCGAAACATCTCGCGCTCGCCGCGTGGTCCTCCGATCGAGTTCCGCCGCGCACCGCGGCGCTGGTGATCGACCGCACCCACATACATGAGAGTGACGCGGATACCTTCCGACTTCTGGAGGCCGCGGCCACGCTGGCACCGGACTGTGACGGAACGCTGACGCATGCGCGTTGGGTCGACATTCTGGGGCGGGAGGCGCTCTCCTCCCGTTTCTATCGCGGAATCGAGCGGGCCGTAAACACGCTGGGCACGACCGCGATCGAGCGCGAGATCGCGCTCGTGTACACGTGCCGACTTTTGTTTCTCGCGTTTCTACCAGTTATCTGGCATTGACTCTCGGGGAGGGGACGCGAGCTGCGACCCGCCACCTGCCGCTGCGGCAGTTCAGAGTCTTTGCTCTATCAGATGCAGGGGCAGGGGTGTCAACTCCGCCCCGGATGTGCGCGTAGTTGGGCACAGCTCCACCAGCAGCCCAAGATTGCGATGCACCGACTGCGAACCCGACGCGATGCAGACAACGCGCGATCGCGCACTAGTAGAGCTCGCTTCGGCGCGGATCGAGGCGCGGGGAGTTCGTGGTGCTGCGCTAAGTCGCCTCACGGCTCGATGCAACAGAAGCCACCGCGGCATCACTTGGACGTGCATCTCGCCGTAGTGATTACGGCGGGTGTACGTGCACCTCACCGTGACTATGTACACGCGCTCGTGGCGTGCGGGTGACTATTGCACGGTGATGCAACCAGCCGTCGCCGCCGGCTGTTTGCTGATGTAGCTTCCCGACGAGTCAGTCGTATGCTCACCCGACACTCCGGGGTGCCGATGAGCGACGGGGTGCACGCTGTGTCCGGCAGTGGCGGCGCCGGCGACGCACCACCGAGTACGATCAACTGGACGAAGTACCCGCGCGTAGCTGACGACGCCTACGCGCGCCGCTGGCTCACCCTCGTCGAGCTCCGCGGCAGGGATCCGAAGACAGTCGACGCTTATGCCCGGGCGCTCGACGCGTTCCTCGCTTTCCTGAGCCGGGAGTCACTCGGTCCGCTCGTGGTGACGGAAGACCACGTCGCGCGCTATCTGCGGCACATGCGAACGCTGCCCGGACCGAGCGGCTCCAGCGTGTTGCATATGGAGTCAGGCGCGGGGCTCATGAACGCGACGATGCAGCTCCGCCTCACGGTCGTCCGGCTGTTCTACGACTACCTCCTGCGCAAGCATCTCGTCACTGAACAGCCGGCGCCGCGCGGCACCTTCAGCCGAACAGGGCATGGCGCGGCCGGCATGCTGCGCCGCGAGAAGAAGCTCCCGTGGATCCCCACGACCGATCAGTGGCGGACGATCCTGCTCGAGGCGCGCGACGCCCCGCTGCGGGATCGGGTCATGTTGTCGCTCTCGTACGAGGGAGCGCTCGCCCGAGAGGAAGTTGTTCTGCTGGAGATCACCGATATCGACCCTGCCCAGCGCCTGATCAAGGTTCGAGGAGAGACAGCGAAGCGACATCGTGAACGCATCGTCTCGTACTCCCTGACGACCGCGCGGCTGCTGGGCCTCTACTTCCACTGGCTCAGGGAGATGACTCGTGCCCGACCCGACCGGTGGGACCCGAACGAGCGACGACTCTTCCGCTCCTTGTCGCACCGGAACGAGGGCCGCCCCGTCACCCTCTCGACCTGGAACAAGGTGGTCACGCGGATCGCGACACGCGCCGGCGTGCCGCGGTTCTCGACGCACACCTTCAGGCACCTCTACTTGACCGAGCTTGCCCGCGCCGGCTGGGACCTGCTGGAGATCGCCAAGTATGCGGGACATCGCAACCCGCAGACGACGCTGATCTACATCCACCTCTCCGGACGCGATCTACAGACCAAGATCGCGCGCACGATGGCGCGAGTGGAGGTCGAGCTCCAGATGCTGGCAGATACGATGTCATCCGCCTCTTTGGCCTAATGCTCCGGAAGCGAGTTGTCGTCGCCTCTCAGCGCCTCGACCCGGGCCCATGGCGCTTCGGGGTCGATCCCACCGCGTGCGATCGGAGCCCTCTCACACGCGATGAGCGAGCAGCCCTGGCAGAGGTGGTCTCAGCATGGGATCGCGGGCCGCGTTGGGGTGAACCGATCCTCGCCTCACGACTCGCGCGACTTCGCACGCCGATCTTGGACACCCTCGACTCCCAACGCCTTCTGCGTCCAGATCAGAGGGCATCCGTTGTCGCCGCGATCGTGCGCACGATGCTTCGTGTCGATGCAGCCTACTGGCAGTGGACGGAGGCCCAGTGGATCCAAGCCGGCCTGGCGCGGATCCGTCCTTGTCGGCCTAGACCGTCCACGCGTGAGCACGCCAAGCGTCAGATGGGCGTCTCGACGGTCTACGCTGTTGGCTACGTCCTCTGCCAGAGCAACGCGTGGGCCCGCTGCGGTCTGGTGATCCCCACGGCGATCCTCGCGCGGCGGATCTTCGGCGCCGACTTCGATGAGTCGCTGGATCGAGTGGTGAAGGTGCTGAAGACGATGGGATACTCGTTCGCTTCGGAGCACGAGGGTCGCCTCCAACAGAGGTATCCCGAAGCGCCCCGCGCCGTACAGCGCATCACGCCACCGCTTGCCCGCGTGCTGCTCTGGAACCGAAGTCCGCGGCTCGAGCACCTCACATACGAGCGCTTGCTAGAGATCCGCGACGAGGACGAAGAGATCGCCCGAGCCGCCCACAAGAGCTATGTGGCGCTGTCGAAGGCGTTGGTCACCCTGGGCATCATCAAGGAGCCGTTCCGCCAGCGGAAGTGGGGATCGATTGCGCGCTTCACTCCGGCTCTTCAAGAGGGCGTCGCCCATCGTTGGGTGCACTGGGTGGAGCGGTGGTTCAGCACGTCAACGCTCGCGCCGACCACTCGGCAGTGTTATCGATCAGTGCTCTACAGTGTTGGTCGGTGGCTCGGAGCGCACCACCCCGACCAGGTGGATCCCGAGCGGTGGACGACCGAGCTCGCGGCGGCGTTCACCGCGGCGATCGATCGCGCCCACTGCGGTGACTGGTCGGTTCACACGGGGTCGCTGGCACCCGGACAGTGCGGGCAGCCGTTCAAGCCACGGACGAAGGCGGCGTACATCCGGGTGGTGCGGACGTTCTTTCGCGATCTTGTACGGTGGAAGTGGGTAGCCCTCACGGACCTCGACCCCCGAGAGGACTTCAAGGTCCCGACGTCGATCGTCCGCTTGATCGGCCCGAAGCCACGCGACGTCGCGCAGGCGCACTGGATCAAGTTGGTCTGGGCGAGCCTCAACCTCACTGACGATGACATCACGGCCTGCACGATCCACCCACCCTCCATGGTCCGGGCCATGGCCGTACTCTGGACACACGCCGGACTCAGAACCGATGAGCTGATTAGGCTAGCAGTAGGATGCGTGCACGACGTGCCGGCCGCCGGGGCGAGCGACGATCCGATCGACGCGGAGCTAGCAGCACTGGTGTGCTTCCTTCGGCTTCCCGTCGCCAAGACGGCCACCGAACGAACGAAGCCAGTCGGACGAGCCGTCGCGGCGGTAGTACGGGACTGGGAGGCCGTGCGACCGCCCCAGCGGCCGGCTCTGGACCGGAAGACGAACGAGTTGGTGTACTTCCTCTTCTCGACTCGTGAGGATCGAGCCGGCAAGGACTTCGTCAACCGAACGCTGATCCCGCTGCTCTGCCGGAAGGCCGGCATGCCGATCGAAGATGTGCCAGGCAAGCGGATCACGAGCCATCGCGGCCGCGCGAGTGCGGCGTCTTGGTACTTCAACACGCAGCAAGGGATGACGCTGGAAGAGCTGCGCCAGTGGCTCGGCCACCGACAGCTCTCGTCGACCGAGCACTATGTCCAGCCAACGCCGATCAAGCAAGCCAGGGCCTTCGCCCGGGCGCATAAGAACAGCGGGTTGATCGAGTTGCTGATCGATACCGAGGCTGTAACCTCCGGCGCGGCGGCATCCGGAACACCCTGGCAGTACTACGACCTGGGACATGGCTATTGCTCGAACGAGCTCTACGCCTACTGCCCGCACCGGATGATGTGCCCCGCGTGCGAGTACCATGTGCCGTATGAGAGCGACCTCGGTCGTATCCTACGTGCCAAGGGCCGCGCGCAGCGGATGCTGATCGAGATGCCACTGAGCGCCGCGGAGCGAGCGGCGCTCGCTGGCGACGTCGCGGTCCGCGAGCGACTGGCGGCCAAGCTACTGCACACGCCGACGCCGAGTGGACAGACCCCAGCGGAACTCACCGACCAGCGCGCGCGCCGAGCGTTACCGGTGCTCGACACCAAGACCGTGCGCGTTTCGGGGTAACCGGCCTGCATCGAGCAGGTGCATACGTGGGCGCGTTATTTTTCGCGTCGCGTATGCATATGCCAGATTTCCGAGCGCCTAAAGACCCGATTCGTAGCTTGCCGTCCGGCGTACTCCCGCCGCCCGGCGCGATCGCGGTATCGCTTGTTGAGCGTAGCGACGGACTCTTGGTGCCCGACTATCTGGTCAACAACGCGCCCGACGATGCTCCTGCGCGTTGGCCCGTCATGATGCAGTACTCGGCTATTAACGCGGGCTGGAAAGAGGTTACAGGCACGCTGGCGACGCTAGCGGGGGTCGTCGATCGGCTCCGGCGTTATTCGCTCCCCCAGGTGTTGACGATGGTCAGCCGCCATACGATGGCGTTGTCCCTGGAGCGGCCGTACGGGGAGAACGTCCTCACCGGTCAGCGGCGAGTCTTGGCTCGCATGGTCGGCGACGAGCTAGCTGACCAGATCGTCGCGCGGGTAAAGGCCACGCTCGGTTCTCGGTTCGATCCCGATCGGGTGATGTTTTTCCAGGAGCGCCAGACGCTGAACACGTTGAAGCTGGCTTTTCTGGCTATTGACCTCGATGCACCAGACGGCACGGAGACCAGTGCGGTTCCGTTCGTCGAAGCCCTGTTCATGGTCTCGAACCTGATGGACGAGCCTTACGACAGCTTCGACGTTAGCACGGAGACGGGCCGGTGTCAGATGGAGCTGTACGTCGCGGCGAGCATGCTCTTCAACGAGGGGCCCGTTGATCTGCACGATTTCGTGCGCGCGCACTACCTCTATACCGAGCCGCACACCGACATCGACCGACCTGGTCTCGTCGATGTTCCCGCGGCGCTTGAGCGCGCTACTGGACTCAGTGCTTCCACCGTCTGGTTCGCCCTGTACGGATTGTACTGCGGATTGAACCGCACTCTCGCCGATCTTGACGCGGGTCGGGTTTTCCTGCCCGCGAACTACTTCGCGGCTCTGTCGGAGCTCCCACCCAACATCCGTGCACGTTGGCTGGCGCTTGCCGCGCAGGATATCGCCGATCTTCACGCGCGCATCCGCGCGGACTATTCGCTCGAGGCGCCACGGTACTTCGACGTGCTGCCGTTCGAAGAACGCCCGCTGGTCGCTGTCGGCCCAACGCTATATTGCGCCTCGCGCCCTCTCTACCAGCGGCTCGCCGGCGTCTCCTTGCAACATCGTTTGCTGAACCGCTCAGTGTTCAACGACCAAGAGCGCCACGACTTTCTCGACACGCGTGGCCATCTCGTAGAACACTACACGAACGAGCTATTGACGCGTTGCTTCGGTGCACGATTCATCCCCGAGCGCTTGCTGAAAGAGCGTGCTGGGGAAGATGCGAGCGTCTGCGACGGGATCATCATTTACCCGGACGCCTTGATCCTCGTCGAGGACAAGACTAGCTCCCCACTTCTCCAGACGCGCCACGCGGAGGACTACGACGCGTACCGGAAGAAGTGGGGAGGCGTGGTTCGGAAGGCAGCGGATCAGTTCGAGGCTACGATCTCATTGATCCGCAGCGGCATTTTCGCGGAACTGGGCATCGACGCCGGCATCCGCGACCTGTATCCCGTGGTAGGGGTCTTTGAGCAGGTGATAACGCCGCTCACGTATCGTGCGATCCTGCGAGATGTTCTGAGCGGCCACCCCCTGGGCAAGCGCATTGAGGATCGCTCAGTCGCTCCCCTTCAGATCCACAACATCCACGACTTCGAGCTATGGGAGATCGCTATCGAGAGCGGCCACAGCATTCTGGACTTGTTGCGGGCCAAGACCGCCAACCCGGAGTACGCCGAGTTGCCGCTGCAGAACTTTGTTCACTCCCGTTGGAAGCCGCTTGCACGGGGGCGTAGTCGTTGGCACGAAGCGCGATTCGGCGAACTCGCGGCTCAGGCTATGGCCTTCTTCAAGAGCCTCGGGATGCCGCATGGGGCGCGCGGCGCGGCGGATCGGTGATCAGCGGCGAGGCCTGATAATTTCGGTCTGATTGCGCCAGGAACAGAGCCCCTGCGCTGTGCCCAACTACGCGCACATCCGGGGCGGAGTTGACACCCCTGCCCCTGCATCTGATAGAGCAAAGACTCTGAACTGCCGCAGCGGCAGGTGGCGGGTCGCAGCTCGCGTCCCCTCCCCGAGAGTCGATTCCACATAATCGAGTCGAAGGGGTGGCTGAACGGCGACCGGGCGTTTCTCGCGCGGACGTTCAGCACCTGCGTCGCCGGGGCCGGTGGCGTGCACCAGCGCGTGCTGCGGCCGCTCTTCTTTGGCACCCTCAACACGCCAACGAATCGGCGCGCGCCGCGCGCTTTGGCGTTCGGGCGCATTCCCTTTCTGAATGGTGGACTGTTTACGCCTACGCCGGCCGAGAAGCGCGGGCGGAGCGTGCGGTTCAGTGATGAGGCGCTGGGGGTACTCTTCGATGAGCTGCTGCCGCATTACCGGTTCAGCGCCAGCGAGGACAGCGCCGACTGGTCCGAGTCCGCCGTCGATCCGGCCATGCTTGGCGCGACGTTCGAGTCGCTCATGGCGCGGGCCGAGCGGCGGGCTACGGGATGCTTTTATACGCCGCGGTCTTTGGTTGAGACCACGACGGCGGTTACCATCGCGCATCTGCTCGCTGGACCCGAGCTGTCGGCGACCGATGCGCGGGCTCTCATCGACGGCGGCTTCGTTGGCGGCGTTGTCGATAGCATGCTGTCGCAGACGCTCCGCGCTCGCCTGGCGGGTCTCCGCCTGTTGGATCCGGCGTGTGGGTCCGGCGCGTTCCTGGTCCATGCGCTGGAGCTCATAGCCGATCTGTCAGCACGACTCGGCGACCAGCGACCCATAGCGGATCGCCGTCGTGACGTTCTGACACGCTCCATTTATGGCGTCGACATCAATCCAATCGCCGTCTGGCTGTGCGAATTGCGCTTGTGGCTCTCTGTCGTTGTCGAGAGCGCCGACAGCGAACCGTTGCCGAATCTCGATCGCAATATTCGTGTTGGCGATTCGCTAGCGGGCGATGTGCCATGCGTCGCTACGCTGAAACTCCCGCGCCGCTACATGTCAGCAAGCGGCGCAAGAAAACGAGCGCTGCAACGTGTCCTGGATCGCGCCGAGCGAACGCTGGCGGTTACGCGAGCGAAGCGAGCGCTAAATGGTATCCGCCTCCAACGCCTCGACCTCATAGCGGCCTGTCGCGGTCGCGACCTATTCGGCGGTCGCGTGGAGGCAAAGAAACAACTCGTCGTGCTGAGACAAAAAGCCCGTGAACTGAGGCGAGAAGTAACAGCGCTAGAGAAAGGCGGAGCGCTCCCATTCTCCTATGCCGTCCAATTCGCCCATGTCGGCGCATTCGACGCGATTATAGGCAACCCGCCTTGGGTCCGACTCCACAACATCCCGACCCCGGCCCGCGAGCGCCTGCGCTCGCGCTTCAAAACGTTCCGTGATGCGCCGTGGGAGACAGGCGCTCGCCTGGCCAACGCCAGCCGCGGTTTCGCGGCTCAAGTGGACCTCTCGGCGCTATTCGTCGAACGGGCGCTATCCCTGTGCCGGCCAGGCGGCGTACTCGCGCTGCTAGTCCCCGCGAAACTCTTTCGCTCCCTAGCCGGAGGCGGCACGCGCGAGCTG
This sequence comes from Gemmatimonadaceae bacterium, assembly GCA_035652495.1. Lineage (GTDB taxonomy): Bacteria > Gemmatimonadota > Gemmatimonadetes > Gemmatimonadales > Gemmatimonadaceae > DASRDS01. Next base: position 23,884 of record DASRDS010000367.1, read on the forward strand.
CTCCTGCGCGACGCGACGCCGTTAGCGCTCGAAGACTGGTCGAGCGGCGAGCCGGCGTTCGACGCCGCCGCATACCCGGCGCTGATCGTCGCCCGCCGCGGACATGGCGACACCCACATGCGACTCGCGGTGCACCAGCGCCAAGGCGCCCCACGCCGCTGGGTCGCACCCGCCGGCACACTGTCATTAGATGCCACGGCGGGCAGCCCGTGGATCCTGATCCCGCCAGCCGTGCGCGCGGCGTTCGATGCCGTCACCGCCGCCGGCACCCCACTCGGCGACAGCCGCTTCGGCGCCCCGACCCTCGGCGTCAAAACCGGCTGCAACGCCGCGTTCGTCGTGACCCCGGAAGAAATCGACGCCCCATTCGCGATCGTGCGCGGACGCGATGAGCGCGGCGCACTCCGGCGCGGACTCATCGAGTCGTCGCTGCTCCGCCCTCTCATTCGCGGCGAATCGCTCGACGCCTGGTCCGTGCCCGAATCCCTCACGCCAGGCCGCGAGTGCCTGATCTGGACGCATGGCGTCGAACAACTGCCCGATCACGCCGCCGAGTGGCTGGCACCGTGGCGACGCCGGCTCCAAGCACGCTCGGATGCGCGCCGCGCGGCATGGTGGTCCGTGTTTCGGACCGATGGCGCGCTCGCACGCACACCACGCGTCGTGTGGAGCGACCTGGGTCGCGCGCCGCGCGCGGCGGTGCTGCCGGCCGGCAGTCAGTGCATCCCGCTCAACAGCTGCTACCTGGCGCGATGCCCTGACATGACGGACGCGCTCGCCCTCACCGCCCTACTCAACAGCCCACTCGCCGCGGCTTGGCTCAACGCGATCGCCGAACCCGCTCGCGGCTCCTGGCACCGCTACCTCGGCTGGACCGTCGGCCTGCTGCCGGTCCCACGCGAGTGGCTGCACGTGCGCAGGCGCCTGGCATGTCTAGCCGAACGCGGCCCCGCGGTCGCGTCGGCCGAGTTGTGGGACGTGGCAGTAGCCGCGTATGGCCTCAATCCAGCGGTCATGGCGCCGCTTGCCGCATGGATGCTCGGACCGACTCTTTAGAACACGCGGCGAGAGGTGCTCGTGGCGCCATCGCACGCTCGTGGCTCGGCATCGACGCACCTTCGAGCACGTCGATCGCGCTCGGGTCCATCACGCTACGGCCGCACCAGACCGACGGTGTCGCACGGATTCGTGCGGCGATCGCTGAGTATGGTGGGGCACTGTTGGCCGATGAGACTGGACTCGGCAAGACATACATAGCGGTTGCTTTGATCGCCGAGGCAAAACGACCACTTATTATCGCGCCCGCAGCGCTTCTCCCCATGTGGCGATCCGCGCTGTCCCAAGCAGGTGTGATATCAAGAATACATTCGACGGAAGCACTGAGTCGCGGTCGCATACCCGCACGCGGTGATCTGGTAGTCGTCGATGAGGCCCATCATTTTCGCAATCCCAAAACAAGGCGTTATGCGGCCCTGGCGGATCTCGTCACCCAGACCAATGTCCTGCTACTCTCAGCGACGCCGGTGCATAACCAAAGCGCGGATATCACGGCCCTACTCGCGCTGTTCCGCGCCAACCCACCACTCGGCCGCATCATCATCCGCCGCGAGCACACCAGCGCGACACGTCCACGAATAACTCGGTTAGAGTCGATCGCGACCGCAGATGACGAAGCGACGCTGCACGACATTGTCGCACTCCCACCACCAGTGCCGCCTCGAGATGGAGAAGCGGCGGGTGCCCTGGTCGCGCATGGACTCATACGCCAGTGGGCGTCGAGCACCGGCGCACTCCGAGCCGCGCTCAAACGAAGGCTGGGCCGGGCGACCGCCATGGCCGCGACCCTCGAAAAGAACCGCATTCCAACGTATCGCGACCTCCGCGCCTGGTGCCTCGGCGAAGGCGCGATCCAACTCGCGTTCCCCGAGTTACTGATCCCAGAAAGCCCGTCGGATACGAGAGACCTCAAAGCCGCGGTCGAAGCACACGCGCAAGGCGTACGAGAACTGCTCGCCTGCATGGCCACCCGCCCCGATCCCGACATCGCGCGCGCCGCCGCACTCCGCGAAATCTCCGCCGGCCGCAAAACCGTCGCGTTCTCAGCGTACGAGGACACGGTCCACGCGATGGCGAGGCAGCTGCGCGACCGAAGAACGTGCGCGCTGAGCGCCAGCGGCGGCATCGTCGCCGGCGGACGCCTGCGTCGCTCCGAGGCGATTGCGCGATTCGCGCCGATCGCGACCGGCAGTCCACCGCCCGCCGCGGCATGCGCGATCGACCTCCTGATCGCCACTGATCTACTGAGTGAAGGGCTGAACCTGCAGGATGCGTCGGTCGTGGTACACCTCGATCTCCCATGGACGCCGGCCCGGATGGAGCAACGCGTTGGCCGAGCCGCGCGAATCGGCTCCCCGCACGCATGCGTCAGCATCTACGCGCTCGCGCCGCCCGCGTCGTCCGAGACGATGCTCGGCGTCGAACGCCGGCTCGAGGAAAAGCTCCAGCACGCCGTGCGCGCGATCGGCCCTGACTTGCGGACGACCCTCGAGCGATGGGCGGCCATGGATGCGGCGTCAGCGCGGCTAGGTGCCGTGCGCTCCCAGTACGATGGCTTTCTCGCGGCCGTCCGAGTCGGCGACGCGGTATTGCTGGTAGCAGATCTCGGTGAGGGGGTCACGGATGACCCCGACGCCTTAGCCAGAGTCGTTGCGGCGGCGGAGGGAGAAGCAGTCGTCGCCGAACCGATGGCGCGTGATCGCGCCCAGCAAACGGTACTCGCATGGGCCGAAGCGCGAGACATCCGGACCGTGCGCTCGACGAACGTGGCACGGCGGATTGCGGGGATCGTCTCGCGAGCGCGCGCGCATCGTCGGCCGGCCGTGGCGGCGATGGCCGCTCGCGCCAGGCGAGCCGCCGTCCTGCCGCTGGGTGCCGGCGCCGAACGCCTGCTCGGTGCGCTCGCCGATGCTGATCTGGAAGACGAAACATGGCTGGCCGAGATGGCCGAATTCGCCGAGTCATTCGAGGGCGCGCCCAAGCCCGCGGGCATCGAGATTCTCGCGATGCTACTGTTCCATCGATGAAAGTGACAGCGGTCCTGTTTGATCTCGATGGCACGCTCCTCGACACGATCGACCTCCTGCTGGCCAGTGTGCGATGGGCATTCCGCGACCGCACGAGTCGCGTCCCGACGACCGAAGAGTGGATCGCCGGCATCGGCACCCCGCTCGAGTCGCAGATGCGCGTGTACGCGGCGGACGACGCGGATCTCCTCACTCTCGTCGGCGGCTATCGCGAGTATCAACGGGCGCATCACGATGAGCTGACGCGCGCGTACGCCGATGCCGCGGAGACGGTCGTCTGGTTGCGCCAGCGCGGATACCGCCTCGGGGTCGTCACCTCCAAGGCCAGCGACATCGCGAACCGAAGTCTTCGATTTGTTGGCCTCGATCAGTACTTCGACGTGATGGTCGGGTACAACTCGACCACCCGCCACAAGCCGGACCCGGAACCCGTCCGATATGCGCTGGATGTGCTTCAGGTCCCGGCGTCCGAGGCCATATTCGTGGGCGATTCGCCCCACGATATGTTGGCCGGAAACGCGGCGGGCGTGACCACCGTAGGAGCCCTGTGGGGGCCATTCGCCCGGTCGGCGCTCGTTCCCGCGTCCCCGCGCTACTACCTGGACCGGATCGGGGACCTCCCCGCACTGTTGGAGCGGCTGGCGACGCCCTAAAGCGCCCTAAAACCGGGGCTGTAACGGTGATACAAACCTTTCAGATGGTCGGGCGATCTCAACACACGAGACGCATGGACAGACCGACCGATGCTCGTGGCGCCGTTTGAGGCGGCGAACGACGCCGAGGCTGCGAGAGCGGCTGAGGCGGCGGATATCGCTGGCGCCCGCGCCGGCGAAGCTCGGGCGTTCGAGCGGCTGTACCGCGTCCACGTGGACCGGGTGTTCTCGCTGTGTGTTCGGATGTCGGGCGATCGCGCGCTCGCCGAGGAATTGACGCAGGATTGCTTTGTTCGGGCGTGGGAACGGTTGGCGTCGTTCCGCGGCGAAAGCGCGTTCGGAACGTGGCTCTACCGGTTGGCCGTGAACGTGGTCTTGAACGCGCGCAAGACGGCGGGCCGGGCGCGGAAGCGGTTCGTGACGGAGGATGGGGATGAAGAACCGAGTGGTGAGCGCGAGACGCACCGAAATCCAGGGACGATTCTGGACTTGGAAGCGGCCGTCGCCGCGCTCCCGCCGGGTGCACGACGAGTGTTCGTGCTTCACGATGTGCAGGGCTATCGACACGAGGAGATCGCCGAGATGCTGGGGATAACGTCGGGTGGCAGCAAAGCGCAGTTGCACCGGGCCCGGCTCCTACTCCGAGGCGCGTTGGAACGATGATGACACCTGAAATGCAGTGCGACGCGTTCGACGCGTTGCTGCCGGATTATCTCGAGCGGACGCTCGATCCGGCGAATCTGGCCGCGGCGCGGTTGCATCTCGCGACGTGCGAGCGGTGCGCGGCGCTGGTCCGGGATCTGGATGACATTCGGGCGCGGGCGGCCGAGCTGCCGTTGCTCGCGCCATCACGCGACCTGTGGCCGGATATCGAGAGCCGGCTCACCACGCCGGTGATTTCGCTGGATGAGCGTCGGGCGAGCGCCGCGGTCCGTCGGCGGCATTGGATGGTCAATGCCGCGGCGGCGGCCGTGCTGGTGTTGGCGACCGCGACGGCCTCCGTGGTCGGTGTCCGCATGGTGGACCGCTGGCAGCAGACCAATCAGCTGCACGTCGCGACGAAGAACACGAACACCGGTGGACCGGCGAATCCCATCGTGAAGAACGTCGCCGCCGAGAAGGTCCCCGCGAACGTGACCTATGAACGAGAGATCGACGCCTTGCGGACCATCGTCCGCGACCGTCGCTCGCAGCTCGATCCCAAGACCGTGGCGGTGATCGAGCGCAACCTGAGCGTCATTGATTCCGCTATCGTCGAGAGCCGCGCCGCGCTCCAGAAGGATCCCAAGAGCGCGTTCCTGGCCGATCAGCTCGACCACGCGCTCGACACGAAGCTCACCCTTTTACGTACCGTGGCGTTGCTCCCGGCCCGTACCTAAAGCGATGATGAAAATACCCCTGACCTGTCTCGTGCTCCTCGCCGCCCTGCCTCTTGTGGCGGCGGCGCAGGAGCCACCGACCCCGCCGACTCCACCGTCGCCACCTTCGTCCTATATGTGGAAGGACAAGGCGAAGTATCACTACCGGCATAACCATGGCGACGAGGACCAGGATAGCGAGACGATCGACACGACGGTCGCGTTCTCCGGGCCCGGCGGCGTCGTCGATCTCTCGATCATGTCGGGCACCATCGCGGTGCATGGCTGGTCGCGCAACGAAGCCAAGATCCACGCGACGAACGACGAAGGGCGCATCGAGTTCGAGCACAGCCCGAGTCGCATTCTGCTCGATGTGCGCCATCACAGTGGCGACAGCGAATTCGATGTGACCGTTCCGTACGGGACTCGGGTGCTCATGCGGAGCAACTCGGGCGACCTGCACACCGAGGGCGTCAAGGGTCCGCTGGAAGCGCGGACCGTGAGCGGCGAGGTCCGCGTCAGCGATATCGTCGGCGACGCGATTATCGACGGCGTGTCGGGCGATGTCGAAGCGCGCAACATCGACGGGAACCTGCGCGTGAGCTGCGTGAGCGGCGGCATTACGCTCTCGTCCGTCCACGGTGACATCGACGCGTCCGGCGTGAGCGGCGACATCTCGCTGCCCAACGGCAAGTCGCGCAACGTGCACATGGAGTCCGTGAGCGGCAACCTGACCTACGGTGGCACCGTATCGTCCGACGGGCGCTACGATCTGCACTCGCACTCGGGTGACATCACGCTGCGGGCGCCGTCGGACGTGGGCGCCTCGCTCAGCCTCGAGACCTTCAGCGGAACGATCGAGAGCGAGTTTCGGATCATGCTGAACCTTGGCACCCGTGGGCACGGCAACAGTGAGCAGCACATTGATACCACGCTTGGCAATGGTGGGGCGCACATCACGATCGAAACGTTCAGTGGCGATATTCACCTCGAGCGTCTCTCTTCTTCCCAGTGAGCACGAACATGATCCGTATACCGTTCGCCACCATCGCGATCGCCAGCGCGCTCTCGGCCGCCACCGTTGCCGCGCAGATCGTCAAAGGAGACACTTCGCGGGACTTCCACTGGACCGGGAATGTGCCGAGTGGGCATTGGCTGCGGGTTCGCAACCTTTCGGGTTCGGTCCATGTGCAGGCTTCCAATGGCAACGACGTGGTTGTCGATGCCCACAAGAAGTGGCGGCATGGGGATCCGGCGGACGTGCGTATTACCGTCGATAAGACATCCGACGGCGACGTGTTGGTCTGCGCGTTGTTTGGCGAGGAGTCATCGTGTGACGAGGACGGGTATCACTCGCATTCCCACCATCATCATGGGTGGGATGACGACAACGACGTCTCCGTCGAGTTCACCGTGCAATTGCCCAAAGGCGTCAACATCGCGACCTCCACCGTCAACGGCGGCGTCTCGGTCGACGGGGCTACTGGCAAGGTCGAGGCTAGCACCGTGAACGGCAGCGTCGAGGCTGCGACCGCCGGTGGACCCGTCGAGGCATCGACCGTCAACGGCGACGTCGAGGTGCACATGCAGTCGACGTCCGACGCGCAGCATCTCGAGTATTCGACGGTGAATGGGTCCGTGACCGTCTATCTGCCGACGGCTCTCAACGCCGACATCGAGATGTCTACCGTGAACGGCAGCTTTCACTCCGATTATCCGCTGGCGCTGAGCGGGCGCATCGATCCGCATCATCTGCATGCGACCATCGGCAACGGTGGACCTCGCGTCCGCTGCTCCACCGTCAACGGCAGCATCGATCTTAGAAAGGCGACATAGCTACTTTTTGGGACACAGGGTGGTGTTCAAAAGGGGCGCCTGGCCTCAATGTGAGGCTAGGCGCCTTTAGAGTCGCGCCGAAGGCGCGCTAGAGTATTCGAACTGGAGCCGAGCCCAGGCCGTAGCCCGGTTATATTTGAGATAACCGTTTTCGGAGCTTCCCCCGTGGGTATGTCCTACGCCATTCCGGCCCAAGTCGTCCGGAGCGGCGCCGAGCGAGCGACTCTCGTTCGCCGCACGTATGCACTGGTCTTCACCGGCGTGCTG
>DASRDS010000368.1:0-20826 GCA_035652495.1 Gemmatimonadaceae bacterium
AGCCGGATAACACACTCGCCTACTTAGGCATCGCGGTTCAGGCGCTCGCCAGCCTGGCGACGCTGATCTATCTGTCTCGACACTGATGATCGACGAAACCGAGCAGGGCGGAGACCTGATATCGATCGTCCATTTGCTCAAGCAGCATAAGCGGCTGCTGGGCGTGGGCGCGTTGCTATCGTGGGCGTTCGTGTTCGGCATCTTCCAGTTCGCGCATAACCGGTACGAGACCGAGGCGGCGTTCATGCCGTCAGGATCGAGCCAGTCTGAGCTCGGATCGGCGCTCTCCAGTATGACCGGCGGGCTCGGCGGCATCGCCTCGACGATGGGATTGCTGAGCGGCGGCGGCGGCGGTTCGGTCGTCCCTCCCAAGTTCTACGCCGACCTGGTCACGAACGACGCGATCCTGCTCCAAGTGCTCGATACGAGCGGGCGCAACCCGTACAACTACTTCACGATGTACGGCATCGAAACCAAGGATCGGAAACCGGAGCGCGTCCGCGACTATGCGCTGGGCCACCTGCGCAAGCGGATCAAGGTCGACCTCGACCCGCGAACGTCGGTGATCACGGTCAAATTCGCCGGTCGCACCCCCGAGTTCTCCGTGCAGGTGTTGCACACGCTGCTCGATGCCGTCAACCAGTTCAACATCCGGACGCTGCAGACTACGGCGCGCGCGAAAACGCGATTCACCGAGTCGCGCGTCGCGGTCATGAAGGACGACGTCTCGGTCGCGGAAACGCGGCTGCGGGATTTCCTGACGCAGAACCGGACGTACGCGCAGTCCCCGCTCCTCACGCTCCAGCAACAGCAGCTGCGCCAGGATTACACGCTCAAGAACGACATGCTCGTGCAACTCGAGAACACGCTCGAGAAAGCGCGCCTCGACGAGGTCCGCGACACGCCCGTGCTCACCATTATCGATCAACCGTTGCTGCGAACCAAGCCGACCTACCCGCCGCGGTTCCTGTTCGGCGTGGAAGCCGCGATCGCCTGGCTCGCCGCCGCGTGCGTGTTCGTCGTCGTCCGCGCCTCCTTCCGCGCGGCGAATGCGCGGTACGAGCGACGCCTCGAGCGTGCGGCCGTGAGCGCCCTGCCGGCACGCCAGATCTCGGACGCCGCGGCGGACTGAGCGACGGTGGCTTCCGCCGCGGCCACGGGCGCACCCGCCACATCGAGCAGCATCGTCGGCGCCGGTCCCCGGGTTCTCGCGACGCTCGGCGTCGTCACGCTCGCGTGGCTCTCGGTGTACCAAGGGCTCAATCGCTTCATGCTCATGCGGCACAGCACCGGGCCGTTGAGCCTCGTGATCGCGTACTCGAAGGATCTGCTGCTGGGCATCGAAGCGACGGCCGCGTTCCTCCTATTTCTCCTGGGCGTCCTTCGCATCCGACGGCAGATGCGTCCCGTCGCCGTCGCGGGCGCCATGCTGGCGCTCTACGTGCTCGCGATCCTGGCCTATCATGCCTTCGCGGTCAACGCGCTCTACGCCATTCGCGTGTATGGCGAGCCGCTGATCGGCGGCGTCTCCGTCGGCATCCTGGTGCGGCGCGGCGGCCAACGCGAACGGCTGCCAGGCGTGTTGGCGGTCGCCAGCCTGCTCATCGTGTTCATCGGCATCCTCCAGATCGCGTTTCCCTTGGCGCCGCTCACCATCGCGTTTCGGGATACGGTGGCCGATCCGAACGGCGAGCTCCCCGCCATGTTGTTCACGTCCGTCGGCGATGTCATCCGGCCTTTTTCCCTGCTCGACGGCCCGAACGATCTCGGGTTTTTCGGCATCATCGCGGCCTTGGCGACCTATGCCCCCTCCCCATGGCTGGCCCGGCGCCGGTTCCTGTGCTGGGTCGTACGGGGACTCGCGGTGGTCGCGTGCATGATCAGCTTTTCGCGGAGCGCGCTCCTCGCCGGCGTCATCGGCGCCACGGTATTGAGCGTGGCCTACGTGCTGTGGGATCCACGGGCGAACGCGATGCAGGTGTTGGGGCGAGCCGCGATTGGATTCATGCTGGCGGTCGTGGCGATCTTCGGACTCTGGACCCAACGGGAGACGCTGGCGCCGGTCGAACACACGATCAACGCGGTCACCGGCGCGGATCTGTCGGCCCGCGCACACGAAGAGTCACTGCGTGACGGACTCCAGCGCGCGCTCATGGATCCGCAAGGCGTCGGCCTCGGACGCGTCGGCTCGCGCGCTGGCCTCTACGGCAGCGAATCGCGCGTCTTCATGGTCGAAAGCGCCTACCTCTTGATCGCCATGGAGCTCGGCTGGCTCGGACTCTCGATCGTCGTGCTGGCCATCGGGCTCGCCATCGTGGGGGCGCTCGCCCTGGCGGCCGACCGCCGGACCGCGCGTGATGACCGTCGCTGGGCGAGCGTCGCGGCCGCGTTGTTCGTCGCCCAGGCCACCGTGTTCATTTTCCTCCCGTCGATCGAAACGTTGTCGACCGGCGCCATCGTGTGGGCCCACCTCGGATTCATCCTATGCCAACCAGCAAACGCCTCGGGATAGCCTGTCTGGTTTTCGCCAGTATCGTCGTCGGTTCCCAGACGGCGCGCGCACAGCAGATCACGGCCGTTCCCCCGCCCTGGTTTGCGTTCGACACCTGCATGTACTTGGGAAACACCGTCCGCGCCCGTGAACCGGGGCATCTCATTGCGGTGCTGGAGCTGCGACACAACGGCCGCTTTTGGATCCAGTTGGCGCGGTCCGCGGACGATGGACGCACCTGGCGCATCGCCGAAGTGGTCGACCGCGATGACAACCACGACTTCTACGATCCGAGCCTGGCCCGCCTCCACGATGGATCGCTGCTGCTCGAGCATCACGGTGGCGGCGCGATGACCATCCTGCGATCGACGGATGATGGCGCCCATTGGAAGCGAGGCACGGTGTTCCTCGGCCGTTTCTCCGAGGGCTATTGGCAACCGTTGCCGCCGGCAAAACCGCTCGAGCCGCCGCGCCTGGCGCTCCTCTATGGGCAGACCCTGACGAATCAGACCACGACGTATTTTGTCCGCACCACGACGGACGGCACCCACTGGACCAATCCGGTCGTCGCCGGTGAGGGCGGCGCCATCTGGGATGGACTGAGGGCTGGTCTCGGTCCCGCGGAATCGGACAGCGGCGGCATCATTCACGTCGCCTACTCGTATCGTCACGCACCGGCGGATTCGGTTCGCATCATGCTGGTGTCGCTCGACGCGCGTTCCCTGGCCCGACGCTCGCCGCCCGATACCCTCGTCAAAGTGCGTTCCAATTTCAAAGGCATCGGCGCCTTCCCCGTGGTCGCCTCATGTCCCGACGGCGCACATGTCATCTATGACGGCTACGCCAAAGCGACGGGCGCCGAGGTGGCCCTGTGGGAGGTGACGGAGCGCGATCGCACCCCCAAGCCGGTGGTCATCCGTGGGCCGATGTACACGGGGTTCGGACGCCCGTGGTTCGTTCCATCGTGGAGCGGCACCCCGGCGCTGTCGTGGCCCGAGCTCCCGAACGGGCCGCACACGCAGGTCTACAGTCTGCCAAGACCCGATCTCGCACATTGTGCGTATTAAGAGACTGGTCGTCGATGGAGGTCCGTCGGAGAATTATCATCGGACGCGCGGTATCGGTACCGTGTCGCGCGAGTTGTTGGACACCATCACGCCCGAGGTTGGCGCCGCCGCCGGTTTCGATGTCGGGTATCTCCGGCGGCGCGAGCTGCCCTCGTGTCGCTCCCATTGGTACCGGCGAAGCTGGCCGGCCGAGATCTCACGGGCCGGGGAGCGCGTGCACATTCGCGTGGCGACCTGGTTCCAGCCGATCGATGTCGTCACGTCGCTCACGTGGGATATCCAGCGAACGGGTGCGGACGTGTACCTCGCGATCGACCCGTTCGCGATGCCAGTATCGCGCGCGTATGCGACGGTGGGATTCGTGTACGACTTCATTCCGCTCTTGTGGCCCGAGAAGTATCTGACCTACACCCGTTTTATGGGTCTGCCGACCGCGCTGTGGTATGCGCGTCTTCGCCGGCTCAAGCGGGCCGACTGGTGGATCGCGATTTCCGAAGCGACGAAACAAGACGCCGTTCGGCTCGCGGGTATGGACCCGGACCGCATCACCGTGGCACCGCTCGGCGTCGATCAGCGCCTGTTCCGCCCCATCGATCCCGCCGAGGCCCGCGCGGTCGTCGCCAAGCGATTCGGCGTCACGCGGCCGTACATCTACTTCGCGGGCGCCAAAGATCCCCGCAAGAATTTGGAGACGTTGCTCGCGGCCCACGATCCGGAGATGGCTGACCTGGTGATATCCGGACAGCATGCGCCCGACGGAGACCGACATCCGGCGGTGCACTGGCTCGGCAAGGTGCAGACGTCCGACCTGCCCTGGTTGTACGCCGGCGCGATGGCCTTCGCGTTTCCCACGCTCTACGAAGGGTTCGGCCTGCCCGTCCTCGAGGCCATGGCGTGTGGCACACCGGTGGTGACCTCAAAGCTGTCCTCTATTCCGGAGGTCGCTGGCGACGCCGCGGTGTACTGCGATCCGCTCGACGCGCGCGCCATTCGCGAAGCGTTGCACCGGGTAGTCACCGACGAGTCACTTCGGGACTCGCTACGGACATGTGGCTTACTGCGCGCGGCGCAGTTTACGTGGTCCCGAACCGCCTCGCTCGTGCTCGATGCCTGTCACGCCGGCGTCGCCAGCAAAAGGCCAGGCTGACCCTCGACCTCGCGCGCGACATAGCCGTGTCGCTCGACGATCGCGGCACAGCGCTCGAAGGTACGAGCGCCATCGCGCTGGTGATAGGCCTGCACGATGACGTCGGGGCGATCGCGGGTCAGGATCCCACTCGCGCCCTGCAGCGCTTCGATTTCGGCGCCCTCGATATCCATCTTGATGAGATCAATGCGCGCCGGGGCGGCCCAGCCATCGAGGGTCGTGACGGGGATGTGCTCCGCGAATGTCAGATGCTTGGGCAGCATGCTGACGGACGCGATGGAGCTCATCGCGCCGTGGGTGCGGAAGCGGAGCGTCGTCGACTCGTTCCAGAGGCCTAGTGGCAACGCGTCGATCCGATTGGCGAGTCCATTGAGCCGCGCGTTTCGGGAGAGCAGCAGGCGCTGGCGCCGAGACGGTTCGAACGCGGACACCCGCGCGGTCGGCCACCGCACGCACGCGGCAACCGCGAACTGGCCGACCGCGGCGCCGGCGTCGACGATCGTGGTATAGCGGGCCGTGGGGCTCAGCGCGGCGAAGTAGGGTTCGATCTCGACGGCAAACGCCTCCCGCGTGTTGTCGTTCCACCAGCGCGAGTGGATGAATCGAAGCCGCTGGCCGGCGAACGGGAGCACATCGGTCCGCTGTGCGATCGCGGCTTCGATGAGCCGCACGGTCGACTTCAGTCGCTCCATGAGATCCGCAAAAACTACCGCGCGCGGCGTGATTGCGCCCCTGTTGCCCTCGATCTACGATTCCCCGTGTGCGGCTGGTTATCGATGGAGGCCCCTCCGAGAACACGCACCGGACGCGCGGCATCGGCACGGTCGCTCGCGAGCTGCTCGAGGCGCTCACGCCGGAGCTTGGCGCTCGTCACGGCTTCGACGTGTCGTATCTCCGCCGGCGGGTCGCCCCGTCCGTACGCTCCCATTGGCACCGGCGAAGCTGGCCCGCCGAGCTGTCGGGCGCGGGTCTCCAGTTGCCCCTCCGCTTGGTCGACTGGTGGCAGCCCGTCGATGTCGCCACGGCGCTCACGTGGGATATCCAGCGGGCGCACGCCGACGTGTATCTCGCGATCGACCCTCGCGCGATACCGGTGTCGCGTGCCTATGCGACCGTCGCCTTCATACACGACTTCGTCCCGCTGCTGTGGCCCGAGAAGTATTTGACACAACGATGGCTGGGCCTGCCCACGGCACTCTGGTACTCGCGCCTCCGCCGGCTCAAGCGGGCCGACTGGTGGGTCGCGGTCTCCGAGGCCACCAAACAGGATGCCGTTCGGCTCGCCGGTATGGACCCGGACCGGATCACCGTGGCGCCGCACGGCGTGGATCAGCGTCTCTTTCGCGCCATCGATCCCGCGGCGGCTCGCGCCACCGTCGCCGAGCGCTTCGGTGTCACGCGACCGTATGTCTTCTTTGCCGGCGCCAACGATCCGCGCAAAAATCTCTCGACACTGCTCGAGGCCCACGATCCTGAGATGGCCGACCTCGTCGTGGTCGGACAGGACGCGCCGGCAGAGTCTCCGCGCGGCGTGCATTGGCTCGGCACGGTCGAGACCGCGGATTTGCCGTGGTTGTACGCCGGCGCCGTGGCCTTCGCGTTTCCGACGCTCTACGAGGGGTTCGGGCTACCGGTCCTCGAGGCCATGGCGTGCGGCACGCCCGTCGTGACCTCGAAGCTGTCCTCGATTCCTGAAGTGACCGGCGATGCCGCGGTGTACTGCGACCCACTCGACGCGCGCGCCCTTCGCGAGGCCCTGCACCGGGTGGTCAACGACGAGGCCCTCCGGCACACACTCCGGACGTGTGGCTTACTGCGCGCGGCGCGGTTTACGTGGTCCCGAACCGCCTCTCTCGTCCTCGATGCCTGTCGTGCGGGCGCCGAGCGACGTTCACGCGTGCCACTCGCGCCGCTTGCGCACAAAGATGGCGGTGGCGATCGGTAGCTCGAACGTGGCGACGATGATGGCATAAGTGAGCGCCATCGCGAACGGCGTGCTGAATCGCGCCGTGATCCACAAGCCGGCCGCCACGAGCGCGCCGGTCGCGACCGACACGCCGACGTACGGCTCTTCTTTGTGCGCCCGCAGATAGCTCGCCATGGAGTTCATCAACACGTTGACGAGCTGCGCGACGCACAGGGCCGCGATGCTGGGAACGGAAAGCACGCGATGCGCGAGCTTGGGGGCGAGTGATTGCCCGGCGGCGACCGCCACCAAGACGGCGGTCGAGCCGGCCGCCCACACCACCAGCGCCTGCAGCGTGCCCTTGCGCGCCACCCGATCCAGGACGTCGAATTTGCGGAGGCGAATGAGTGTGCCGTACTCCGGCGCACGGGTCGCCAGCCAAGCCATCGCGACCGCGAATGGCGCGTTCGCCAGCGTCAGGCTCATGCCCATCTGCCCCGCCACCACGGCGCCGTCATACCGAAACAGCAAGGGATTGAACAGGGAGAAGACGAGAAAGCCCCCCAACCAGCTGAGCGCGATGCGCCACTGCATCGGCAGCAACTCGCTCTTCCACGAGACCGCCGCATCGAGGTGGTGGCTGACCGCGCCCGTGACTTGTCGCAGCAGGCCGCGATACCGACGCGCGAGCCACACCGCGGGGGCCAGGACTGGCCCGAGCGCGGCGGCGGCCGCCGCGTAGAGCGCCTGCCCGGTCAGAAGTCCCAACCACAGCAGCAGCGCGCTAATGATGGCCTGCGCGAGGCGCAAGCGCACGACATCCGGCACGCGCCCGCATCCCTCGATAATCGACACGATCGGAATCGCCACCAGGCCGAGCGCCGTGAGGACGACGAGAAGAATCCACGGCCCGACGTAGGCCACGTGCTCGGCGTGCGCCTGACCACCAAAGAACAGGAAGCCACCAGGGATGAGCAGCACCATCGCGATCAGCGCGATGACGCCGTACCAGCGGAGCGCTTTGACCAGAATGCCCAACAGGTGCGCTCTCGGTCCCGCCTCGCCGGACAGTCCGCCGTCGGCGTCCCACGCGAGATGCGCGAACTCGTGACTGGCGAACTGGGTCAGGACCATCCCCAGCCCGAACTCGAGCAGCACGACGAGCGCGGTGATCGTCGTGAACGTGTAATAGAAGCCTTGATAGATCGGCGTGAATCGCGTAGCGACGAGCAGCAGCGTGACCGGCGTACTGATGAACGAGAACGCGCGCGCCAGCAGCGCGAACCAGACCGCCTCGTCGGGCCACAAGAAGCGGATCGCCCGGCGCATCGTGAACCGGGCGGGTCGCGGGGCCTCGGTCAGCACGCCCCCTTGCCGTAGGCGTGCACCATCACGCTCTGGTACGCACCGCGACCGAAGGAGGTGTCGTCGACCACCTGGAACTGGTAGCCGAACCGGGCCCGTTCCAGAATCTGCAACAGTTCGGCCAGGACATCCTCGTCGGCACGAAGGTGATGGTGATACTCGATCACCATCTCGCGCACCATGGTCAGCTTCCCGGCGGCCTGCAGCTCACGCAGGACATCCATCTCGCTGCCTTCCACGTCGAGCTTGAGGAAATCGACCGGCGCATCGATGTAGCGCGAGAGTCGAACCACGGGAACCGCCTCGGCCACCGTTTGAGCGTCTTTGACGACCACGAGGCTCGACAGCGCGGAGCCCGGGATGTCCGGCTGCACGTGCAACGGCGCCGCGCCGTCCGTCGCACCCACGGCGGCATTGTGCAGCGTGACCGCCGCGAGATTGTTGTCCCGTACGTTCCCCGCCAACACCTTGAACGTGCGCGGATCGGGCTCGAATGCCACGATCTCGGCATCGGGATAGAGCGTCTTGAAGAACAGGATCGCCATACCAATGTTCGCGCCGCAATCGATGATGCGCGGGCGCGGGGCATTGGTATCGAAGAGATACTCCAACTTCACGAACTTGGTCCCGAACAACGTGGCGAGGAACCGTGTGCCCCAATACCGGACACGCCATCCCGCCACCTGGGTCTGTTGCGGATCAGCGCCTGGCGTTTCCGCGTCGAACATCGAGAGGAACTTGAGCCGCGCGTACGTCCAGACGACGCGCCAACCGAGGTCGCCATACAATCCCGAGCGAAGAATCCGCCCGCACGTGAACGCCGCGTCGGCGAGTCGCGAGATCGGTCCAGGCGGTCGAATCGTGGGAAGGCGCGACATGCGGCACAAAAATTAAGGGGCTGGTGTGTGACCGCGCACCGACACGGTCTGAAGTTGCGGCGCTTTCGACCCCAGCCTTACCTTTCGCCAGTGATTCGCATGCGCCGCCGCGGGAAACGCGCCGCGGCCCTCGTCGCCGATCGGGCGCTGTCGATCATCGCGCCGCTCGTCACCCCGCCTCGCCCTACGAGCTTACCAGCCGCACCCCGCGTGCTGCTGGTGCGTTGCGATCATATCGGCGATGCGATCATGGCGACGCCGGTACTCGAGCCGCTGCGCGCGGCGCTCGCGCCGTCGCGACTCGATGTGCTCGTGGGTCCATGGGCGACATCATTGTTCGAGGCGCACCCGGCGGTCGATCGCGTGATCTCGTACGCGACGCCGTGGTGGCTCGCCGCTCGTGACGCATCGGCCTCGGCTCGGCGCGCGGCGTGGCAGGCACTGCCCGGACTCGTGCGGCAGCTGCGGGCGAACCGCTACGACATCGCCATTGACCTCCGCGGCGATCTCAGGCAGATCGCCTTTTTTCTCGTCGGCTCGCGGGCGCCGATTCGGGTGAGCACGGACCGAACGGGCGGACGCGCCCTGTTGACGCATATCTGGCCCTACGACGCCGCGCGTCACGAGGTCGAAAAGAGCGCCGCCGTGGTCGCGACCCTCGGCTTCGCCGTGAGCGCGCCGGCACTCGACGTGCGCTTTGATCGGACGCTCCGCCCCGAGCTGGCCGACGCGCTGCGCGCGGCCGCGGGACCTCGCGGTCTCGTCTCGCTCGCGTTTCGATCTCGCGAAGCGTCGCATTCCTGGCCGGCAACGCACGCCGCCCGACTGATCGACACCGTTCGCGATCGACTCGGACTCGGCGCGGTCTTCCTGGGCGGGCCCGACGATCG
This sequence comes from Gemmatimonadaceae bacterium, assembly GCA_035652495.1. GTDB lineage: Bacteria > Gemmatimonadota > Gemmatimonadetes > Gemmatimonadales > Gemmatimonadaceae > DASRDS01. The sequence continues at coordinate 9,745 of DASRDS010000368.1, forward strand.
GGCCTTTGCTGACACCGTCGCCGAAGCGGCGCGCGCGCCCTTCGCGAATCTGGCGGGTCGCACAACACTCCTCGAGTCGATCGCCGTGTTCGCCGCCACCCGAGCCGCCGTCGTCGTCGACTCGGGCCCGATGCATCTAGCCGCCTGCTCCGGCGTGCCGATTGTCGCGCTCTTCGGACCGTCGCCACCGCTGCAGGTGCGGCCGTGGACCGATCGCGCACGCGTGCTCACCGATGGATCGCCGTGCGGATGCATTCATCCGCGCTGTGATTTCACCGACGGTCCGGGCCAGTGTCTCGCCGCGCTCACGCCGGATCGCGTCACCGATCTCCTCAGCCATATCGCTTGCGACTGATACGGACGACGCCTTATTCTGCCTGCTATGAACATCGAGCGTGACGCCGTCAGGCGGACACGAAACCGCATGTTCGCGTACTTGTCCGAAATGGCCGCGCCCGCGCTCCGAGCCGTCGCCCGTCGGCATGTGCGCGGGCAACCGACCCCACCTGGCGAATGGCGTACGCTCGTGATTCTGGGTGGGAACCACATCGGCGATGTGCTGTTCCGCACGGCATCGCTTCCGGTCCTGCGGCGCGCGTTGCCGGATTGTCGGATCGTACATGTCTGCTCCCCCAGAACGGTCGACCTGCTCGCCGCCGATCCCAATATCGATGAGGCGCTCTCGCTCAACCGCGACGGCGAGCCGTGGCGTTCGTGGCCCGCGACCATCGAAGCGCTTCGGGCACGACACATTGATGCCGCGCTCTCGACGGACCACATCGCCTACCACGGCGATCACCTGCTGGCGGTGCGCGCCGGTATTCCCACGCGCATCGGGTTCGCGCACAAGGGATTCTCGGGGCTGCTCACGCATGTGGTGCCGGCGAAGTACCCGCGGCCCTATGCGGCGTATACCCGAGCGCTCGTCGCCGACGTCCTCGGCGTGAGCGAGGACTGGTCGCTCCGGCCTCGAGTCTATCCCAGTGCAGCCGATGAGGAGCATGCCCTCGCCGTCAGCCGGGAGCTGGACCTCGACGGCGCGACGCCCGTCGTCGCGTGCACCATGACGGTGCGTCAGCCTGATGCGGCGGTGTGGCCAGCCGAACGATACCTCGAGACGCTGGAGCTCGTCGCTCGGCGGCAACCGATTCAGGTCGTCCTCTGCGGCAGCGCGCAGGATGCGCCGTATCTCGAGCACGCCGCTGCCCTCGCCCGCGCCTCACTCAAGTGTCGCGTCCTGGCCGGCCGGCTGAGCCTTCTCGGATTCGCGGCGTTTCTCGCGCGCTGCGATGCGCTGCTGGCCACCGACTCGGGTCCACGGCATATCGCGAATGCCGTCGGCACGCCCGTGGTCTTCACGCGCAGCCTGAATGTCTCGCGCGTCGAAGCGAGCGCATACTGCGATGGCGAGGTCGAGGTCAGCCCCGACGGCGAGTACCTCCCGCACGCGGAGCAAGTCCGCGCCTTGCACGCCTTGCGTCCGGCCGACGTCGCGCTCGCGCTCGGATCTGTTCTCACGTCGACCGAGGCATGGCGATCCGGTCCTGGCTGATCGAGCGTCTGCCGGACCGCCACCGGACCCGCGCGCGCTATCTGTATCGCGCGCTCACCGGGCGTCTCGACCCTGAGCTGGCCATGGCGCGCCGGGTGCTGCGCCCTGGCGCCGGCATCGCGGATATCGGCGCGAACACCGGGCTCTGGACATACGCCATGGGACGGACCACGGCGGTGGACGCCTTCGAGCCGCTGCCCGGCCCGGCGCGCGTGTTGCGGGCACTCGCCACGACCTTGCCGGCGGCGCGGGTCCATGAGGTCGCGCTCTCGAATCGCGAAGGAGAGGCGACCCTCTACGTGCCCTATCTCAACGGGCACCCGCACTCCGAGCTCGCGCGCTTCGCGCCGCCGGAGGGGCGATATGATACCGTCGTCGTGCCGATGCGGACGCTGGACTCATACAGCCTGCGCAACGTCGGCCTGTTGAAGATCGATGTCGAGGGGCACGAGCTGGCCGTCTTGGAGGGCGCGCGCCAGACCATCGCGAGCCAACGGCCGGTGCTGCTCATTGAGATTGAGCAGCGTCATCTCGCGACGAAGATCGCGGATACGTTCGCGGCCATCGCGGCCATGGGCTACCAGGGATCGTTCGTCGACCACGCGGGTCGCGAGCATCCGATCGAGGATTTCTCGTACGTCCGCGATCAGGAAGCCTGGATGAAGGCCGGGGGTGACACCCCGTATGTCCACAACTTTCTTTTCGTGCCATGCGCATAGCCATGATCGGGTTTCGCGGCGTCCCGCACACGTACGGTGGCGGCGAGGAGCTGGCCCGCCATCTCGCGCCGCGGCTGGCCGCCAAGGGTCACGACGTGACCGTCTACTGTCGCTCGGGCTACTACCCCGACCGCACGCCGACCTGGGAAGGCGTCCATCGCGTCTTCTACCCGGCGCCCGAGCACAAATCGCTCGGCCAGTTCGTGCACGCGGCGTTCGCGACGGTCGACGCGACGATCCGTCGGCCCGACATCATCTATGTCCATACCCTGCCAAGCGCGCCGCATTCGCTGCTCCCGTGGCTGCTGCGCGAGCGGATCGTGGTCAACGTGAACGGCATGGATTGGGGCCGGGACAAGTGGGGACCCGTCGGCAAAGCCTACTTCAAGGCCGCCGCGCGCATCGCGCTGCGCACCGCCACGACGATCATCAATGACTCGGAGGCGATGCGCGAGTACTACCGCCAGGAGTTCGGACGCGATTCCTACTTCGTCGCGTACGGCGCCGAGATCAAGCAGTCGGAGCATCCTGAAGTCCTGAAGACCTACGGGGTCGAGCCGTGCGGCTACTATCTCATTGCGAGCCGCCTGGTCCCCGAAAACAACGCCGATCTCATCGTCCAGGCCTTCGTCGCCTCACGGTCGAGGCGCCAGCTGTTGATCGCCGGCGGCGCGAACTTCACGAGTCCATGGGTCGAGGCGCTGCGCAAGACGAGCGATCCGCGCGTGCGGTTCCTGGGCCACATCCCGGACGCGGAGCACATTCGCGAGCTCCATTGCAATGCCTACGCATACCTGCACGGCCATAGCCTGGGCGGCACGAATCCGGCCCTGCTGAAAGCGCTGGGCTACGGCAACTGCATCGTCGCGCTCGACAATCCCTTCAATCGCGAGGTGCTAGTCAACCACGCCGGCCGCGAGTTCGGGATCCTCTTCCCGAAGAACGCCGAGGCGCTGACGACCATCCTGAACGATCTCGATGCGGACGAGGCAAAGGCGGCGCGGTTGCGGACGGCGGCACCGGATCGGATCCGCGAAGCCTACACGTGGGACTACATCGTCGACGAGTACGAGAAGGTGTTTCAGAGCGCCGCGAGATAGCGGCTGAGGGCATCCCGCCAGTCGGCCATCCGATCGATCCCGAGGCGCCTCAAGCCCGCGTTGTCCAGGACCGAGTAGAGCGGGCGCGCGACCGGACGGGGAAAATCCGCCGCGCTCGCATCTTCGACGACCGTGTCGGGCGCGGCACAGCGGAAGATCTCGCGGGCAAACTCGTTCCAGGAGCAGGCGCCGCCGCTCGTCGCGTGATACGTGCCGTACGCGGTCGTCTCGGCGAGATCCAGGATTTGTTCGGCGAGATCGGCCGTGTACGTCGGCGTCACCACTTCGTCCGTCACCACACGCACCCTGCCCTTCTCTTTGGCGAGCTTGAGCATCAGACGGACGAAATTGAGGCCGCCGGCTTTCGCTCGGCTGGGATTTGCGCCGTAGAGTCCTGACGTACGCACGACGAAGTGCTTCGGCGCCAGCGTGGTGACGAAGTGCTCGCCGGCGAGCTTGCTGACCCCGTACGCATTGAGCGGCCTCGCCGCATCCGTCTCGACATAGGGCTGGCCTTTCCGGCCGTCGAACACATAATCGGTCGACACGTGCACGAGCGTCGCGCCTCGATGCTCGGCGGCCTGCGCCAGATGTCGAGCGCCCACCGCATTGACCGCGAACGCGTGCGACGGATCTCGCTCACACGCGTCCACGTTGTGCATGGCGGCGGTGTTCACGATGAGATCCGGCGCCGTGTGATCGAGCGCGGACCAGACGGAGCCGGCGTTCGTGAGCTCGATATCGGTGTGCGTCAGACCGACGGCACGCCGGCCACGGACCGCGCACGCCGCCATGAGGTCGGCGCCGAGTTGGCCATTGGCGCCAATCACCACGACCGACATCAGACCGCGGCTAACTCGGGAATCCCATCCAGCCGCTTGAACGTCGCGATATTCGAGAACCGCGGATCGGCGAAGTTGCTGAAGAGATGCCGATGATCGACGAGATCCTTGACGATGCTGCGCACGTCGTGCGCGGGCTTGAAGCCGAGGCGTGTCTGCGCCTTCTCGTACGACACCTTGTAATTGCGGACATCCGTCAGGTGCTTGATGTCGAGCTTGAGATCGAGCCCCATGTACTCACGCAGCGCGTCGCTCACGTAGTCGGCCAGCTCGCCGAGCGTGTAGTTGCCGGACGCGATATTGAACGTGCCCGAGATCTCGCTCGCGCACTCGATCGCCCGAATATACGCGCTGGCGGCGTCCTGGATCGCGAGGATCGGACGCCAGATGGAGGGGTTGTTGACGGTGATGACGTTGGTCGTGAGCGCCGTCTTGAACATCGTGTTGATGACGAGATCGAGCCGCATGCGGGGGCTATAGCCGCAGACGGTTCCCTTGCGGAGGGCGATCACCGAGAACTTGTCGTCCTGGATCTGCAGGGCCGCGAACTCGCCCTGGAGCTTCGAGATCCCGTAGGGATAGGTGGAGACCGCCGGCGACTGCTCGTCGAACAGCTCGTTCTCCGTGTACCCGTAAACCGAGCACGAGCTGGCGTAGATGAAGCGGCGCACCCCGGCCCGCTTCGCGATGTACGCCAGGTAGGCCGGGCTGGCCGCATTGAACACGAAGTTCTTTCCTGGCGAGTAGTCCGCCATCGGGTCGTTGGACAACCCAGCCAGGAAGAGGACCTGATCGTAGCCCTTGAGCTCATCCTGCGTGATATCGAGGACGTCGCGCTGGGCGACGCGGACATCGGAAGGCAGATTGTTGCCGAACCAGAGGAGGTCGACCACGTCAACGTCGTACCCACGGGCGACGAGCTTCGGAACGAGCACCGAGCCGATATATCCCGCACCACCGGCGACGAGAATTCTCATGATTGGAAGAAATTGGATTGTGGCGTCGCCAGCCATTCGCGCAGCGACGGAGCTTTCGTGTCTTTACCCGAGAGTATCGGCGCCGTGGTCGGCCATGCGATGCCGAGCTCGGGGTCGTCCCATCGGATGCCGGCCTCGCCAGCGGAATTGTAGGTACCCGTACAGAGGTACTGAATCTCGGCGAAATCGCTCAGGACGCAGAATCCGCGCGCGAAGCCGGCCGGCGCCCAGAGCTGGGTCATGTCGTCGGACGAAACCGTCGCCGCGGTCCATTGTCCCAACGTCGGCGACTGCTTTCGAATGTCGACGGCGACGAGATACGCGCGGCCATGCGTCACTCGCATCAGTTTGCCCATCGGCGGGTCCCACTGAAAGTGCAAGCCGCGCACCACGTCGCGCGCCGAACGCGAGTGGTTGAGTTGCACGAATCGGGTGGGCAGTCCCACGGACGCGAACACATCCTCGCGAAACACCTCGGTGAAGAACCCCCGGTCGTCGCGGAAGACGTCGGGCTTGACGAGGAGGACATCGGGAATCGTCGTTGGCTCGACGGAGACGTTCATCAGGCGGCGTGCGTTAAGGCGGGTTGGAGGCGGGCCACGATCTCGCGGCCAATCGCCAGCGAGGCCGTCGCGCCGGGGCTCGGTGCGTTCAAGAGGTGCAGCGCGCCGGGTTGTTCGGCGAACAGAAAATCTTCGACGAACGATCCGTTCGGTCGCATGGCCTGCGCCCGGACTCCGGCTCCCCCGGGCGCCAGGTCGCCAGCGCGAATGTCGGGAACGAGTCGCGACAACTTCCGGGCGAACAACCGGCGGCTACCCGAACGCCAGAGCTCTTCGGCGCAGACTTTCGGGTACTTGGCGATAAACCGCCAGAGCCCCGGATACGCCAACGCCGCGCGGCCTTCGGGCATGTCCAAGGCCAGGACAGCATTCGGTCCCGCCTCTATACCGCCATCGATGTGCCGCGTGAAATGCACGCCGAGAAAAGGAAAAGCGGGATCAGGGACCGGATAGATGAGATGCCGGACCAGGTGGCGACGCTCCGGCTCGAGAACAAAATACTCGCCACGAAACGGGATGATCCGTACGTCGATGGATGCACCCGCCATGCGCGCGATCCGGTCGCAATAGAGCCCCGCGCAATTGATCAGCAGATCGCCCTCGAAGACGCCGACCGGCGTCTCGGCGACCCAGCTGGGGCGGAGCGCCTCTACTCTCGCGTTGAGCACCACCCGCCCACCACGCGAGGTAATGCACTTGGCGAGCGCGCGACAGACCGCCGGATAGTCGACGATGCCCTCTTCGGGAACGTGCACCGCGGCGACCGCGCGAACCGCCGGCTCGATCGCATGGGCCTCGGACGCGTTGAGCCAACGCAGGCCGGCGAGACCGTTGCGCGTGCCCCGCTCGAACAGCGTGCGCAAACGTGGGATCTCGGCGTCAGTCGTCGCGACAACGAGCTTCCCGCAGATCTCATGGGCGATATCGTGGTCGCGGCAGAACGCCGTCATCTCTCGGATACCGGCGACGGCCAGGCGCGCCTTGGCCGAGCCCGGCGTGTAGTACAGCCCCGCGTGAAGGACGCCGCTATTGTGGCCGCTTTGCTCTTGTGCGAGGTCGGCGTTTTTCTCGAGGACCGTTACTTCCACATCGGGCCACAACTCCAGCATCTGATACGCGGTCGCGAGACCGATAATGCCGCCACCGACGATGAGCACGCGCGTCAGTGCGCACCGTCCATTCGCAACACGACGGGTATCGTCCGCATCAGGATCGCGACGTCTTTCCAGATCGCCCAGCGCCGGAGATACGCGGTCTCGAGCCGGATCACTTCGTCGAAGTCGGTGATGCGATTACGGCCGTTCACCTGCCACGGTCCGGTGATCCCCGGCTTCATGTCGAACCGCGAGTAGTGATGTTCCTCGTACAGCGCGACCTCCGATGGCAGCGGCGGTCGCGGGCCGACGAGGGACATCTCGCCCTTGAGAACATTCCAGAGCTGCGGCAGCTCATCGAGGCTCGTGCGGCGCAAGAAGCGGCCGACCCGCGTCACGCGCGGATCGAATGGCACCTTGAAGAGGCGGCCGTCCTGATACACGCTGTTCGCGGCCAGCTCCGTGCGCTGCTCGTCCGCGCCATCGACCATGCTGCGGAACTTCAGGATGTCGAACGGTCGGCCACCCGAGCCGACTCGACGCTGACGGAAGATGATCGGTCCGGGCGACGTGAAGCGAACGGCCAGGCCAACGACGGCGAGCACTGGCGAGAGCAGAATCAGGCCGAAGAACGAGACCAGCACGTCGACCATGCGCTTGATAACGAGCTGCTGGCCGTGCAGTCCCGGACGCGTGAGCTGGACGAGTGGTACGCCGCGCAGCCAGACGAGCTCGGGGACGTAGCCGGTGAGCGTCGCCGGGCGAGCCAGCGAGTACGCGTGGCATCCGGCGGCGTCCGCGATCGTGAGGAGATCGTGGAACAGCGTTTCCTCGATATGGCCCGCGAAGATCACGGTATCCACGTCGAGCGTGGCCAGCACCTCCACGAAATCGCCGACTCCGCCGAGGGCATCGGCTGGGGAGCGGGGATCGACCGAGATGTAGCCGAGAACGCGGAACTCGGACTGGATCGTGAATGGCGAGGCGCGAAGCGCCTTTCGCGCATCGACCGATGGGCCCACCAACAGTGCCCGGGGCGCGTGCGCCGCTCTCGCGCGCGCTCGGTACACCAGGATTTCGATCAAGGAGCGCTCGAGCACGAGCCCGACGGCGACCGCGGCGGCGGCGGCGCTCAGTCCGAAGAGCGCGGCAATCGAGGGAGTCGTCCAGAGCGGATTCCACCCGACGAGCGTGATGCCCGCGGCACCGCCCGTGAAGACTTTGCCCACGTCCCGGCGATGGTCGCCGGCGCCATAGGTCCCCATGACCCAGAGGCCGAGGAAGACCGCCAGGACCAGCTCGATCATCGGGTACTCGCCACCGACTAATGGCGGGAGCGTGGTCGATGTGGTGGCGGCGAACTGACGGGCTTCGCCGTACAGCGTGCGGAGCAGGACGACGACGAAGGCGTCCGCCAACAGCAGGACGGCGAACCGGGTCATCCCTCGTACGACGTGCGTGCGGCGCGCAATGCGCGCTCGCTCCTGCAACACAATTGGGAACGGCCGGCTGGTTTCGACCGTGGTCAGGACGCGCGCCGTCGTCATGGCCCGCCTCCCTGTTGGTAATTGTTCACAGGCGATGTTGATAAAAACAAAATGTTGCCGAGCAGGCAGATCATGGCAAGGCACCAGCCATCAACGCATCGACCACCCGCTCACCGGCTGAGCCATCCCACCCTTCGATCGTTGGCAACGCCGGGGGCCGAGCGGCGGCCCGAACAAGACCCGGCAACGTTTTGGGATCGTGTACGAGTCGATTGGTGCCGGCTATGACCGTGATGGGGCGTTCAGTCGTATCGCGCACTGTGAAGCATGGTACACCGAGCGCGGTCGTTTCTTCCTGCACCCCGCCGGAATCCGTCACGACAGCATGCGACGCATCAACGAGTGCGACCATGGCAAGGTAACCGACCGGCGCTACGGTCTGAACCGCACCACAATCGATATGCCATTGATCGAGGCGATCGCGCGTTCTTGGGTGTACTGGAAATACGACGGGCCGCTCCGCGGCTACGTCGCGCAATCCCGCCATCAGCGCCGCGAGGCGTGAAGGATCATCGACGTTTGACGGCCGATGGAGTGTAACGAGAACGTGTCCTCGCGAGTGAGATACTGCACGCGCCCGGGGAAGCGCTTCCAGCAAACTGTCGATCATCACGTTTCCGACGAAGACGATCTCGTGCTCGGGCTCGCCTTCGGCACGTAGTGTCTCATCCGCATCACGCGATGGAGTAAGCAGCAACGAGGCCAGTCGATCGGCGACGATTCGATTGATCTCTTCGGGCATGGTCCTATCCCCACTTCGCAGCCCCGCCTCGACGTGGGCACTCCGAATGCCGAGCTTGGCTGCGACGACCGCCGCGGCGGCCGTCGAATTCACATCGCCGTAGATAACGACCCAATCGGGGTGCTCTCGCGTCACAATGGGTTCCAGTCGCTCGAGGATTCGCGCCGTCTGTATCGCGTGAGACGCCGACCCGACGCCGAGGTTAATGTCGGGCTCGGGAAGAGCGAGATCCGTGAGGAGGGACGAGAACAGCGCGTCGTCGTAGTGCTGACCCGTATGCACGACGGTCTGGGTCAGTTCCGTGCGTCGCGCGGCCGCGCGGTACACCGGGGCGAGTTTCGGGAGATTGGGCCGTGCGCCGACTACGTGCAGGAGGTGCACTGGCTTCAGTGCGTGCGCAAACAGTCCAGCGCGCGCACGGCGGCCATGCCGTCCCAACCTTCCGGTCGTGGTGGGTCGTCCAGGCGTCGGATCGAGGCGATAGCATCGGGAATCCCGACGGGATCGGGCATGAGACGATTGGCGCCGCACTCAATGGTCTCGGGCCACTCGGTCGTGTCACGGACCGTAATGCAGGGGATGCCGAGGGCCGTGCTTTCCACCTGGAGACCGCCCGAGTCGGTGATCACCGCGTGCGATCCCTCGACCAGGTCGACCATCTCGAGGTAGCTGACGGGGTCGATCAACCGCACGGCGCCGACATCGAACTGTCCCATCTGCAGCTGGCCACGCGTGCGCGGGTGCACGGGGAACACGACCGGGCGTTGCTTCGCGACCTCTCGTAACGCGGAGACAATCGCGGCGAGACGCCGCGGGTCATCGACGTTCGCCGGACGATGCAGCGTCACCGTGATCGGCGCAGTCGAAAGCCCGAGTTTCGCGCGAAACCCAATCGTCCGGGCTCTTTGCACCGCGTAGAGCAAGGCGTCGACCATCACATTGCCGACGAACATAATCTCGTCGTCCGGTTCCCCTTCGGCCCGCAACGTCGCATCAGCGGTGCGCGATGGAGTCAACAACAGATCCGCCAGACGATCGGTGACGATGCGATTGATCTCTTCCGGCATCGACCGATCGCCGCTCCGTACCCCAGCTTCCACGTGTGCGACACGAAACCCGAGCTTCGAGGCGACCAGCGTCGCCGCGAGCGTGGAGTTCACGTCGCCGTAGACGACGGTCCAATCCGGGCGGTGCTGAAGCAAGACGGGCTCGAAGCGCTCCATGACGCGCGCGGTCTGGACCGCGTGCGTCGCCGAGCCGACGTCGAGATTGATCTCGGGCGGTCTCAGACCCAGATCTCGAAAGAAGGACGCCGACATCGCGTCGTCGTAGTGCTGGCCTGTGTGCACAACGACCTGGTCGACGCCCACGGCTCTCGCCTGGCGCGACAACGGAGCGAGTTTCGGGAAGTTCGGCCGCGCGCCGACGACGTGAAGAAGCTTCATACCCTGCTCAATACCTGTCGAAACGCCTCGCAATTCGTCTCCGGCGCGTATTGCCGCAGGAATGTCTCCCGTCCGCGGCTACCCATCTCGAGAGCAGACGTGGGGTCGGCACACAGGGCGCGAAGCGCCTCAGCGATCTTCTCCGGAGCGGAACCGGATGCGGGATCGATGACGAGACCGCAGTCGGCCTCTCTGATAGTATCGGCCGTCTCGCATGCGGCCGGGCCGACGAACAGCGCCGGCCGCCCAGCCGCCATGATCCCGTACAGTTTCCCGGGCACGGACACACCAACGAACGGCGCGCCGAGGGAGATGAGATGCGCATCCCCGACGGCCAACGCATCGCCGAGCTCTTCCCGTGCGAAGTACGGACGGTAGCTGAAGTTCGTCAGTCGGGCCTCTTGCGCGAACGCCTCGATTTCGGTGCGGCGGGGGCCCCCACCGGCAAAGAGAAAATAGATGCGGGGCTCATCTCGCAAGAGGCGCATCGCCGCGAGGATG
>DASRDS010000369.1:0-11804 GCA_035652495.1 Gemmatimonadaceae bacterium
AGCGGATGCTCACCGCACTCGTGACCGCCCTCACCTACGATACGCCGGGACGTGTGCCATCCGTCTGGGGTCTGCTCGTCGGGTATGCGGGCGTGCTGGATCGGACCGACCAGTGGGAGTTGGCCGCTGATGTGTTCGGCACCGCGATCGAGCAAGCGCGCTCGCGCGAGGAGCAGCTGCAGACGCCGGAATTCTACAACCGGCTGGGCATCTGTCTCAGACGATCGGGACGGCTCACGGCCGCGATCGCGGCGCACCGCGCGGGGTGTGACCTGGCCATGGAGCTCGGACTCCCCGAGCTGGCGCTGACGAACCGCCTGAGCGAGGCGGCCGCGCTGCTCCACGGCGACAATATTCCGGGCTCCGATCGCGCCTACGCCGACGTGGCGCGCGACGCCGAAGTCGTGGGGTTCCCGAACATGCGGGCGACCGCGCTGCACGAGCGCGCGCTCGCCATCTATGCTCGTCGCACGCCGGGCGGACTCGAGATCGAGCAGGCGCTGGTCTGGTACTGCCAAGCGCTCCGCGGTTACTGGGAGACCTCGAACCAGCATCGCGTGCTCGACGACATGGCCACGGCGTTCATCGAGCTGGCGTACCACAATATCGCGCGCGAGATCTACGACTTCATGTTCCGCGCGGCCGAGGATCCCGACGTGCATGTCGCGTCGGGGCTCAAGGGCATTCGCCTCGCGGCCCAGTGCGGCGACATACCCGACTTCGAGCGATACGCCAAGGCGTTGATCGCGGAAGGCGACCAGATGCTGCCCGAGCAGCATGCGGACTACAACCTGTCACTCGGACTCGGCTACTGGCGGAACAGCCGCCTCTCCCGTGCGCGCGCGGCCTACGCGCGCGCGCTCAACATCGCCGAGGACTGTCAGCTGTACCAGGAGATCCATGACGCCGAGCAGGCGAGGGCGGGGCTCGATGTGGGCGCGCCGCCGCCGCCGCTCGTGGTGCCGAGTGATCAGCCGCCGACCCCCAGGATCGCGGCGGTCATCGCGTCGATTCGGGCGTACGTCGCGGCGCAGCTGCGCTGAGATCGCCGGGGTGGTACTCGCGCTCGATGTGTCCCTTTAGCTGGTTCGGGTAGTAATACACATCCCGTAGGTTGCCCGTGCTGTAGCGCACGGCCTCATCGTCGAAGTGCGGTGACGCCGGATCGCCGCTCTCGCCACCAGCGGTGATCGCCTTTGCCCGTACGCTGTCGCCGAACTCCACCACGGCGACGAAGCTGTTCCCGGACGAGCCGTAGCGCTTCTTCGTGTTCGAGGCCGTTCGCGCCGCGAATGAGGCGAGCGTGCCCCATTGCGAGTACGGGAAGCCCACCGGGATGCTCGGCTTGGCGTCGTCGTATCGCTGGACGATGTCGGGCGTAAGCCGCTGGAAGCGATTGATGTCGCCCCACGGGGTCTTCCACTTTCCGAAGTCTGCCGTGAGTCGATCGGAGGCCGCGGCCAACGCGTTCAGTTTGTCGGCGTTGCTCGTGCCGTTCGCGAGATTCTGAAAGTACTCGACCGTTGGATTGCCCGAGCCGTGTCCCAGCTCCTCGGCCCAGAAGATCGCGAGCGTGGTCGGCACGGACGAGACGCCCCAGCGGTAATCCCACATTTTCAACCAGGCGATCTGCTCGGCGACCTTCGCCTTGAGGGGATCTCCGGCCGGTGCATCGTCCCATGCCTTGATCAGCGACGGGATCAAGATCTCGAACGCCGGCAGATAGCTGTCGTACGCCTCGGTCATGAGCGAGTCGAGCGTAAAATTCTTCGCGTCCTCGAGTATACGAATCGCGTGCAGCCCGCGCGCGGTCTCGCTCGTACCGGTCTCGACGTACTTGGGAAAGTTTTCGCGCTTGGGGCTATTGGGCCCGGCGGCCGACCAGGGCCAGTTGTTGCTGTTGTAGAGCCAGCCGTTCGGTGGGTTCAGCAGGTGCGGCGTCGAGTCGACCGACAGGAGGCCCTTCCAGTCGGTCGCGGGGTCGCTGCCATCAACCGGTTTCGTCCAATCGAACTTGTCGTCGCGTTTCGGGATGAAGTTCGCGTGGAAGTACGCGATGTCGCCGTCGGCGTCCGCGAAGATCGTGTTGTTCGACGAGTTGGTGTGCAGTTCCATGATATCGCGAAAACGCTTGTAGGTCGTTGCTTTCGTTCGCGTGAAGGACTGCGTCAGCGCTTTCACTGGCTCGTTCATTAAGCTTACGCTGATCCATTTGCCGTCGGCCGATTGCACGATCGGGCCGTGCACGGTCCTATACACCGTAAATCGGCGCGCACTCATCCCGTTGGCTGTCTTGTACGGGATGACAATCGTGTTCTGTATCAGTGGTCGTAGCTGTCCACCGTATCGATAGAACAGCCGGTCGCCGTTCTTGACGATAGTCTCAGCGTAATCGCTAACGTCATTCACGCCGCTAGACGTGTGCATCCAGCCGATGCGCGTATTGAACCCTTGGTAAACGAAAAACTGCCCCCAGGTGACCGCGCCATACGCGTCCAGCCCTTCGTCGCTGCTAACCTGAACCTCAGCGCGAAAGTAAAACGACGTATGAGGATTGATGAGCAACATGGCATGATGCGAAGCCGTGACTGATGGCCCGATAGCGATGCCATTGGAGCCAGTTGGCTCAGGCGGCGGCCCGGCGCGCTCGATGGAAGCCGAGGTCGGAAGCCGAGGCACGGAGTCGCCGCCATAAAACGCCCCGAGCTGTCGCAGCGAGACATGCTCGATGTCCCCACCGATGCTGCCCTCGCTGAACGTCAACGCCATCCACGGCTCGAAGTGCTTGATGAGCCGGGGCGTAGTCTTCGGATGCGTGTAGAGATAGTAGTTGAGCCCGTCGGCGTACGCGTCCATCAGCTTCTTCAACCACGCGGGACTCGAGGCGTACTTGGCCTTCATGCTATCCGGGTCGATGAAGAGCTTCGTGCGCAAGTCGCGAAAGATCACGCCCTCGCCGTCGACCTCCGCCTGCCGGCCCATGGCGGTGATGTAGTTGGTCTCGACGCGATTGAAATCGTCTTCCGCCTGCGCGTACTCCAGGCCAAAGACGGCGTCAGCGTCGGTCTTGCCATGGATGTGCGGGATGCCCCAATTATCCCGCGTGATGGTCACATTGCGCGCTTCCTGTTTCCACCGTTCGACCTGCGCGGAACTGGACGTCGTCCAAGCGCAGAGCGCGAGTCCTAGTGTAAGCGTCCTGACAGGTCGGAGGAGCACATTTCTGGTCATGACCAAATACGCCCTTTTTGGCACACTCGTTATCGCCAGTGTCGCCCAAGCACAAACGTTCAAAGTCGCCAAGTATAGTATTGGGGGCGACGGGGGAACAGACTATCTCACGGCCGAACCTGGTACGGGCCGCGTGTTCGTCTCCCGCAGTACGCACGTGATGGTCATCGACGGCGCCACGGGGAAGGTGATCGGTGACATCCCCGACTGTCCGCGCACGCACGGCATTGCGCTCGCGCCGAAGTCGAATCACGGGTTCATCACGAACGGCGGCGATTCGACGGTCACGATGTTCGATCTCAAGACGCTGGCCGTCATCAAGAAAATCCCGGTCAAGACCGGTGGCATGGACGGGATCATGTACGATGATGGCTCGAATCGCGTGATCCTGACGAACCACAGCCGCCCGATCGGCACGGTGATCGCGTTGGATCCAACGTCAGGCGATAGTGTTGGCGCGGTTCAGTTGGAGGATACTGGGCCCGAAGGTGCGGCAAGCGATGGCAAGGGTAAGCTCTTCGTGAACAACGAAGGCAAGAGCACGATGCAAGAGATCGACAGCAAGACCTGGAAGGCGATCGCCTCATGGCCGCTCGCCCCGTGCGACGGCCCCACAGGTATTGCCTACGATCGGAAGAGCAATCGTGTCTTCTCAGGCTGTGGCAAGAATTCCGTTGTCGTCGACCCCGCCACCGGCAAGATCGTCGCGACGATCGCGAACGGTGATGGCGTCGATGCGCTGGGCTACGATCCGTCCGAGAAGCTCTTCTACATTCCCGCGGGTCGGGATTCGAACGTGACGGTCGTGCGTGAGGATTCGCCGGACAAGTACACGGTCGTCGCGACGGTCACGACGATGCGCGGCGCGAAGACCATCACCGTGGATCCCGTGAAGCACATCGCCTACCTGTTTCAGCCAGAGTACGGTCCGCCGCCGGCTGACGCGAAGCCCGACGCGAACGGTCGGCTGCCGCGTGGGCCGGTTGTTGGCGCTTATTTCTTCGCGATAAGCCACTGACTTTCGCTGTACCCTGACGGGGCACCGGTCGTCTGGTGTCATATGGACGTGGGCGAACGCTGGGGGCGAATCCTGTTGGAGCGCGCGAGCGAGATGCTGTGCGCGTCGGGTCCGAACGGCGAGATGCTATACGTAAATGCGGCCTGGCAGCGCGCGCTGGGATATACGTTGGCCGAGGCCGCGGCGATGCGCCCCGTGGATTTCGTGGTACCGGAGGACCGCGAGCGCTACGTGAAGGTCGCCCGCACCGTGGTCACCGGACTGCCTGTCGACGATTTCGAGGCGACGCTCCTGGCGAAAGACGGTCGCCGGGTCCTGTGCCGGGGCTGGGCGGTCGCCGACATGGTCGATGGGGTGTATTGCGGCTCGGTCGCGGGCTATCGGGATTGTACGGCCGAGCGGGCGGTGCAGGGTGTAATGGTGGAGTTGGCGCAAAGCGAGTCGCGGTTTCGGCGGTTGTCGGATGCGTCCACGGATGGCGTCGTGATCTCGCGCGACGGCGTCGTGCTCGAGGTCAACGCGGCCTGGTGCCGCCTGTTCGGCGTGAGCGAGAAGGAAGCGGTGGGCACGCGTGCCGAATCGTATATCGCGCCGCACGAACGCGATGCCACGCGGCGGATCATGGCCGAGAACCGGCCGCTGACGTACACGATCACGTTGTTGCGACCCGACGGCTCGACATTCGAGGCCGAGGTGTCGGGTCGCCCGATCGACTACGGCGGGCAGGCGGCGCGGATCTCGATCGTGCGCGATGTGTCCGCGTGGATGCGGGTCAACCGGCTCAAGAGCGAGTTCGTGTCGACGGTCTCGCACGAGCTGCGCACGCCGCTGACGGCGATTCACGGGTCGCTCAAGCTGCTGGAGAGCGGCGCCATACGGACCGACTCGGCGCAAGCCGCGCAGCTCGTGACGATGGCGCGGGCCAACTCGGAGCGGCTCGTGCGGTTGATCAACGACATGCTCGATCTCGATAAAATCGAAGCAGGCCGCGTCGAGCTGCGCCGTCAGCCGCTGCTCGGAAGCGAAGTCGTGCGCGTCACCCTGGACAGTCTCGCGGCCACGGCCGCCGAGCAGCGCGTGGGACTCGTCTCACGGGTCATACAGGACACGTCGTTCAGCGCCGATCGCGATCGCACGCTGCAAGTTTTGACGAATCTCGTCTCGAACGCGATCAAGTTCGCGACGCCGGGCTCGGAGGTGCGTGTCACGATCTCGCGCGAGAGTACGATGGTCCGGATCGCGGTGACCAACGTGGGCGATGGGATCTCGGCCGCGGATCTCTCCCGACTGTTCGCGCGCTTTCAGCAGCTCGACGGCTCCGACGCGCGCCGGCACGGGGGCACGGGGCTCGGGCTCGCGATCGCGAAGGCGATCGTCGAGCAGCACGGTGGGCGGATCGGGGTGGAATCCGAGCGCCGGGCGGGCGCCGAGACGACGTTCTGGATCGAGATGCCGATCACGCGATCATCTGCTGGCGCCCGCGTCGTCGCCTAGGGGCCCATCTTCGGCGCCGAACGCGCGTCGTTCTGGTGCCCATTGAGCCACACGCGGTTGTGCCCACCGTCTCGGAGCGCGGGCGACGCCGACCAGTCTTGTCGCGACAGCTCGCAACGATCGATGTAGTCCGCGACCACGCGGCCGAAGGTCAACACGGATGCGGTGACGTCGGTGAACCCGCCATCGATGACGTTATGGTCGGATTGTCTCCAGGTGACGGTGCCGTCGGTCACGCGGCGGTCGACTTTTGCCCAGTCGGGTTCGACCGTTCCCGTCGTGCCCTCTTTCTCGGCGATGTAGATGCAGCCAATGCCCTTGGCGTGCGTGCCCATGATCACGGAGTTCGCGCGTTGGGTGACACCAGCGCGCCAGCGGTTCAAGCCCGGTAAGACATTGCAGGCCGTGACGACCGCCTTGTGGTAGTTCGCGGCGCGCAGGAATCGAGCGGACTCGCTTCGGCAGTACGTGAAGAACGAGACGTCGCCCGCGCTGTTTTGCAGCTCGATGTCGACGGGTCCGTCGGCGCCGGTCAGTTGCGTCCCCAGGTCGCCGCACTGGAACCCAACAGATATGCATGCAATGGATCCGGCACGTTGCAGGATGGCTCGCTTTCTATAGTTCGCGAAGTTCCCCCCCTGAAAGCAATTCTGGAGAGAATTGAACGATCGATCGCCGTAGTATCCGTAGTCGAACCAGATAAACGAGCAAGCTTGCCACAAATTCTCGCTCCCCATGCGATAATGCCCGTAAGCGTACACCCCGGATGCGCGATTATCGTAACCCTCTCCGGAGAAGTACAGCCGCCGAAACACGTTCCCCTGCATCTCGGCGTGCCACCCACTTGGCGGCGATGTCCCGTCGTAGTCCAGTGTCACAAGCGCGCCGCCAGGTGCGCCCGTCCCTGGGGCCTGACGCAACTGCATCTCCGAGATGCCGCTGTAGCTCATGCCGTTCACATACAGAACTGAGGCGCCGCCCTCGCCGCCGCTCTTGTTCGTTCCGGTGAGGGTGGTCGCGAACTCGCCGTCGCCCTCGATCGTCCCGCCCTGCACATATCGCAGCTCGAGCGGGCGATTCAGCACATAGTCGCCGCCCGGGAACTTGAGGCGTTTGTTGCGCCGATAGGCGGCGCCATTTTCGTTGTGCGGCGGGCCGAACGCGCGATAGATCCCTTCCTGGCATCCGACGAAATCGACGGTATCGATGCCGGGCTGATAGTGCTGTCCGATCGGGTGGAGGGCGGAGAGCTCGCCGGCGGTGATTTTCCGCCCGCTCCCGTCGCCCAGTGCTCCGCAGTTCGTGACTATGACATCTACGTTGGCAGACATTCCCTGCCCGAGATCTCGGCCACATGAATGCGAAAGACGACCGTGCGGAAGGGAACGGGGTCGTTCTCCATCAGGCTCCCGGGAATGAGCTTCCGGAGCGCCGCGACGCCGCGTTCCCAACTCGCGGCCTCGGCCGGTGGGGCGGACTCCATGCTATACCACCCGCCATGGGCGACGACGCTGCGCCAGTCGAATGGTCCCGCGACTTCGTCGACCTCGAAGGCCACGTGATGTTGGTGGGCGACGGCGAGGATCTTTCGTCCGGGCGAGGTGCGGCCGTAGATCCACCCGTCCAGGAAGACGTAGTGGAGCGGCTCGATATCGACGCGATTGTGGGCGGTAAACGCGAGGCGTCCGACGGAGTGTCGCGCCAGAATCGCTTCGCATGCCGAGCGGCCGAGCTCGTGAATGCGGGGGGTTTCAGGCATGCGCGATAGATGATGTCAACGGACGCCGGGCACAAGTCGGAAGTCGCCTGACGCCCACTCGTCACATTCCGCTGGCGTTTCGTGGACGGCCGGCGCAACGTGTGGTGCATGATCATCTCCCGCCGCCGGTTTATCGTCGACAGCTCGCTCGCGCTCGGCGCGCTTGGCTTCTGGCCGCCCTGGGCGCTCCCGACGGGTGATGGCCGGCTGGCGGCGCGACCGGTATCGCACCCGCGGGATCCGTTGCCGGCGGGGGATCATGTCCTCGACACGTTCAATGGGCGTGACACCGTCCTGGTCGTGCCCTCGACGCTGGTGCCGGATAAGCCCGCGCCGCTGATGCTGGCGCTGCATGGGGCGACGCAGAGCAGCGAGTACATGCTGCGCAAGCTGCGGGATGCCGCCGAAGCGGCGGGGAGCCTCATGATCGCGCCGAGCTCGATCGATCGGACCTGGGACGCGATCATAGGCCTGTCGTTTACGATCGACTGCTCGCGGATCGATGAGGCGCTCAAGCAGGCCTTTCAGCATTTCGCGGTCGATCCGCATCGACTCGCGATCGCCGGGTTCTCGGATGGGGCGAGCTACTCGCTGTCGCTTGGCGTCGTGAATGGCGACCTGTTCTCGCACATCATTGCCTTTTCGCCGGGATTCATGATACCGGGTCCCCGGCACGGCCATCCGCCGGTTTTCATCTCGCATGGCCGGAATGATCCGATCCTCCCGTTCGACACCTGTGGCCAGCGCCTCGCGCGTGAGCTGTCCCACGATGGGTATCAGGTCGAATTCGTCCCATTCGACGACGGGCACGCGGTCCCGCCCGAGATCGCGGACCGGGCGACGCACTGGTTCGCGGGCTGATCTCTGGCAATAATAGGCCATGAGAAAAACGCTCGGTCTCCCAGGTCTTGCGCTCGCCCTGCCGATCGTGCTCGCGGCGCAGCCCCCGAAGGACAGTGTGCGCTACACCGTTCTGTTCTCGGATCGGCCCCAGGGTCACCTGACGCTCAGGGGCACGCGGGCGGAGTGGTGGGCCGACTATGAGTACAACGACCGCGGGCGTGGTCCCCATGTCGTGGAGCATGTCGTTGCCGCGGCGGACGGCTCGCCGCGACAGCTCACGGTGGTCGGGCACAATTATCTCAAGGACACCGTCGACGAGCGGTTCTCGACGGACGGCCACACGATGCGGTGGACGAACAGCGTCGAGGGTGACCAGAGCGGACCGGCGCGCCCTGGCTTCTACACCGATGTCGATGGCGCGCCGTCGGCGGCGTTGCCCCAGGCGCTGATCGCGGCGTCGGGGCATCGCATGGCGTTGCTCCCATCCGGCGAGGCGTCGATCGAGAAGGTTCGGACGTTGACCGTGCGTGTCCACGGGCAGTCGCGTACGGTCGTCGAGTGGAATATGTCGGGCCTCGGGCTCGAGCCCATCGCGATATGGCTCGATGCTGATGGCCGCTTGTTCGGTGCGGTATCCAACTGGAGCAGTACGATTGTCGCGGGCTGGGAATCGGCGGTTCCGGCGATGATCGCGGCGCAGGATTCGAGCGAGACCGAGCGGCTGGCTCGCGTCGCTCACGCGCTCGCCCATCGCTCGCCCGTCTTGGTGTTCCAGCACGCGGCGATGTTCGACGCGACCACGGCGACGTTGAGACCCCACACCACAGTCGTCATCCGCGGTGACCGGATCGAGCGCGTCGGCGATGATGCGCAGGTGACGTCGCCCGCCGGGGCGACGGTGATTGACGCCACGGGGAAGACGCTGTTGCCGGGTCTGTGGGATATGCACGTGCATATTCAGCCGGGCACCGAGGGCATGCTCCATCTCGCCGCCGGCGTCACGACCGGGCGCGACATGGGGAATGACACCTCGGTCGTCCTGCGCCTACGGCGGCAGTTCGACGATGGGACGCTCATCGGTCCCCGGCTCGTGCTCGCCGGCATGATCGACGCGCCGGGTCCCTATCAGGTGCCGATCGGACTTCTGGCGTCGAACGAGGCCGAGGTGCGCGCCGATGTCGATCGGTATGCGGCGCTCGGGTTCGAGCAGATCAAAGTGTATAGCTCGATGAAGCCCGAGCTCGTCCCGGCGATCATCGACGAGGCGCACAAGCGCGGGTTGCGCGTGAGTGGTCATGTGCCGGCGTTCATGACCGCCGCGCAGGTGGTGACGGAAGGGTTCGATGAGGTGCAGCATGTGAATTTCATGATGCTGAACTTCATGGACACGGTGCGCGACACGCGCGCCATGTCGCGGTTCACCGCCGTCGCGCAGGACGGGGCGGCGCTCGACTTTCAGTCACCGCGTGTGCAGGGCTTCTTCCAGTTGCTGAAAGATCGTCACGCCGATATTGATGTCACGGTCGCCTGCTTCGAGGACATGTTCGTCGGTCGGCCTCGGGTGATGTCGACGAGCTTTGGCATGATCGCCAACCGGTTGCCGGCGCAGGTTCGTCGCGGGTTCTATGGCGGCGGGCTGCCCGTGCCGCCAGGCATGGATCAGCGGTATCGCGATTCGTATGCGGCGATGGTTCGGATGGTGGGGGAGCTGTATCGCGCCGGCGTGCCGATCGTCGCGGGGACGGACGGGTTCGCCGGGTTCCTGCTCCATCGCGAGTTCGAGCTGTGGGTGAAGGCGGGGATTCCCGCGCCCGCGGTGCTGCAGATCGCGACGCTTGGTGCGGCGCGGACGATGAAGCACGACCGCGAGCGCGGGTCGATCGAGGAAGGGAAGCAGGCGGATGTCATTCTCGTCGATGGGGACCCGACGGCGAACATCAGTGACATCCGGAAGGTCGAGCTGACGGTTCGTGGCGGGGTGCTGTATCGCAGCGCCGAGCTGTATCGTGAGCTGGGCATCGCCCCGTAATCAGGTTATTGCGAAATCCAGGACGGCGGTTCTTCCTCTAACCTCCCGTTGACGACCACGCCTCGCGACCGTGCCCACCGATACTCCCACATCGGACCGTCCGGCGTGACGACCGTGTCGGGGATTTGATAGGCGGGGTCCTTCTGGGCGGTGGTGAGGGTCACGAAGCGATAGTGGCTCTTCTCAAATAGCGTCAACACGCTGTCGATCATGTCGGCGTTCAATTTGTTGTCGTGCAGCAGCATGACCTGCGGGGGCTCATAGCCTAACACGTGCTTGCTGAGCCCAGCGTAATACGCGATCTCAGTCTTGGTGTATTGCAGATAAGCGGCGCGCACTCGGGCCGCGGTGGCGGTGTCGCCCTCGGCCAGCGCACGAACGTAGCGACCGTTGAACAACCAGTCGTCATTCTGCATCGTACACGTCGCGACGTGGTACCCACGGTGCGCGAGGAACGCCGCGATGCTATCGTGCTTCTCTCGCGTATCACCGTCGTGATTGAAGGGAAACCGAAAAAACGGTTCTCGCCCAATCGCCTTCTCTCCTTTCACGATCTCGTCTTCGAACTGACCGACCGACAATTTGTTGAAGTCGGGGTGCGAGTACGAATGGTTGCCCAGATCGAGATGAGCGGCGGTCCACTCGTGCAAGATGCGTTCGCCGTCGAGTTGCTCCACGCGCGACTGGATGACGAATCCGGTCGTCGGTACGTGCCGCCGTATCAGTGCGGCGATGATGGCGCGATTGATCGAATCGGCACGCGGCAGATCTGACACGGTCGGCGCGCGATCGCCGGCGGTCGCGTAGGGTAGATCGTCGACCGTGATGGCGACGGTTCCGTGGTGCGACTGAGCATGTGATCGAGCGCCCATAGCGAGAACGACTACAGCGACAAACAAGCGTGAGCGCATCACGCAGGCAAGCTAACGATATCGCGAAGGATGCGCGCAGACGTCGGCGACGCGGCGCATGGCGTCGCCGAATTGGCGGATCGACAGCAGGGCGCCCGTTGAGATACGGACGCCCTGCGGGGCTCGTATCGTGCCGGCCGTGAACTGGGCGCACGGTGCGACTGACACGCCGGCCTGGAGGAGCGCCTCGTGGAGTGATGCGGCGTTCCAGCCGGGTGGAACCTCGAGCCACACGTACGGCACGCCACGCGTCATCACGTAGCGTTGCCGGCGAAGCGCGCGCGAGATGACGGCGAGGCGCTGTGCGATGGCCGCGCGCCGTAATTTCATCACCGTTTCGATTGTCCCGTCGGCCAGCCAGCGGGCGGCGAGCAATGCGCCGGGCGTCGCGGCGGTCCAGGCGAACGCCCGCAGCGCTTCTTGCATGCTCGCGTCCAACGTCGGGGGTGCCCCGATGAAGGCGGTTCGGAATCCGAACCCGAGTGATTGGGAGACGCTGCCGAGCCAGAGCGTTTGCTC
>DASRDS010000370.1:0-9176 GCA_035652495.1 Gemmatimonadaceae bacterium
GCTGTCCGGCACCATCAGATAGCAATACGCGCGACGGTGCGAGCGGCCCACGCGGCCGCGCAACTGATACAGCTGCGCCAGGCCGAAGTGATCCGCGCGATTGACGAACATGGTGTTCGCGTTGGGGACGTCGAGGCCGGATTCCACGATCATCGTGGATACGAGCACGTCGACCTCGCCGTTCACGAATCGGCGCATCACATCTTCGAGATCGCGCTCGCGCATCTGGCCATGGCCAATCGCGACTCGCGCTCTCGGCACCAATCGCTGCAGATGGTCCGCGATGCCCGTGATGGTCTCGATACGGTTGTGCACGAAGAAAACCTGTCCCCCTCTATCCAACTCTCGACCAATGCCCTCTTCGATCAAGCCATCGTCGAACGGCTCTACGAATGTGAGCACCGGCGAGCGATCTCGCGGCGGAGTCTGCATGAGCGTCATGTCACGCAGCCCCGCGAGTGAGAGATGCAGCGTTCTCGGAATCGGTGTCGCCGTCAGCGTGAGAACGTCGGTGTCCAGACGGAGTTGTTTGAGGCGCTCTTTGTGCTTCACGCCGAATCGATGTTCTTCGTCGATCACGATCAAACCGAGATCAGCGAACGTGACGTCGGGGCTCAACAACCGATGCGTGCCGATGACGACATCGATTTTCTTGGCCTTGAGCTCGGCCAAAGCCTGATCTTGTTCCTGCTGCGTCTGAAAGCGACTCAACGCCGCCACACGAATCGGAAAATCGGCGAGACGGTCGCCGAACGTGCGCAGATGTTGGTCGGCGAGAATCGTCGTGGGCACCAGCACCGCGACCTGGCGCCCGGATTGCACGGCCTTGAACGCCGCCCGCACGGCGATCTCCGTCTTTCCGTAGCCGACGTCGCCAACGAGCAACCGATCCATCGGACGGGACCGCTCCATGTCGCCCTTCACATCGGTCGTGGCCTTACGCTGATCGGGCGTGTCCTCGAACAGAAACGACGACTCGAGCTGCCGCTGCCACGCACCGTCCGGTGCGTGAGGCGGACGATTGGCGACTTGACGCCGGGCGTACAAGTCGAGCAGCTCGGCCGTCATCTCGCGGATGGCGGCCTTCGTGCGATCGCGCTGCTGCGCCCATCGCCGGCCGCCGAGCTTGTGGAGGCGCGGCGGCGGCACATCCGATGAGACGTCGTTCGCGGCCCGATACCGCTCGAGCTGGTCGATCCGATACAGGGGCACGTTCAACCGATCGCCGCCCTCGTATTCGACCACCGCGACCTCGACCGTGCTCTCCTTGACGAAGATCGTCTCGATCCCGCGATAGATCCCAACGCCATGCTCGAGATGGACCACATAGTCGCCCGGCTTGAGCGCCGTGATCGTCTCGAGCGAAATCGCGCTCCCATATTTCCGCGCGCGCCGGATGCGACGCTCGCGACGGAAGATCTCGTGGTCCGTCAGAACGCGGAGTCCATCGCCCATCGACGGTGGGATCAGGAATCCACCGTCCAAGACGCCGACCACGAGCGTCGCCGGCGTGCCGGCCGAGCGACCGTCGGACAGCAGCTCGTCGAGTCGCTCGGCCTGGCCGGCGTTGTCGCACAGGATCAGCGTCGGGATGCCATCGTTCACGAGGCGGACCAATCGCTGCATGTCGCGATCGACCGGCTCCGGCGGACGCAGCGGAAACATGAGGGCACCCGCATCGTTCGACCCGCCGTCGACGATCGACCCGAACCGCGCGAGAATGTGCAGCGCCTCGGCGGGCGGCTGATACAACTCGTCTCGCGAGCTCACGTCCTCGCCCCGCCGGCGCGCGAGATCGATGTGATGCTGGGCCTCGTCCCACGTGCGACGCAGCTCCGGGTCGAGCGCGGTATCGCGCGGCACGAAGAGAATCGTGTCCGGCGGCCACAATTCAGCCAACGTCACCCGATCGAACTCACCCGTCTCCTCGGAGACACGCCCGTCAACGGGAAGCACGAGCGCGACCTCGGCGGCGCGCGTCGACCGCTGGCTCAGCAGATCGAAGTGGCGCATCTCGATGATCTCGTCGCCCCAGAACTCGAGGCGCACGGGATCGGCCATGCCGAACGAATAGATGTCGAAGATGCCGCCGCGAACCGAGTACTGGGCCACATCCTCCACCATCGGCACGCGCTCGAACCCGATCCGATCGAGATGAGCCGCGAGATCTTCGGGACGACGTTGGTCTCCCTGACGCAGCTCGATACGAGCCTGCTGGACCGCGCGGGGCAACCGGGTCCGTTCGAGCACCGCCCGAGCCGTCGTGAGGAGCACACGCACCGCACCATGTCCGACACGCTCCAGCGTCTCGACGCGCTCGCCCGCCACTTCGGCGTGTGGCTCCGCCTCGCCGAACCCTTCGCGCGGCGGATACAGCGCGACCGGCGTGTCGCCGCTCAACGACTGGAGATCGGCCAGCCAGCGTTCCGCGTCCGGGAGGCCCTGCGTCACGACGGCGATAAATCGACCGGGCAGACGGCGCGCGAGGGCGGCGACCAGCACGGCATCGCTCGATCCGGCGAGTCCGCCGACGCGCTCGCGGGTCGCCGGCGAGGGCAGCGTGTTGATCAGTCGCGTGAAGGCACTGAGGCGCTCGATCGCGTCGAGCAGAAGCGGCAGTGCCACGTCAAGCCGCCCGCTGAGTCACCCGGCGACCGACGGCGCCGTGTTCGGGTTGTGACCAGCGTCGAGCCAGCACCGACTCGGCGATGAGGGCGATCAGCGCCATGACGAGCAGTGGCGCGAGCACCGAGCGCGACCCGTTCCCCGCGAATACGGCATTCGTCCATATGGAACGATCGGTGTACATCCGCGCCCGCTCGGTCGCCTTGAACCGTCCGGACAACTCCGCGGCGGACAGACGACGCAGATCCGATTCCCGCGGTTCGGCATCGGCGACGATCGCTCCGGCACGCGTGCCGCCGCGCCGCAGGAAGTACACACCGGACGTCGCCGGAAGCGCGATCGTCGTCCCGACGAGTGCCCGATGCGTCCCGTCGGGCGCCTCCATATCGTCGGCCCAGTCTGGCCGGGGAACCGTCGCACCGGGAACCGCATGAACAATCGCGCCGGCCGCGCTCGAGGCGAGCCGTTGACTGAGCATGGCGTCGAGCCAGGGCACGAACGACGCGCGTACCGGAAATGTCGTCGCCTGCGGATCGAGGGCGGACGCGATCAGTACGTAACCAGGACCACCGACGACCCACGGCGCGGTGCCGGCCTTGGCCAGCGTGTCGGTCGCGGCGACACCGTGAGGCGCGAGGGCATAGCGCTGCGTCACGGACACATCCGCATCCGTGCGCGCGGTGTCACCACCGACGACAATGCCATCGACGCGTTCGGGTGCGCCGCCGCGAAGTGCGCCCAGTCGCCAGGGTACCCCGGCGCGCTCCAGCGCCCGATTGGCGGCGCCCAGACGGACTGGATCCGAAGGCGCGACGATCAGAGCCGGCAGCGTCGTGAGACGGTCGGCCGGCGTGATGGCGATCCCTGACTTATCCGGCATCGCCCGGCTCGTCGACATCAGGGTCGCCAAAGCCCCGGTCGCGAAGGGGCCGACGCCAGAGTCGATCACGATGGACGGCGGGGGCCCGATCCAGACCGCGAAATGTCGGATGTCGTCTGCCCGCAGCTCATCCGGCTCGAGCTCGACGCTCCCGGCGACCCACCCGCGCTCTGGTGGCGCCGCGTGCACCGAGACCGCACCGTCGGAGGACACGGTGCCCCGGGCCAGCGTGCGGGAGCCCAAGTCGATGCGATAGGTCGCGGAGTCGGCGACGCCACTGAAGCGAACCGCCACTTCACCCCGTGGCGTCCACCGGGTGGGCCGGGCCTCCACGTCCGTGACGGCGTGGTTCGGCGGAGGGGGCTCGGAAGGGGTGAACACGATCACGCGGGCGGCGCCGGCTTGAACCGGCGGGCTGCCCGCATTGCCCCACGTGGTCGCTTGGCCGTCGGTGAGTACACCGACCACGGCATCGCCTGCCGTCAACCGCGCGGCGTTGCCTACCAGCGAGGCCGCGCGCGAGACGGCCGCCGCGGGGTCGCCGGCGCCGCCAAGCGGCCTGGCACGCGCTAGCGCGGCGCGAACCGAGCCGGCGGTCCCTCCCTGCACGGCACCATCCGCGGTGACGAGCCACGCCCGGTCGGACGCGGCGAGCCTGGCGATCGTCGTCGCCGCCGCGTCCTTCAGTCCATCGAGGACCGACCGGCCTCCGACGATGGCGGAAGTACTCAGGGAGTTGTCGAGCACAATCGCGATCGCCGCCGGGGCGTGTGCTCCTCCCTCGGGAATCAAGCGACTCACCGGCCGTGCGGCGGCCAACGCAATGCAGGTGATCGCCAACACCCTCAGCAGCATCAGCAGCAAATGGCGCAGCTTGAGCTGGCGGCTGTGCTCTTTTTCAGCGCGCGCGAGATAGCGGGCCGCGGGAAACTCGATACGGACGCCGGTGCGCCGCCGCATGAGATGCAGCAGCAACGGCACGAGGGCGCCGGCGCCGAGAAACAACAATAGAGGAGAGAGGAAACTCACTGGCGGGCCGCGAATGCCCGCCGGAGCGGCAGACCAAAGGGCACATCGGTAAAGACGGTCTCATAGCGCGTACCGGTGCGCGCGAACGTGTCACGCCACTCCCCGATCGCCGCGTCGACGGTTTCACGGTAGGCATCGCGCACGTCGGCCACCGTCGCCGGCACGGCCAGGTCCGTCTCCGGATCGACGAAGATCGCATCGCCCGCGGCCGCGAGGTCGCGTTCGGCGGGATCCATGATGTGCAGGACCGTGACATCGTGCCCGGCGACCGACAGGCCCCGAATCGCGTTGTCGACGGGCGCGAGTTCCGTCAGCAGATCCGAAACGAGAATGATCATACCTGGACGCCGCACCATCCGAGCCGCATGCTCCAGCCCTGCGGCGGCATTCGACGCCCGGCCGGCGCCGGGGCCATCGAGCGCCGCGATGATGCGGCGCCATTGGGTCGTCCGGGCACGGGGCGCGATCGCGGTGCGCACGGCGTCGTCAAACCGGACGAGGCCAACGGCATCGCGTTGCCGGAGGAACAACAGGGAGAGCGCCGCCACCAGGCGCTCGGCGTACGCGAGCTTCGTCAGCCGTTGTGGCGCCCCGCGCCAGACCATCGACCGACTCACGTCGAGAACTATTGCGGCCCGAAGGTTGGTCTCTTCTTCGAACTGCTTGACGACCCACCGGTCGGAGCGGGCGACGATCCGCCAGTCGACATATCGCAGGTCATCGCCCGGCTGGTAGGGGCGGTACTCGGCGAACTCCACCGAGAACCCTTTTCGAGGCGACCGATGCAATCCGGACAAAAAGCCGTCCACGATCCAGCGAGCCACGATCTCGATGTGTCCCATCGAGGCCAGTACCGCGGGGTCGAACAGATCGGCCCGATCGGATCGCGTGCTTTCCATCGTGAGCGGGGAAAGGTAGACGCGCGCTCGGGAGCGGTCAAACTTTCCCAGTTCAACCACTTCTTTACACGCACGCTACGCGGCGTGACTCGGCGGAACTGGGGCCCAGGGTAATCGAATGGAGATCGATCGAAGCCGTTCCTACGTCATTGTCAACGCCGATGACTTTGGCCTTACCCCGTCCGTAAGCCGTGGCATTCTCGACGGGCACGCCGCCGGAGTCATCACGTCGACATCGGTCATGGTCACGACGCCCGGTTGGGAGGACGCACGGGAGCGTCTTCGGGACTCGTCGATCGACATCGGTTTGCACCTGAACCTCGGTTTCGGCCCACCCCTGACCACCGCCCGGACGCTCATCAATCCCGCGACCGGCCACCTGGTGGGTATGGGCGGTCTGTCGCTATGGGCACTCGGCCGGCGCATCGACCCCGATGACGTGGCGGCCGAGTGTCGCGCGCAACTGGAGCGGTTAGGGTCGGTGGGCAGGCCCATAACGCACATCGATAGTCATTGGCACTTGCACACCTTGCCGGGGATCTGGGCGAGCGTACTGGCCGTGGCACGTGAACAAGGGATCCCGTGGCTCCGGTCACCCAAGGTGCCCAGGCGCCGCCTCATCCTCCGCGCGTTCTACCCGTTCACGCTCATGGGGCTCATGTCGCTCTGGCGCCGGTCGACGAACCCGCGCATCCCCGAGCACTTCACGGGATTCGCGATGAACGGCGCGCGGGAATTCGAGCAGGGCGTGCTGGAGCGTCTCGACCAGCTGCAGCCGGGCGTGACGGAGTTCATGGTCCATCCGGGCTACGACGAGCCGTCGCTCGCGGCGCTCGACCCCTACACGTGGGAGCGTGAGCGCGAGCTCGCGGCACTGATGGGTCCCGCCGTACGCAAGCGACTCGCGAAGGGTGACATCACGCTCACGAATTTCGGAAGTCTGGCCGGTATATTTATGGCATGAAGCTCGAGCACATCCGGAACTTCTGCATCGTCGCCCATATCGATCATGGCAAATCGACCCTGGCCGACCGTTTGATCGAGGCCACGGGCACGTTGGCGAAGCGGGAGATGAAGGACCAGGTGCTCGACACGCTCGATCTCGAGCGTGAGCGCGGCATCACGATCAAGCTCAACGCCGTTCGCATGGCGTATCGGGATTACGAGTTGAATCTCATCGATACGCCGGGGCATGTGGACTTCACGTACGAGGTCTCGCGCTCGCTCGCGGCATGCGAAGGCGCCATTCTCGTCGTTGACGCGTCGCAGGGGATTCAGGCACAGACGCTGTCCAATCTGTTTCTGGCGCTCGATGCGGGCCTGACCATCGTTCCCGTTCTCAACAAGATCGACCTGCCGGCCGCCGAGCCGGAACGACGACGCCAGGAAGTGATGGACTTGCTCGGAGTGCCGGCCGAGGAGGTTCTGATGGTGAGCGCGAAAGAGGGTATCGGCATTCCGGAGCTGCTCGATGCGTTGATCGCCAGGGTGCCGCCTCCTGAGGGCGATCCGGCGGCGCCGCTGCGCGCGCTGATCTTTGACTCGTATTACGATCGCTACCGGGGCGCGACGCCGAGTGTGCGCGTGGTCGATGGGGTCATGCGATCCGGTATGACCATCAAGTTTGGCGCGAGCAACGAGAACTACGTCGTGACCGAGGTCGGGTATAATCAACTGCGCCAGGTGCCGACGCCGCAGTTGAATCCCGGCGAGGTCGGGTACGTCGTCGCTAACGTGCGGCATGTCAAAGAGACGCGGGTGGGCGACACGGTCTTCGATGCCTCCGCGCCGACGGTCGAGGCGCTACCCGGGTATCAGGAAGTGCGATCGATGGTGTTCGCCGGATTGTATCCGACGGACACGGCGCAGTACGAAAACCTGCGCGATGCGCTGGATCGGCTGCAGTTGAACGATGCGTCGCTCAACTATGAGCCGGAGACATCGACCGCGCTGGGCTTTGGATTTCGCGCGGGATTTCTCGGGTTGCTGCACATGGAGATTGTGCAGGAACGGCTCGAGCGCGAGTTCGATCTCGACCTGGTCACCACCGTTCCGAACGTCGAATATCGCGTGCATCTCGGCAGCGGCGAGATGATGTTGCTCGAGAATCCCTCGAAGATGCCGCCGGCCGCGGAAATTGCTTCCGTCGAGGAGCCTTTCGTCAAGGCGCGCATCGTCGCGCCCTCCGAGTACATCGGTCCCATCATGGCGCTCGGCCAGGAACGTCGTGGCGTGTACATCACGATGTCGTATATCGACGCGCAACGCGTCGAGTTCGACTTCGAGTTCCCGCTCGCCGAAATTATTCTGGACTTTTACGATCGCCTGAAGACGATCTCACGCGGGTATGCGAGCTTGGACTATGAGATGCTGGAGTATCGGGCCAGCCACCTCGTCAAACTCGATATGCTGATCAATGGTGATCCGGTTGATGCGTTCTCGGTGATCATTCACCGAGATAAAGCGTATGAATGGGGACGGAAGGTCGCCGACAAACTGAAGGAGCTCATCCCGCAGCAGCTATTCGAAGTCGTGATTCAGGCGGCTATTGGCACCAAAATCATCGCACGAACCACGGTCAAGGCACTGCGCAAGAACGTGCTCGCCAAGTGCTATGGCGGCGACATCACGCGAAAGCGGAAGCTGCTGGAGAAGCAGAAAGAAGGCAAAAAGCGAATGAAGCAGGTCGGCACCGTGGAGATCCCGCAGGAGGCGTTTCTCGCCGTCCTGCAAGTCGAATGACCGTGCAGGTCGAATGACCGAGCGGCTCATCGTCCGAGCCCCCAATCATCTTGGCGACGTGGTCATGGCGCTGCCGGCGCTCCGCGCGGCGGGCGGCGATGTGCTCATCCGCGAAGGTCTGGCCCCGCTACTCCAGTTGGCCAGGCTCCCTGGGCGTATCATCCCGTTTGCTCACACACTGGCCGCTGCGTGGGCCATGCGCCGGGGGCATTATGAGCGAGGCGTCCTTCTGCCGCCTTCGTTTTCCTCGGCGCTGATTTTCGCATTAGGTGGAGTAGATCATAGAAGGGGCACTGGTACCGACGGGCGCCGGATGCTGCTGACCGACCCTGTGTCAGTGGGTTCCCTGAAAGGCTTGCACCGGTCGGTCCAGTATATGGTCCTGGTTGGAGCCGGCCGGGATCCGGTTGTACCGCGGCTGGATGTCGCGAGAAAGAGCCATGAGGGCACGGTGATCGGAGTCTTCCCGGGCGGGAACGCGCCGAGCCGCCGCTGGGAACCTGACCGATTCGCCGAGCTGGTCCGCCGCCTGACGAAACCAGGCCGGAGGGTCGTGGTATTCGGCGGCCCAACCGAGCGCGAACTGACCGCGCGAGTCGCCGGAGGGGCGGCCGTCGACCTCGGCGGGCAAACCGACCTGGCGCAGCTTGCCTCTGGCATCGCATCCTGTGACTTACTGGTAACGAACGACACGGGCCCCCTGCACCTGGCGGCCGCGGTCGGGACGCCGACCGTGTCGCTGTGGGGCGCCGGGGATCCGGCGGTGACCGGACCACTCGGCGCCGGACACCGGATGCTTCGGCACCCGGAGCTCGACTGTGTGCCGTGTACCAAGAACGACTGCCCGCTTGCGGTGGATCGCTATCGGTGCCTGACCCTGATCACGGTGGATGACGTGGAGGCGGTCATTCAATGAAATACATCGTCGGCATCGACCTGGGCGGCACGAACATCGCCGCCGGCGCTCTGCCCACCGACGGCAGCGCCGTCCTCGCGTTCGG
>DASRDS010000371.1:0-55073 GCA_035652495.1 Gemmatimonadaceae bacterium
ACGTCGAACTTCGCGCTGCCCTGGACGGTATCCCACACGAGTTGAATGGCGCCGCCGGAGCCTTGCGGCACGATGTGGATCACGAACTTCTCGACGTATGGCGAGACCGGCGTCGTGGTCATGGGAATGCGGGCCAAGTCCTGGTCTGCGTGATACTCTGTCCCCCACTGCTTGGTCTGCTTGTTCACAATGAGCAGCCAGGGCCCCGACGTCTGGTACAGCGAGTAGATCGTGTACGTGCCCGCGGGGACGGTGGTCGAACCGAAGACCAGGTCTTTGTCGGTCACGAACGTCGTGGCCGCATTGGCGCCCGTGCGCCATACCGCGTCAGATGGAATGAGCTTGCCGACTACCTGGCGTCCGCGCTTGGACGGCCGGCCGTAGTCGACGAGGAGGTGGGCCGAGCCGATCGTCGCGCGCGTCGTGTCGCGCGGTGACAAGATGGGCTGTCCGGAATTGTCCTGCGCGGCGGCCAGCGCGGGCGCGACGATGAGTGCCGCCAAAAGAAGCGATCGCATGCCTCAAGCTTAGGGTCGGCCCCGACCGTGACAAGGTCCTTGCGGATCCGCCCACGCACCGTGACACGACTGATCGTTTGTAAAGGGTTATGTCGAGAATTGCCTTGGGCCTCGCCGCCGCGGCGCTCATCGCGCCGCCGCCCCCAACTCCCGCGACGCAAGTCTTTCAGAAGCAACTCGACGCGCTGATTGCGGCCGTCGACTCCCTTTCAGCCGCCGTCCAATCGGGCCGGACCACGGCGGCACAGCGAGCATTTCGGAGCGCGCGCACGGCGTATAAGCGGTCCGAGGGATTGCTCGCCTTTTATGCGCCGGATGCGGTGGTTCGCCTGCAGGGCCCGCTCGAGCAGAGCGATGACGCTCCGCCGCGAGCATTCAATTCCCCGGGCGCGTTTCCGGCGGTCGAGGCCGCGATCTTTCCAAAGATCTCCGCGGCTGATCGGAGCAGAACTCTGGGCCTCATCCGGTCCATTCATGAGCGAGCCGTCGTTTTGAAGTCGGTGACCGGGTCGCTGGCCATTGATGAGTCCGACGTTTACGATGCCGGCCGCGCGGAGATCGCGCGCGTTTCGACGTTGGACATTGCGGGATTCGATTCGGACCGCGAAGACGACGCCCTGCTCGACGCGGCCGCGGCCCTCGATGGGGTCCGGGAGACGCTGATCGGACCGGAAGGTATGGAGACCCTCCCCGCCGTCACCGCGCGTCAGCGTGCGGACAGCGCGCTCCGGGAAGCCGCCGCGTATCTGCGGCATCATCCGACCTTCGAGCAGATGGACCGATTCGCGTTCGTCTCGCGCTACAGCGTGCCCGCCTCGCACGCGCTGGCGGCCCTGCGGGCGACGCAGCCCGCCAGTCAGGAGACCAGGCCCGCGCTCTGGAGGCACGAAGTCTCCTCCGTGTACGACAGTGGCTCCTTCGACCCGCAGGGATATGCGGGGCGTTACGCGCTCACGCCCACGGCGCGTCGTGCGGTGGTCGATCTCGGCAAGCGACTCTTCTTCGATGCCAGGCTCTCAGGCCCTGGCACGCGTTCGTGCGGGGGGTGTCATCTGCCGAACAAGGCGTTCACCGACGGTCTCCCCAAACGGACGCCGCTCCAGCCACCGCTTCCTGGGCCCAGCACCGATCCGCCGGCGCGCCACACCCCGAGCCTGCTCAACGCGGCGTTCCAGCCGGCCGCGTTCGATGACGAGCGCGTGAAGAACCTCGAGGCGCAAGTGGTGGCCGTCCTGGCGAATCGCGATGAGATGCGGAGCTCCGTGGACACCGCCACGCGTCGCGTGGCCGCCGACGAGGGGTATCGGTCCGCGTTCTCGGCCGCCTTTGGCGTCCCGCCCGAGCGCGCGGTGACGTCACTGGCACTGCGCGTCGCCATCGCCGCCTACGTCCGGTCGCTCACCGCGCTCAACTCGCCGTTTGACCGCGCGATCCGGGGCGACAGCACGGCGATCAGCGCCTCGGCCCGGCGTGGCTTCACGGTGTTCATGGGTAAGGCCCGGTGCGGCACGTGTCATTTCGCGCCGCTGTTCAACGGCACGCAGCCGCCGACGTATCGCTCATCGGACCCGGAGATTATCGGCGTGCCCAGCCAGGTCGTGCTCGAGAACGGAACGATCGATCCGGATTCAGGCGTTGGCGGGATCGACCGCGCCGCGATTCACAACTTCGCGTTCAAGGTGCCGACCGTTCGCAATAGCGCGCTGACCGCGCCGTATATGCACAACGGCATCTACAAGACGCTCGACGATGTCGTGGATTTTTATGACGCGGGCGGCGGGGTGGGCATCGGTATTCATCTCGAGCACCAAACCCTGTTCGATCAGCCGCTGCATCTCACATCGGACGAGAAGAAGGATGTCGTCGAGTTCCTGCGCGCCCTCACCGACACGGTGACCCTGTATTAGTTCGCAGGGCCACCGCGCGGCGCCAAGGTGCTACTTACTTGGAGAAGTTGAAGTACGACGTCATGTCACCCAGGGCCGGCGAGTTGAGCGGGACCCAGGGGTTCGCGGGCGACGTGATCGGGTTCGGCAGGTTGTCGCGGCCACGGGCCGAGATCGTCTGCAGGCCCCAGTTGTACTCGATGAACTTGTCCATCGAGACGTGGTCATTGTACTCGTGCACCATGCCCACGCCCTTCGAGAACGGCGACACGACGATCATCGGGATGCGGGTGCCATCGCCGAAGAAGTCGATGGGTTGGATGTAACCGGAATCCCAGTACCCGCCGCCTTCGTCGTACGTGATCATGATCGCGACGTCCTTCCACACATTCGGATTGGCCTGGGCCATCTGCACGATCTTCTTCGAGAACTCCTCGAACAGACCGAGCTTCGACGACGCCGGGTGACCATCCATGATGCCGTCGGGCTTGACGATCGAGACCGCCGGCAGCGTGTTGTTGGTGATGTCCGCGTACAGGTTCTGGAGGTCCTGGTTCTTCGCGCGCAGCGTCGGGTTCGTCATGATCTGCGTCGAATACAGGAACGGATTGCAGATGTTGCAATAGCTCGAGCCTTCACCCTTCTCGGAGCCACCCGCCCAACCTTCGCCGTAGTACTTCCAGGAGATCTTGTTGTCCTCGAGGAGCAGGGCGAGGTTGCGCTGGCGGGTCGGCGGAATCGTGAAGATTTGCGGGCCCAGCACGTCGGCCTTACCGGTGCCTAGGTAGCCGGGGTTGTAGTTGTTGACGAGGTAGTACGCGCCCTTCTTGCAGTCGCCGTGCTTGAAGACGTTGTAGGGCAGCGCGCGGAGATAGTCCTTGACCGCCTTGACGCCAGGCTGCGTTTCATCGGCGCAGTTCACGTACGAGCCGCCGCCGTAGCCGTCCTGGGTATACCAGTTGTTCGTGCCGGCCTGCGGGTCCGGGTTTTCGATCTGGTTCGACGGCGGCACGGCCGGCGTGCCATCCGGGTTCGCATAGTACACGAGGTCGCCGTAACCGAACTCGATGTGGTTGGCGCCCGTGCCGCCCTGGATCGACTGGTGCATGTTGTCGCCGAGGGCGTACTGCGTGGCGAGCTGCGTGAAGTACGGCTGGTCGCCGGCCAGGTTGTTGTAGAAGCCCATCGCGGTCGAGCCTTCGCCGGTCGTCTCATCGTTGAAACCCGCCGGCTGCGCCTTACCGTTGTTGCCGGCGCCGATCGACGTCTCGACCCAGGGGAACAGGTCGTTCTGGCAACCGCTGTTGTTATCCGCCGTGATCTTGGCCGGATCGCAATCGAGCTGCTGCCACATCTCGAAGAAGCGGTGCACCGGGCTCGAGAGATACGAGTCATACGGCGCGTACTTGGTGATCTGGAACGGACCGCTCGCGAGCGGGTTCGGGAAGCGCGGATCGATCTCATCCGCCGGGAGACCGCTGCTGCCGGTGAGGAGCAGGTTATACGACTCGAACCACATCGAGGGCTCGACCGCATGACCCGTCCAGAAGTTCGTGAAGTGCGCGCTCGGGCTGCCCTGCGTATTCACCTGCGGCTCGCCACTCGCGTAGCCGCCGGTCTTCTTGGGGTGCAACGAGTACTTGCCGGTGTCGATGGCGCTGAACTGTTGCGCCAGCGCGAAGTTCGGACCCGGGGTGCCGTCGGCGTTGACGAT
This sequence comes from Gemmatimonadaceae bacterium, assembly GCA_035652495.1. GTDB lineage: Bacteria > Gemmatimonadota > Gemmatimonadetes > Gemmatimonadales > Gemmatimonadaceae > DASRDS01. The sequence continues at coordinate 4,119 of DASRDS010000371.1, forward strand.
GCCTTTCGACAACAGGTTGGAGATCGTCTGACCCTTGGCGGGAACAAACGTGCCGAAGGTGTGGTCGAAGCTGCGGTTCTCACCGATGATGATGATGACGTGCTTGATCGGGGTCCGCGTGCGATCATCGTTGGCGCCGGTCTGAGCGAGCAATGGCGCGGTCAGCGCCAGTGACGCACCGACTGCTACTGCGAGATTGTTAAAACCACATCGATTCATGTACCGTCCTCCGCTGGGTGTCATGAGGTTCCCCCTGAATAGCACGCGGACGGTACTTGGATGGCGTCACGATCTCGGCAACGATGAAGGCACGCATTGGTCATGACCTCGTGACGTACCTCGACTATTCATTCGATATGCGAACCGCGCGGCGCGCGTTTACGCTCATCGAGTTGCTCGTGGTGTTGGCGATCATGGCGATCGCGACCGCGCTCGTTGCGCCTGCGATCCTGCGACCGTTTCGTGACGATGCCGCGCAATTGAGCGCGGTCGTTACGAGCGCGCGTGAGATCGCCGCGGCGCGCGGGGAGATCATCTACCTGCAGTTTGATCCGAGCGGTGAGTGGCATACCGAGGGCGGTGGCGCGCAGGTCGACGCTACCATCACGCGCGGCCGGATTCGGCCACTGTCTACAGCGCCGCTCACGCTCATCATCGCGCCTACCGGCAGCTGCTCATTCAACGTGCGCAGCATCGCTGTAGCCGCGACTGCTGTGACACTGGATCCGCTGACGTGCGAGCTCGCACGTCACTAGCGACTACTTCCAGTTCATCACGTCCGTGTCTTCCCCATCGCCGCCGGGCTGACCGTCGCGGCCGAGGGTGGAGAGATCGTAGCTGGTGGCATTGTGCTCGCCAGGGCTCTTGTAGGTGTACGGCCGACCCCAAGGATCATTCGGCACATCCCGCTTCACGTATGGTCCACGCCAGTTGAGCGGGACGGGCTCGCGCGTCGGCGCTTTTTGTAAGGCGTCGAGCCCTTGCTCGGTCGTTGGATACGATCCTGTATCGAGTCGGTAATTATCTAACGCCGTACCGAGCAGCTCGATCTGCGTGCGGGCGGTTGCCGTCTTGGCTTCGGACACCCGGCCGAGGATACGCGGGCCGACGAGGGCCGCGAGGAGGCCGAGGACAATGATGACGACGAGTAGCTCGATGAGCGTGAAAGCATTTCGGCTCTTCATAGAGCTACATGCTACTCGCCGCGCGGTGGCGCTGGCAAGAACAGCTCGCGACATTGTTGCATGCCCAGGCGCCGCAGCGGGTTCACGGGGTTCACGCTCATCGAGATCATGGTCGGACTCGTGATCACGAGCCTCGTGGCGCTGTTGGCGTACGGAGTGGCGCAGGTGGGATACGACGCCCGCGCACGCGTGGTCGGGCATCTGCGCGATGTGCAGAGTGCCCGTGCATTCCAGACGCTGCTCGGTGACGCCCTGCGGAACGTACGCACGCCGGACCGCACGGATGAGCCGGGATTCGGGTTGCACAATGGCACGCTGTCATTCGTCGCGGCGGGCGGCGCGCCGCCGCTCGACCCTGACTACAACTGGCTGATCCACATCGCTCCGGGCCCACAGGGCCTCGAGCTCGCGGCCACGCCGCTCGGCCGCGCGGACGCTGTCCGCGTCACGTTCCGCTCGCCTGATATCACGAGCTGGAACGTCCGCGTGCTCGATCCGAACAACGCGCAGTGGATCCAGGACTGGTCGACACCGCGCATCACCCCGCGCGCGATCGCGATCTCGTTCTGGCACAACTCGGTAACGACCGGGTTACCGCTGGAAGTCGTTCTGTGGCCAGGCACGCCGAAATGAAAAAAGGCCTGACGCTGCTCGAGGTACTCGTCGCGCTCGTCGTGCTCACGGTCGTTGGCGTGAGCTATCTCCAACTGTTCTCGGAGAGCCACCACGTTGTAGGCGTTGCTCAACAGTGGTCGAACGCGGTGGCGTATGCGCAGGACGCCATGGAGCACGCCAAGCTCACTGGCAGCGATGTCTCGGGACCGCTCCCCGGCGGCTACCGCCGTCAGATCACCCGCCGTCCCGCCAATGCCGGCTACACCCTTGTGACCGTCACGGTCACGATGCCGAATGGCGCGCGATATCATTTGGATCGTCTAACGCGGGCCGACGCGGCCGGCGTGGAGCAGTGGTGAAAAATCGCCGCGGCGTCGCGCTCATTCTCGTGCTCTCGCTGATGGTCATGCTCGGGCTCGCCGCCTTCGACGTCGCCTCCCGCGCCCGAGCCGAGGGCAACATGCTGATCGAGCTCAAGGCGCGCACGGCGGGTCGATACGCGGCCGAGAGCGGGATTCTCATGGCGCGAACGGCCGTTCAGCGCTGGGTCGACTCCGCGCCGGTCCCGGCGCAACGTGCGCGGCTTTTTGCTCACGTGAGCGAGCTCACGGACTCCTTGACGCACGTTCGAGTCGGCAACGCCGAGTTCGACGCCGCGGTGCTCGATCTCAACGCGCGGATCGACCTCAATCATTCGAGCGTCGGGACACTCGAGGGGCTCTTCGGTCAGTTCGTGTCAAAGGACCGTGCCGAGCAGATAACCCAGGCCATCAAGCAGCAACCCGTCTCCCGGTTCACGGAGCTCGCTCGCGTGCCGGGGGGCGATGAGGCCTTGGCGGGGTCGGTCGCGCCGTACGTCACGATCTGGAGCGACGGCATTATCGACATCAACACCGCGCCGGAAGTCGTGCTCGCCTCCCTTCCCGGCATCGGCCCGACGATCGCGCGCCGGATCGTCGAGCGCCGCCAATCCGGCGAGGTATTCTCATCGAGCGATCAGTTCCGCCCGACAGCGAGCGCCGGCCGTGTGTCGGCAGAGGGCTTCCCAACGCTCACGGTCGCTCCAACGCGGGTCATGCTCGTCAGCCGCGGCTGGCTCCCCGGGTCGCCGATCACGCACGAGGTCCAGGCGACCTATGTCATCATAGGAAGCCTGATGGTCCTGCAAAGCTGGGAAGAGCGCGACCGCTAGAACGTTTTTATATCGATGCCGTAGATCGCCTGCAGCATCGCCAGCGCGACAAATCCCACCAGCGCGCCGAACGTCAGGATCAACGCCGGCTCAATGAGCGTGACGGCGGTGCGCATGGCGCGACGGACTTCGCCATCGTAGGTATCCGCGATCCGCAAGCACAACTCATCGAGTCGTCCACTCTCTTCGCCCACCGCGAGCATTTGTAGCGCGAGTGGCGGCAAGACACCGGTGAGCGCGGACGCGAGCGCGCTACCCTCCGTGAGAGCCGCCGCGGCGCGATCGATGTTTTCCTGCACAATGATATTCGATGCTGACGATCGCGCGATTTTGATCGCCGGGAGCGCCGGGACCGCGCTTTTGAGCAGCAAGCCCAGGGTACGAGCGAAACGTGCGGTCGAGTACTTGAGCTCGAGGTCGCCGAGGTAGGGCCATGAGAGACGTGCGGCATGGACTCGCCGGCGAATATCGGGCCGCTCCCACGCCGAGCGCGCCGCGTAGACGGCGCCGGCGATCAGAATGAGCCACAGCCACCAACCGCCACTGATCACGGCGCTCGCACCGAGGAGCAGCCGTGCCGAGAGCGGGAGCGTGCCACCGATATCAGAGAGCACGGCCGCGAATCGAGGGATGACAAAACCCAAGAGCACGCCGATACCGACGCATGCGACGACCGCCATTAGCGCCGGGTACAAGAGCGCCGAGCGTACCTGAGATGTCAGTTCGGCGCTTTCCTCGAGCTGACGGGAGAGCTGCTCGAATACCACATCGAGCGCACCACTCGACTCCCCGGCGGCGACCATCGCGACGAACAGCGAGTCGAAATACCGCGGCTCTTTCGCCAACGCATCGGCGAGCCCCGACCCGGCCTGCACGCTGCGGCGCACCTGCTTCACGGCTTCGGCGAGCCCTTCGTGCGCGGCGTGCTGCGCTGTAAAGGCGAGCATGCGATCGACGGGAACGCCGGCCGAGATCAGCGTCGCGGCGTTGCGCGTCCAGAGCGTGACGGCCGCGCCGCGTCCCAAACGCTTGCCGCTCTTGGCGACGTTGACGACGACCGCCTCGTCGACCGCGACCGGAAATAGCTGCTGCCGCCGGAGACCGTCGACGACCGTCTGACGCGACGGGGCCTGCATGACGCCCTCGACCACCCGTCCCTCGGCGGTCGCCGCGCGGTAGCGGTACTGCACGCTCATCCAAAGACCTCATCGCGCGTGAGGCGCATGACTTCTTCGACGGTCGTCACGCCGGCGCGCGCCTTCTCGAGGCCCGCTTCCCGCAACGATACCATCCCCTCGGCGATCGCCGTCGCGCGGATTTCGGCGAGCGGGGCTTGCCTGACGATACGCTCGCGCAGCGTCTCGCTGAGCGGCATCAGTTCATAGAGGCCGGTGCGTCCGCGATATCCCGTCCGCGCGCACATCTCGCAGCCGGTGCCGCGGCAGGCGTCGCAGATCACGCGCACGAGGCGCTGGGCGAGGACGCCGAGTACGGTCGCCGAGACGAGATACGGCTCGATGCCCATGTCGACCATGCGCGTCACGGCCGATGGGGCGTCGTTCGTGTGGAGGCTCGAGAATACGAGATGGCCCGTGAGCGCCGCCTGGATCGCGATCTCGGCGGTCTCGCGATCGCGCATCTCGCCGACCATAATGATGTCCGGGTCGTGACGGAGGATCGAGCGGAGGACCGCGGCGAATGTCAGGCCGATCTTCGGGTTGACCGCGATCTGGGTCACGCGCTTCATCTGGTACTCGACTGGGTCTTCGACCGTGATGATCTTCACGCTCGCCTGATTCAGGCGGTCGAGTGCGCCGTAGAGCGTCGTGCTTTTGCCCGAACCCGTCGGGCCCGTGACCAGAACGATCCCGTGCGGTTGACGGACCAGTCGCTCGAAACCCTCCAGAACACTGGCTGGCATACCGAGATCTTTGAGATCTCGTATGCCCGTGCCTCGGTCGAGAATGCGGAGGACGACGCCTTCGCCATGCAGCGTCGGCGTGATCGACACGCGCAGATCCAACTCTCTATCCGACAGCTTGAGCCGAATACGTCCGTCTTGTGATAATCTGCGCTCGGCAATATTGAGGCCCGCCATGATTTTGACGCGGCTCAAAACGGCGGCCTGATATTGTCGCGGCGGGTGCGAGATCTCTTGCAGCACACCGTCTATACGGTAGCGCACCTGAAGGCCGTCGCTGTCAGCCTCCAAGTGAATGTCGCTGGCTCTCGCTCGGAGCGCTTCGAGGATCAACAGGTTGACCAGCTTGATGACTGGAGCCTGATTCGCCAGCGCGCGAAGATCATCTATTTGCTCTTCTTCATCTGATACGACAACCAGGCTGTCTGTCGCTTTGACTTCTGACGCCGCTTCCGATTGCGCTGACATGACGGCGGCTTGGATCTCTGCCGCCGGCGCGGCGATGACTGTGACCGGGCGCTCATAGTACCAGGCGAGTTCGTCGAGAACAGTGACATCCGGCTGCGCACCCGCCGCGATGACGAGGGCGCCGGCTTCATTGACCGCGACGGGGACCAGGCAGTGCTCCTCCAAATACTTGGGAGAGAGACGCTGCGCCAACGTCCCAACCGCCGCCGCGCGGAGCTCGGCGTTCGTCATTGCGGCTTGGGGGCCAGGATGCTGTCGAGCGGCTCCTTCAAATCGGGCATCTTCTTGCGCTCTTGCTGCAAAACCGAGTCCGCCTGCTCGTCGCTGAACACCACGTAGGGCGTCAAAAAGATGGCCAACTCACTCTTAGCGCGATCCAGCGTTCGATCCTTGAACAGCCCACCAATCAGCGGGATGTCCTTCAGGATCGGAATGCCGGTCTCGGTCAAATTGCGGGAAGAACTGATCAGTCCTCCGATCACAACCGTACGCCCACTCTTCACGATGGCACTCGTCTCGGCCTCACGAGTCGTGATGATCGGCGCGTTCTGCGCCGCGGCCAAGGTCGTTGACGAGAGCTCACTGACTTCCTGCAAGAGTCGCAGCGTCACGTACCCGTCCGCGTTGATCTGCGGCAGCACCGTCAGCTGCGTGCCGACGTCGCGATAATCGACGACCTGGTCCACCGATGACGTGATACCGCTGATCGTCGCGGACGTGAACGGCACCTCGCTGCCGACGAGGATGCGGGCCTGCTCGTTGTTGAGCGCGAGCACGCGCGGCGCCGAAAGCACGCGGAAGCTCGTGTGCGCGGCCACGGCCTGCAGCAAGGCGCGGACGTTCAACGTCGCCAGGCTGACGACGCGGATGCCGAGGCCGCCGAGCGACGTCAACCCGCTGTCGCCCGTGAAGTTTTGTGAACCGAACCCGCCGAGCACGCCACGGGTGCTATCGCCCTGCAAACCCGCGTGTGAGTAGAGCTGCCAGTTGATGCCGGTCGAGGTATTCCGATCGAGGTTGATCTCGGCGATCAACACCTCGAGTAGTACCTGCGGCGGCCGCACATCGAGGCGGTCGATCGTCTCCTGCAAGACCGCGAAGTTGGGCGGCGCGGTCCGGATCACGAGCGCGTTCGTCGCTTGATCCGGTACGATCATCGTCCCGCCCACGAGACCACTTCTCGATCCCCCGCCGCGCGAGCTCGAATCGGCCGGCGCCGCGACCTCGACCGTCGGCGCGGTCGTCGCACCCGCATCCGACGCCAAGCGTTGGTTGAACGACTGATTCTGGCGCTGCTGCATGTTCCCGAGCGCGCCCGACAGACCTTTGCCCTCGAGGGCCTGCACACGCTGGCGTGGGGCCACCTGCGCGACGGTCGCACCGAACACCTGCCCGAGCGTGGTGGCCAACTCGACCGCGTTCGCGTGCTTGAGCGCATACACATAGGTGCTCAGGCCCGCCTCACCCGCGGTCTTGACGTCGACCGGGCGAATGAGATCCAGATAACGGGCGACGTTCACGCCACGATCCGTCACGAGCACGGCGTTCGACCGGGGCACGACCTCGACGCGCGCGATCTTGCTCTGGACCTTCGAGAGCAGCTGCACGATTTCGTCGGCGCGCACATAGTCGAGCGGGACGATCTGCGTGACCAACCCGAGCGGCGGCGGCGTCGGCAAGTCTTTGCCGGTATGGATCGGGCCCGTCGACGGACGCTTATCCTCCGGCATCACTTGCGCGACGGGGCCGGTCTGCACGAGCACCATGCCCTGCGCCTCGAGGATCCCCTCGAGGACGGCTCCGGCCTGCGAGGCCGGCACCGGTTCGGCCGTCTGGAACGTGATACGCCGGCTCGGCACGTCCGCCAAGACGACATTCACGCCCATCACCGCGGCCAGTGATCGAATCACATCGCCCAGTTCGGCGTTCACGTAGTTGATCCGGATCGTGCCCTGCTGCGCGCCCGCGATGCTCGGAACGGCGATCACGGCGAGAAGCAAAAACGTCGCGAGTTTTTTCACTGCGTGCACGTCGTTCACAGTTTCTTGCGTTGAGAGTTCGGCACGTGGAGGACGAGAGGCCCGGATGGGCGTTCAAGCGTGACGGTGGAATCGGTGATCGCGATCAGCTTCGCCCCATCAACCATGTCGCCGACGCGATGGATCTCGGCGCCGATGAGCGCGACCGCACCGCGCGGGCCGATCGTCGTCCCGCGGAGCGCGAAATCGGGTTCCGCGTTGCGCGGCTTTTCGGTGCGCGGGGCAGCGGATTTGACCGCGGGAGCACCCCGGTCCTGCGAGAAGATGTTCTGGTCGACAATCAGCTGATAACTCGCGGCGGCCGGGGTAACATCGCCGGCGGCCGGCGGCTGTTGCTGTGCGGGAAGCCGGAGGTCACTGGGATCAGCGGACGGCAGGGCCGGCTTCGCGAACCGGAGGTACAGTCCTGATAGCGCGAGGACCGCGGCCGCACCGTAGAGGATGGGCACGACCCTCATTGTGCCGTGCCTCCATAGAGGCCATGGACCCGCAACGTCCATTGCAGCGCCTGCGTCTGCCCGCCTCCCACATCGGCGATCGACGCGCCGGGAATATCGAAGCCGGCGTTGATCGCCAGCTCATCGACGATGAGCAGCTTGTTGCCTCGCTCGAGCTTCGAGAGAAAATCGACTAACCCCGCGACGCTCGCGGTCCCGGACATCTGCACGGGAATCTCGAGGAGGCCGGGTTTCGTGGCCTTTGCCTCTCCCGCCGCATCGACCCGTTGCAGCTGGATCGCGCTCCCGACGGCGTATTGCTGGAGCATACCCTGCAACGCCGACGCCGCCAGGGCCGGCGTGGTGCCTTCCACGAGTCGGTTCTCCTCGACCGCAAGCGCCCTCGTTTGCGCATCCAGCGCGCGCTGCAGGCGATCGGTGCTCGCCGCGAGGGCCGAGAGTTTTATCCACTGTGCGCGATCCGCGGCATAGGCGCTCTCACGCGACGTCCAGTGATCGGCGATCGGGAGAATCAGGCCCACGACAACCACCGCCACCGCGCTGACGATGGCCCCACCAATGACCACGCGTCGCTCGCGTGGCCTAAGGCGCTGAAACGAATCGAAAAGCCAGGGCGAAGCTTTCATACGATTGGTGACCAACTTGGGCGTGATTCATGGCCGACAAAAAATGCACGCCCTTGAATTCAGGCGCGGCGCCGAGCCGGGCCACCACACTGGCCGCGCTCGGCGCGTAGCCGTCCAGTTGCCACTCGCCGCCCGAGCCGCGAATGCCGCGCACGAACGCGCCGGGCGGCAGTTGCCGGGACAGCGCGAGCAACACGCTGAGGCGCATGGGTCGCTCGGCCTCGAGCTGACGAATCGCCTGGGCGCGCTGCGCGCGGGTCTCGAGCTCAATCTCGAGGGCCAGCGCCGGAGCCGCGCGTTGCTTGAGTCCCACGAGTCCGGTCGCGACCGCGGTGACGGCACGATCACGCCATGCATCGAGCGACGTGAGCGCGAAGAGGAACGCGAGGGCGGCCGCGGCGCCCGCCAGCGCGAACTCACGACGACGACGCCCACGAATGGCGTTCGCGTGTTGCGGCGAGACGAGTGTCGTCGCGAAGTCCCGCGGCTCGTCGTCGGCCAGCGCCGCGCCATAGGCCGTCGCGAATGCCGCCGGCACGTCGCCGATGGCCGGCACCGTCACCGTGGCTTCTGGCGGATCCCCATAGATGCGCCGCGCGCTGGTCACGTCGCCGTCGGCGAGCTCGAAGAAGCCCCCGTCGCAGGCGACCGTCCCGTCCCGGATTCCCATCCGTGCCAGTGCGCGAGCCAGCGACATTGGGGCGGGTTCGACCAGGTCGACCGGGGCAATGCGTTCGAGCGCGCCGATCCACGTGGCGAGGAGGTCATCCTGTACCGCGAAAACGAGATCGGAGTCCGCGCACACGGCGGGGACGAACCCGTGGGACCGATCGGCGAAAAAGCGCTCTGACTCGAGCATCAGGATCTTGCGACGCTCGGCCGCCGAAAGCGCGGGGAGCTTTGAAACACGCTTGGTGATAAGGAGCGGCAAGTCGACGGCAACCGCGATCCGTCTGACACCGGCGGTGTGCTCCTCGAGCGCCCGTACGGCATCCTCGATGCGTTCCTGTTCATAGGCGATCTCGACCACCGTGCTACCGGGGAGCAGAACGCCGCGGATGACGTGGGCACCGAGTTCCAGGCCAAGTCTCTTGCCGAGCCACTCCATCATAGTCGGGATAAGATGCGCTCTGGCTCAGTCGCCACCGGTTGGCGTGGCAGTGTCGTTACACGGGCTGGCGAGGCGGCCGAGCCCGCTGGTATCTGGCGTGTCACGGTACTGTTCGCCATGATGTCCGGATGCGATTCCTCGTTGCTCTCGTCGCGGGCATAGCCCCACTCGTGCAGGCCCAGACCACCACGGGCCCCTTACTGCTGCAAAAGCCTACCATCAGCCGAACGTCAGTCGCCTTTGCCTATGGCGGCGACATCTGGACGGCGCCGCGAACAGGTGGCGCGGCTCGACGGTTGACCGCTGGAAATGGCGAAGCATCTGACCCTTCGTACTCGCCCGATGGTGCTTTGATCGCCTTCTCGGGCACGTATGACGGCAACACGGACGTCTATGTCGTGAGTGCCGACGGCGGACTACCGAAGCGCCTCACGTACCATCCGGCGCCCGACGTGGTCGTCGGCTGGACACCCGATGGCAAGCACATTCTGTTCCGTTCCTCACGAACGAGCTACAGTCGCTTCTCGCGGCTGTTCACGGTGTCCAAGGACGGTGGTCCAGCGACGGAAGTCGACCTCCCTCGTGGATACACCGGATCGTTCTCGGCCGATGGGTCGCGCCTCGCGTATCTGCCGAACGATCCCGCGAACGAGATCTGGAAACGATATCGCGGCGGTGAGACATCGGAGATCTGGCTCGCCACAATGTCCGATGCATCGATCGAGCGTATCCCGCGAGAGAATAGCAACGACAGCTGGCCGATGTGGGTCGGCAATTCTGTCTACTTTTTGTCAGACCGCGATGGTCCGACGACCTTGTTCGAGTACGACACGCATAGCAAGCAGGTGACGAAAGTCGTCACCAACACGGGGCTCGACATCAAATCGGCGTCGGCCGGGCCCGACGCGATCGTGTATGAGCAGTTCGGGACGCTCTTCTCGTTCGACCCGAAGACCAAGCAATCGACGCGGATTCCGATTACGGTCGAGGGCGATCTGCCGAACGTGCGGCCGCACTTTGTCGCCGCCGCGCCGTCGATCCTCGCGGCCAACATCTCGCCGAACGGCGCGCGCGCCGTCTTCCAGACACGCGGGGAGATCTTGACGGTTCCCGCTGAAAAAGGCGACGTTCGCAATCTGACGAACACGACGGGGGTCATGGAGCGGGATCCCGCCTGGTCGCCGGACGGGCGGTCGATCGCGTTCTTCTCCGACGCGTCCGGCGATTACACGCTGCATGTCGTGTCGCAGGACGGCACCGGAGCTCCGCGCTCGATCACGCTCGGCGATGCGCCGTCGTTCTACTACGCGCCCGCGTGGTCGCCCGACGGGAAGAAGATCAGTTACATGGACAAGCGGTTGAATCTCTGGTGCCTCGACGTCGCGACCGGCAAGTCGATCAAAGTCGACACCGATCCGTACGAAGCCCCATGGCGCTCCATGGACCCCGTGTGGTCGCCGGACAGTAAGTGGATCGCGTACACGCGGAGCCTGGCCAACCATTTTCACGCGGTCTTTTTGTATTCGCTTGAAACGGCGACGGCGACGCAGGTGACGGATCCGATGACGGATGTGAGATATCCGGCGTTCGATCGCAACGGCCAGTACTTGTACTTCACATCGAGCACGAATGCGGGTGCGTCATCCGGCTGGCTCGATATGTCGAGTTACGACCGGCCGGTGACGCGCAGCATCTATTTGGTCGTGTTGCGCAACGACAAGCCTTCGCCGCTTACGCCGCTGTCGGACGATGAGAAGGTTGATACGACCGCCAAGCCGGACACGAGCAAGAAAGCGGCGGCGGCGATGAGCAGCGACGTGAAGATCGATCTGACCAACATCAGCCAGCGCATCGTGCCACTGCCATTGGGCGACCGGCGGTGGAGCGGTCTCGTGGCCGGCGCGACGGGGACGATCTACGTCCTGGAGACGGTCGACAAGCCGCCGATGTCGGCCGAGGACAATGCGGGCACGCGGCAAACGTTGTACAAGTGGGATCTCACGAGCCGGAAGCTGGTGAAGCTGGTCGATGGCATCATGGGCTTCGATCCGGGCGGCGACGTCGGTGAGCGCACGCCGACCACGTTCCGTCTGTCGGCGAAAGGCAACAAGATGCTCTATCGCGCGGATGGTCAGTGGGTGATCGCGAGCGCCGACGCGCCGAAGCCAGGCGAAGGAACACTCAATCTCGGCGATGTGCAGGTGGCGGAGGACCCGCGCGCGGAATGGAAGCAGATGTACCACGAAGCGTGGCGCATCGAGCGCGATTTCTTCTATGACCCGCACTACCATGGGCTCGATCTCGCCGCGGCCGAGGCGAAGTATGCCGCGTATGTGCCGAACCTCGCGAGTCGGCAGGATCTGCGCTATCTCCTCACGGAGGGGCTCGGCGAGCTCACGGTCGGGCACTTGTTCATCTCCGGTGGTGGCGATCCGCCGCTCGCGCATCCCCCGCGGACGGGTCTCCTCGGCGCGGATTACGCCGTCGATCATGATCGGTATAAGATCGAGCGGATCTATTCAGGCGAGAGCTGGAACCCCGAGCTCAAAGCGCCGCTGACCCAGCCGGGCGTGAACGTCGCGGTCGGCGAGTACATCATTGCCGTCAATGGCGTGGACGTGCGCGCCACGGAGGATCTGTACAAGCACTTCGAGGCGACGGCCGGCAAGACGATCGTGCTGCGCGTCGGGAAAGATCCGTCGGGTACGGGCGCGCGCGACGTCAGTGTCGTTCCGATCGCGAACGAGGGCGCACTCCGGAACTTCGCGTGGATCGAGGACAACCGGCGTTCCGTCGATAAGCTGAGCAGCGGCAAGTTGGCGTACATCTATCTCCCGAACACCGGGGGCGGCGGGTACACCTACTTCACACGCTACTACTTCGCGCAGACGAACAAGCAGGGCGCCGTCCTCGACGAGCGGTTCAATGGCGGTGGCTCGATCGCCGACTATATGATCGAGGTGATGCATCGCGTGCCGTTGTTCCGCGAGATGACTCGCGACGCGACGGATTTCACATCGCCGGTCGGCGCGATCTTTGGTCCCAAGGTCATGATCACGAACGAGTACGCCGGCTCGGGCGGCGACGCGTTGCCGTTCATGTTCCATGAGACGAAGGTCGGGACACTCGTCGGCAAGCGTACGTGGGGTGGCTTGGTCGGGATCTACGACTATCCCGTGCTCATGGACGGGATGAGCGTCACCGCTCCCCGTGTCGCGCTGTACACGACGCGAGGCCAATTCGAGATCGAGAATCATGGTACGTCGCCCGACGTATCCGTGGAGCTGGACCCGGCCGCGTGGCGCTCAGGACACGACACGCAGCTCGAGAAGGCGGTCGCGATCGCGCTCGATTCTCTGAGCAAGAACCCGCCGGCCGTCGCGAAGCGGCCGAGCTACCCGAACTATCATGGAGGGACGCCGACGGCTTCGGCGTCGACTACGCAGAAGCCGTAAGCATCGCGAGCTTGGTGACGGTGTTCCAGTTACGGGCCGTGCCGTCACCAGGCAGTTTGAGCTTCGACCGGCCCTGACCGTCAGGATAGTACACGAACGCGTGCCGACCCGTGACCCGCACGCGTTCTCGTCCCGGTATCACGACGGAGGTGGCGGCTAGCGTCTGCTTGAGAAAGATCACGACGAGACGAGACGGGTCCTTCTTCGCCTCGACGGGAAACGGATTCTCTTTGATCAAAGTGCTCAACTCTGTCGCGTTGCGCACGTAAAATTCCGTGCGGAGACCGAGATACTTTTCGCACTCGGCCTCGAGCAATCGCTCGAGTTGCGCGCCGGATTTGCCGGTGGTCTCGAACACGAGGTTGCCGCTGTTGAGCAGCGTGCTGACGCGCGTGAATGCCAGCGCTTCCGCGAATGCGCGGAGATCCGCCATCGCGACCGACCGGCGACTGCCGAGGTTTATCCCCCGAAGGAAAGCGACGTACAGCATCGCCTCAGAATACCATTACTTTGAGGGCATGGCCACGGCCGCGGTTGCCGACCGTTCCCCACGCGACGACGAGATCGATTTTTTCGGCGTCACGCACACGGGCGCGGTACGCACGGTCAACCAGGACAACTTCCTCATCGCCTCGATTCGCCGGAAAGTCGAGGCGCACCTGACGAGTTTACCGTCGCTCGAGGGCTTGCCCATCGAAGGGGAGCGTATCGCGCTGCTGGCGATGGTCGCCGATGGTGTGGGCGGTGGCCCCATGGGGGAGGCGGCCAGCCGGTTCGCGGTCGAGGCGGTAACGCAGTACGTCATAAAGTGCATTCGCTTGTCGGCGTTCGGCGACACCGGTGGCACGAGTGACTTTCCCCGCGCGCTCGAGAACGCGGCGCGGGAAGTCCATCAAGAGTTGCTGCGGCAAACCGAGAACGATCCGGCTCTCGGCGGGATGGCCACGACGCTGACGTTGTGGATCGGAATGTGGCCACGGTCATACATCCTGCAGGTCGGCGACAGCCGGTGTTACGTCCTGCGCGATGGTGAGCTGACGCAGCTCTCGCGCGATCAAACCATGGCGCAGGATCTCATCGACAGCGGCATTCTCACGCAGACCGACGCCTATCGTACGCGGTGGGTCAACGTGCTGTCGAGCGCCATCGGCGGGTCGCAGAACACGCCGGTCGTGAGTTATCTCCACCAGGTGTGGGGCACGGTCGGGTTGCTGTGCAGCGATGGACTGACGAAGCACGTGTCGGACGAGCGGATTCGGGAGCGGCTGAGGAACATGACCTCGGCGAAGCAAGTCTGCGAGGCGCTCGTGCAGGATGCGCTCGACGGCGGTGGCAGCGACAACATCACCGTGGTCGTGGGCCGGACCATCCGGAAAGATTGATCGCGAGCCAGGCCACGGCCTTGGCGTTCAACGGATAGTCCCGCACCGCCCGGATGAGATCACCTCTTCCCTCCGCCGCCCGTCCATTCCTGGTGCGGTATCGGCCAAGCTCCAGTTCGAGGTCCCCCTTTCTGCGTCGCACGAGCCGGCGCCGGCGTGTCGACAGATCAGGCATCGCCGTTTCGAGTCGATCGAGCATGCGCAGGCTGCCGAGCATGGCGTCCTCGAAGGGCCGTGCGCCGTCTGGCCGCTCTCGTTTCGTGCACAGGACGCGTGGCACCGCGACGACTTTCCATGAGCACGCTATACGGAGAAAGAGATGGAGGTCCTCGCCCACCGTCAGGGACTCATCGAACTCACCGGCCGCGCCCCACCGGAAGACGACGCTGGACGGCGGGATCGACCACCCACTGAACACGCCCTCGAACACATCGCCATGGTCATCCCAGGGATGCGCCGCGAAATACGACGGGACACGTCGGCCGTCGGCGCGCTCGATCGCGAAATCCGAACAGACGAGGCCGATCGACGGATCCTGTTCTAATAGCGGGATTTGCGCGGCGAGCTTATCCGGGGCCCAGATGTCATCCGCGTCGAGCAGGGCTATATACTCGTGGGAGGCCGCGCGGAGCCCGGCATTTCTCGCGGCCGAGACGCCTGCGTTGGATTGGTGGATATATCGAACGCGGTCCGAGTACCGTCCGACAATGGCGCGGGTGTCATCCGTCGAGCCGTCATCGACCACGATGACCTCGCCCGGCTGGCGCGTCTGGGCGAACACGCTGTCCAGCGCGTCGCCCAGGTATCGGGCCATGTTGTAGGTCGGAACTATGACGCTATAGAATTCGATACTTTTTACCGTTGTGACGCAAATGCAACCTCCGACGTCCCTTTCCAGCATGAATGAACGACTCAAAAAGATCGAGCACAAGGGCGTCTCGATCATGTACACTGACTACTCCGGCTTCAGTAATTGGGATGACTGGAGAGCGCTCATCGAAGCCGAGCGGAAGATCATGCCGAACGAGCCTTTGGGTTCGGTTCGAGCGGTCGCGATTTTTACCGACTCTCGGTTCACGACCGAGGTCTTCGAGGCGATCAAGCAGCTGGCCGTCGCCAACCGGCCGCACATGAGAGCCAGTGCGCTGGTGGGACTGAGCTCGTTACAAAAGACGGCATTCTTGAAGGCGATCGAGCGGACGTCGGAGCGGTCGTTCGCGTTGTTCGATAAGTTGGACGAGGCGCTCGACTGGCTGATTGAGCAAAAATGATCGAGCTACGCTCGATCAATGCTCAATCAGGAGTCCGGTGTGTCACGCTCATTTCCGAGTAGCTTTTGCTCGTTGCGTGGCGGCTTAAAGTAACTCGTTGGGTTACTTCTACCTACAAATCAGCTAGACGTGCGCGTCTACTACTATGACGCGTGAGCCCAGTACTTCGCCGGCGGCGCGCACGAAGTCGTCGGATAGTCGTGGCCAGTTCCAGAACTCGACGCCGAGATGGCCGAATCCCCACTGAATCGGCCCACGCCATTCATTGAGGCGCTCGGCGCCGCCGCATACCGGGCAGGCGAAGAGAGTGCGGTCATCGCCATGGAACCACTGCTCCACCGCCTCGATCCAACGGGCCTCGGGCTCGAAGACCGCGCGACAGGTCGAGCACTGGAGCTCGATGCCATTTTCCATCGCGGTGAAGACTTGCCGGCCGACTTGAATCTTCACGTCATTCGTGACGAGCCGACGGAAACCATTGTCACCGCCGGGAGCCGTCGCGAACGCCCAGTTCGGGCCCGGATGACCCGTCGAGTCGGCGATGCCCTCTTGGATCAGCCATCGCTGCATCATTTCCGCGAGCCGTTGCGCTTCGTCGGCCGGTGCGTCGATACCGACAATCGTTTGAATCGTGTCGCTCATGTTGTATAGTCACACGTGCCAATAGACGAGCAGCTCGCCGAACGCATCCGCGACGCTCTTATGGACGTCGGGGAGTGGACGGAAGTCAAAATGTTCGGCGGGATCGGGTTCATGCTCAATGGTCATCTGCTCGCGGGCGCATCGAGTCGCGGGTTGCTGTTGCGCGTCGGTCAGGAGCGGACACGCGCGGCGCTCGCGAAGCCTGGGACGAGGCCGCTGGTCATGCATGGCCGGACCATGAAGGACTACATCTACGTCGATCATCCGGCGCTGAATGCCCGCGCCGTGAAGTCTTGGATTCGCTTGGCCGTTTCGTTCGTCGGGACGCTACCCGCCAAGAAAAAGAGGAAGCGCAAGTGATCTATTTGATTGCGGCCGCGATATTGCTCCAGAGCACCGACTCGGTCGCCGCGGCGCGGGCCAAGTTCGCGGCGTCGCTGAAATACCAGACCGGCGATGTCCAACTCAAGGGCGGCTTGGCGACGCTGAAAGGCGTTGGCCAGAACTACCGGTTCCTCGACGGCGAGCAAGCAGGTCGGGTGCTTCGTGCCTGGGGGAATCCGGTTAAGGACAATCCACTGGGAATGCTGGTGCCCACGGGGATGACGCCGGTCGACAGCGGCGCGTGGGCGATCGTGATCACGTATCAGGACGACGGATACGTGTCGGACTCCGGTGCGTCGAAGATCAACTACGACTCGTTGCTTGGCCAACTCCAACAGTCGGCGCGTGAGGAGAATGCCGAGCGGAAAAAAGAAGGCTACGCCACCATGGAAGTCATCGGGTGGGCGGTGCCGCCGCACTACGATGCGCAGGCGAAGAAGCTCTACTGGGCCGAGGAGCTGAGCTTCGGCGGTGACACGGTGCACACGCTGAACTACAAGATTCGCGTCTTGGGCCGCCGCGGAGTGTTAGTGCTGAACGCGGTGTCGGCGATGAGCCAGCTGCCGCTCGTCCAAGAAGCCACACCGGACGCCCTGGCGATGGTGCAGTTCAATCCCGGGAATCGCTATGCCGATTTCGTGAAGGGCGACCACGTGGCCGCCTACGGCATCGGGGCGCTCATCATCGGCGGCATCGCCGCGAAGGCCGGAATCTTCAAGTTGCTGATCCCGCTCCTGTTGGCGGCGAAGAAGCTGATCCTGGTCGCGGTCGCGGCGGTCGCGGCGTTCTTCCGCAAACTGCTCGGCGGCAAGAAAAAGAGCCCGGCCACCCCCGCGACCTAGGTCGCGCCAGGACCGAGAATGGCGCGACCGGCCTTCGCGCCGGTGTGGTGGCCATGGTCAACGGTCACCACACCATTGACCAGGACCCATTCGATGCCGGTGGGAAACTCCATCGGCTTCTCGTAGGTCGCCTTGTCCTGGAGCTTGTCGTAGTCGAAGATCGTGACGTCGGCCCAGTTGCCGACCGCGATCGTGCCACGATTCGCCAGACGCAACCGCGTCGCGGGCCAACCGGTCATCTTCCGGATCGCTTCGGGCAGCGTGAGGGTGCGCGTTTCCTTCACGTAGCGGGCGATGACGCGCGGGAAGTTGCCGAAGCTGCGCGGATGCGGGAGGCCCGTCTCGTCGGTCACGCCGATCTGCACGACCGCTCCGGCATCGCTGCCGATGCTCGTCCACGGAAATTTGAGCGCGGTCTCGATGTCTTGCTCGCCCATCATGTGATAGATGGCCATCACGCGGTCATGGCCCTGCGCGACGAGATCCCAGGCGGCGTCGGCGGGATCTTTGCCGGTTTCCTTCGCGATCTGGGCGATGGATTGTTGCTCGTACTTGGCGTTGTCCGCGTTGCGGGCATTCACCAAGACGATCCCGTCCCACCCGCCCGAGGCCTCGATGATGTTCCACCATCCCGGCGACCCGGTCACGAGCTCTTTCTTGAGCCGCGCGCGGATCGCTGGATTCGCCAGACGTGCTTTGAGTGAGTCGACGCCACCTTCGTGCGCCCAGCTGGGGATCGTCGCTTCGAGGCCCGTCCCGCCGGCGGTATAGACGTACAGGTCGGCGGCGACGTCGACGTTGCGAGCGCGTGCCGCATCGACGGCGCGGCCCACCGAGTCCATGAGGATTCCCCATCCCGGGCGATATGCGACCTTGAGATGAAAGATCTCGACCGGCAATCCGGCCTTCTCGCCGATCGTGATGGCCTCGTTGACGGCTTGGACGACTTCTTTCCCTTCGCCGCGAATGTGGCTCGCGTACAGGCCACCATAGGCCGCCGCGGCCTTCGCGACTTCGACTAGCTCGTCGGTCGAGGCGTAGCTCGACGGGGGATAAATCAAGGCCGTCGTCATGCCCATCGCGCCGCCGCGCATGGCGGTATCCATGATCGCGCGCATCCGCGCGAGCTCGGCCGGCGTCGGCTTGCGCGCGGATTGGCCGAGGACGGCTTCCCTGGCCTGGGTTTCGCTGAAGTAGCTGCCGAAGTTGATGCTGATGCCTTGGCGCTCGAGCGTCGCGAAGTACTGTCGCACACTGTCGGCGGGCACGGGCGTGCCGCCCTCACCGCCAATCGCCGTCGTCACGCCCTCCTGCAGCTTGTTCTCGGCCCGCCCGCTCTGCAACAGCGTCGACCCGGACTGGTCCATCGCATCGATCCAGCCGGGGCTGACATACTTCCCCGTCGCATCGATTTCGACGCGGCCCCGTTCGGGAACTACGCCGATCTTCGCGAACTTTCCATCGCGTATGGCTACATCGGCGAGAATCCACGGATTCCCCTCGCCGTCGAGGACGCGGCCATGCCGAATCACGACATCGTAACTCGGATCCCCGCCTTGCATAGCGAGCAAGGCCACACACACCAGAAGAGTTCGCATGCCAAATCTTAATGCCCACTCGAAGGTTTTGGTCACTGGCTCGACCGACGGCGTCGGCCGGTGCGTCGCGGAACGTTTGGGCGCCGAGGGCGCGACGGTCCTCGTCCATGGACGGAATCGCGCACGAGCGGAGAGCGTGGCGCACCGGACGAAGATCTATATCGCTGATCTGGCGTCGCTTGCCGCCGTGCGGGAGTTGGCGACGGACGTGACCCGCGACTACGGGCGGCTCGACCTGCTCATCAACAATGCCGGTATCGGCACCGGGAAGTCCTCGTCGAAGCGTGAAGTCAGCGAGGACGGCTATGAGCTACGCTTCGCGGTCAACTACCTCGCCGGGTTCCTGCTGACGCATCTGCTCCAACCCGCGCGGGTCGTCAACGTCGCATCGATCGGCCAACAGGCGATCGACTTCGACGATGTCATGCTCGAGCATGGCTATAGCGGCGTCCGCGCGTACTGCCAGAGCAAGCTCGCCCAGATCATGTTCACGTTCGACCTGGCGGCGGCTGGCATACCGGCGGTGGCGCTGCATCCGGCGACGTACATGGACACGACCATGGTGCGAGAAGCGGGCGTGTCGCCCGTGAGCACCGTCGATGAGGGCGCGGATGCCATCATTCATGCCGCCGAGTCGTCGGACTCGGGCGTGTACTACAATGGCCTGCAACCGGCGCGCGCGAACGCCCAGGCATACAATGCCGCCGCGCGCGACCGGTTGCGTGAGCTGAGCTACTCGCTGACCGGCATCACCGCGGGCCAAGCGTCGTCGTGAAATTCACTGGAGCGAGTGGGACGACGATGGCGGTTGCGGTGACACTGCCGGATCGCACCGGCAGGAACCACGGCGTGAATGCGCGACCGTTGCCGTCGGTGTTCGCGACCGTGTCTCGGACGACACCATCGGTGGTCAGGAAGTGAACGAGTGCTTGGGGGACGGCATTGCCGTACTGGTCTACGACGGTGACGGCTATCGTGTCGATACCGCCGGGGACGCCCGCCAGTTGGCCGACGGCCGACTGCACGGTCGCTATCGGGCCGTGTACCGCGGCGACCGTGAATCGCACCGCCCTCGCGTTGCTCAATGACGCCGTGATTTCCGCCGGACCGGGGTGCCGGTCGAGGGTCATCGTGTTGGTCGCGACGCCCAACGAGTCTGTGGTGGTTGTCGGCGCCGGCAGCGAACCAAGGCCTTGGGAGATTGACCAGTTGACAGTGATACCCGACAGGAACTGACCGGTCACCGAATCACGGACACGAACGGCGAATTGTCCTACTTCCGTATTGACGATGCCGGTCAGCACGCCGGTCGGCTCAATGACGGCAATCGTCAAGTTCGATGTGCGGGGCGCCGTGCTACTGCTGCTCGAGCATCCGGCGACGAGGAGTACGAATAGAGCGTATTTGATCATTTGCCTGAACGAACGCGCGGCGGCATCACATCGTGCCAGCCTTCGGGGCGAATCACCGTTACATCGTGGCCATCGACCGCTGTGCCGGAGCCGTGGGACGGCTAGTCGCCGAACGAGATGCCCATTTCGCGCGCGGTGAGCACTGTGTCGCTATGAGGATCGACGCGCTTGGGCTGGGCCAACACCTGCGCTATCGGAATCGTGACGATACGGGGCGACTGGAGCGCCACCATGTGTCCCCATTTGCCGTCGGCGACGGCGCGGACGGCGGCGCCGCCGAATCGCGTGGCGAGCAACCGGTCGTATCCGGTCGGCATGCCGCCGCGTTGCAGGTGGCCGAGGACCAGCCATCGCGTCTCTTTCCCGGTCTTCTCCTGGATCAAGCGCGCGATGTGCTCGGCGCCGCCATCCCGCACGCCCTCGGCCACGACCACGATCGAGAAGAGGCGACCGGCGCGATCGCGCTCGCGGACCTTGTCGCAGACGCAGTCGATGTCGTAGGGGATCTCGGGGATCAAGATCACGTCGGCGCTCGCCGCGAGACCCGTGTGCAGGGCGATATACCCGCAGTGGCGCCCCATCACCTCCATGACGATCACGCGATCGTGGCTCTCGGCCGTCGTATGCAAGCGGTCGACGGCCTCGATCGCCGTGTTGACGGCCGTATCGAACCCGAACGTCGTCACCGTTCCGCTGACATCGTTGTCGATGGTCTTTGGCACGCCGATGACGTGAAGGCCCTTCTCGAACAGTTTCTGCGCGATCAAGAGGGAGCCGTCGCCGCCGATGCTGATGACGGCGTCGATCCCGTGGTCTCTGGCATTGGCGATCAGTTCGTCCGAGCGATCGACCGTGACGCCCGCGCGCTCGTAGCGCAGCGGGTTGCCGCGGTTGGTCGTGCGGAGGATCGTGCCGCCCAGGTGGCCAATGCCGCGCACGGCTTCGCGCGTGAGCGGGACGACGTCGTCCTCGCCGAGCAGGCCGGCGAATCCGCGTTTGATCCCGAGCACTTCCCAATCGCGATTGACGGCGGCGAGGACCGCGGCGCGAATGACCGCGTTGAGCCCGGGAGCATCGCCGCCACCGGTCGATATGGCTACGCGCACATCATGAATGTTGCACCAGCAGCAGGCTCAAGCCAAGCAGGATGCCGAGCGCGCCGACAACGGAGGCGGTGACGCGCCCGCCGACTTGGACCAGCGCCCGAACGTCGACGGCCACGCCGAGCGCGGCCATCGAGAGGACCGTGAGCATGGTGGCGACGGTTCGAAGCGGCGTCGGGAGCCACGGAGGCAGCAGGCCGATCGTCCGCGCGACGGCCATGAGCACAAAACCAATGACGAACCAGGGGACCATGCGATGCAGGCCGGTCTGGCGACCGCCGCGCGCCAGTGAGAGCACGATGACGACCGGACCGAGCATGAGAACGCGGGTGAGCTTCACGATGGTCCCGATCTGGGCGCTGGCCACGGATACGGGAAGCGTTGCGGCGAGCACCTGCGGCACCGCGTAGACGGTCAGACCGGCGAGCGTCCCGTACTGGACCTCGGTGAGCCGGAGACCGTGGCCGAGTACCGGGAGTCCGAGCACGGCGGCGACGCCGAGGACGGCGGAGAACGCGATCGCGGCGGCCACGTCATCGCCGTCGGCATCGATCACGGGCGCAACGGCGGCGATGGCTGAGTTGCCGCAGATCGCGTTGCCAGTCGCGACGAGAAGGGCCATGCGATGGTGGAGGCCGAGGGCGCGGCCGATCAGGTAGCCGGCGATCAAGGTGACGGCGGAGATCGCGAGCACGGCGCCGAGGAGCAGTGGCCCGGTGCGAGCGACGAGGGCGCCATCGACTGAGGCCCCGAGGAAGACGACGGCGACTTCCAGGAGAAAGCTGCCGCTGGTCCGGATGCCCGGCTGCCAGCGGTCACCGGGTTTCCACGCCGTTCGTATCGCGGCACCGAGCACAATCGCGAGTACGATCGCGTCGATGTAGCGGGTTTGGAGAACCCAGGCGGCGCTTGCGATGACCGCGCAGAGGACGATACCCGGGAGCTTGTCTTTCACGCTAAAAAGCTGCTGGGCTATGAACCAAGGAGATACTGATATTTCGGTATCGCTCGTATAGGTTATACCTATGGATATCGAGAACCTGGTCGTGTTCGCGGTCGTAGCCCGTGAGGGATCGTTTACCAAGGCGGCGGCCGTCATGGGCGTCAGTCAACCGTCGATCTCTGAGCGCATGCAGCGCCTCGAGCGTCAGCTACGGACTCCAGTGTTCGTTCGGCGCGGGCGAGGCGTGGGACTGACCGCGGAAGGTGTCGCGTTGCGAACGTTGGCGGATCGAGCACTGACGCTGTCGCGTGAGACCGACGAGTTCATGACGGGACTACTCGGACTCGAGCGCGGACTGATTCGGGGTGCGGCGAGTACGACGATCGCGGGCTATGTCCTGCCGGCGGCAATCGCCAAGCTTCGCGGTAAGAAGCCGGGAGTCGAGGTCGACATCGTCGTTGGCAACACGGCCGAGATGGCGGATGCCGTCGAACGAGGCGACGTGGGGTGGGCGCTCGTCGAGGGCCCGGTCGCGGAGTCGCGACTGGCGGTGCGTCGATTTCGGGACGATGAGCTGATCCTGATCGTGTCAGCGTCGCACCCGTGGGCGCGGCGGCGACGCCCGATCGCGCCGTCGGCACTCGAGGGCGAGGCCTTCATTGCACGCGAGCCGGGTTCCGGTACGGGCGCGGTCGTCGATCGCGCGCTGGCCGGCGTCGGGATACGGCTCGTGCCGCGCGTGCGAATCGCGGACTCGCGAGGGATCGCCGAGGCCGTGGCGACGGGCGCGGGCGTCGGGATCGTGTCGGAGCTCGTGGCGGCTGCCCTGCTCCAGTCGGGACAGGTCGCGCGGGTCGCGATCGCCGGCCTCTCGCTCGTTCGTCCCCTTTCGATGGTGCATCTTCCGGGTCGCACGCTGGGCCGGCTCGATCGCGAATTGCTGTCGCTCGTCTAGACGCTGCCCCACAGCATCCGGGCCTCCTGGGCGATGATGTCCGGTTGTTCCTCAGGGAAAAAGGCCTTGGCCCCTTCGACACGCCGCACGCCTCGGGAGTGCGGGAAAGCGCGATCGAGCCAGTCGGGGCTCTCGGGCGAGAAAATTTGGTCGCCGGTTCCCCACACGATGCGCGTTGGCATCGTGGCTTGGCGGAGCGCCGGCTCGATGCCGGCGAGCGGATTCTGCTCGAGGGCGAGCAAATACTTTTCCACCTGCTTCTTGCGCAGGGGTGAGCTCAGCACCGGCGCGAGATAGTAGTCGAGGGCTTCGTCGGTCGGGTTCGCGGGATCCTGATACACGCCGCGAAAGCCACTCTGGGGCGACCGGGCGAGCGGCTTATCCGCGAGTGCGGGTGCCAGCACCTTATCGGCGAACACCCCGGCATGTGCCGCCTTGAGCAGAGGTTGCAGAGCTTTCGGCGGGCTGTCGATGACGACATCGCAGTTCGTGAGCAGCAGTGTACGCACGCGCCTCGGGTAGTGCGCGACGAACAGCTGCGCCACGGCGCCGCCGCTGTCATTGGCGATCAGGTCGACGTGCCGCAGCGAGAGCCGATCGAGGAACGCCGCGAGCATGGCCGCCTGCTGCGCCGGCGCCAGATCTTGCGTCTCCGAGATCTCGGAGTATCCGAGTCCCATGAGATCCGGAGCTATGCATCGCCGGTATGGTGACAGGCGCTCGATCGCCCCCCGCCACTCGAATCCGTTGAGCGGGAACGCGTGAACGAACAGCGCGGCGGCTCCTGAGCCGCGCTCGACATAGGCGATCCGTCCGAAGCTGAGGTCGGCGAATCGACGCATCGCCCGGAACGACGTCTCATCCATGGGGCTTGGTTCCGTGTGGACATGGCGGACGCACGCCCCGAGGGTTGCGGCCGCCGAGATTTTAATGAAGTCTCTTCTTTGCATGCCCCAGGTTCGCGACGTGCGATCGTCCAAGCAATGACCTCACAGGTCATGGTCTCTCCCTTCGGGGTGCTGCTCCGCGAGTGGCGCGCGGCGCGGCATATCAGCCAGCTCCATCTCGCGCTGTCGGCGAACGTGTCGTCGCGTCATCTGAGTTGCGTCGAGACGGGACGCGCGCAGCCGAGTCCCGAGCTGATCGAGCGGCTCGCGGAGGCACTCGACATTCCGTTTCGCGAGCGCAATGCGCTGCTGATCGCGGCGGGCCATGCTCCCGGGTATCGCGAGACCGATTTCCACGCGCCGGAGATGGCGAAGGCGCGCGGCGCGATCGAGTTGATCTTGAAGCATCAGGAGCCGTATCCCGCGATCGTGATGAGCCGGCAGTGGGATCTGCTCATGGTCAACCAAGGGGCGGCGCGCGTGTTCGGGTGGATCCGCGGCGGCCCGTCGGCGGAGCGGAACGTGATCCGCCAGGCGTTCGATCCGCGCGGCTTGCGGCCGTACATCGTGAACTGGAGCGAGGTCGCCGCGGACATGGTGCGGCAGCTCCAGTCCGATGTCGCCGCGGCGCCCCATGATCCTCGGCCGCGTGCGTTATTGAACGAAGTTCTCGCCTCGCCCGATCTCCCCGCGCACGGATGGGCGGACGCGCCGGCGAACCCGCTCTGGCATGCCCACTATAGGAAGGACGGCCGCGATGTGCGGTTCTTCTGGACCATCACCACGTTTGGCACCGCGCAGGACGTGACGCTGCAGGAGCTCAGGATCGAATGCTCGTTCCCGGCCGACGAGGCGACGGCCGAGTGGTGTCAGTCGCTCGCGCGCGAAGCTTCGCCAGCTCTCGTTCGCTGACCTCGGATGCGCGCTCCATGTAGTCGCAGATGACCTCGAGCTCCTCATCGCTGTAGTGCTTTGAGAGCGCGCCGAAGGCCGCCGCGATCGCATCATAGTACGGCGCCATGGGCTCCAGCGTTTCCATGTGGACGCGGAGAAAGACGCGGCGCCGATCCTCGGTATCGCGCACCCGCTCGATCACGTGCCGCCGCTCGAGGCGGTCGAGGATGTGCGTGATGGCGCCCGTGGTGAGGCCGGCCTGCTCCGACAGCCAGCCGGCGGTCACGCCTTCGGCCGGCCCGCGCAGGATGAGGTCGACACATTTCGTGTCGGTGGCGTTGAGCCCCGCCTGTTGGGCGATCGCCTGATGCAGGAAGACCGTCCGGGTGCTGACCAGGCGCCCCAGATCCAACAATCGCTGGAGAAGAAACTTTCGACGAGCGGGCATCGTTTAGTTACCTGCAAAAGTAAGATACTTCACTTTTCAGGGAGTTGCCATGAAAGCATACAAAGGACTGGGCATGGATGGGTGGATCGCGCGCTGGTACGCCCGGACGCGGGAGCACGATCTGGCCGATTTCCGGGAGCAGGCGGGCATGGTCGCCTCGCGGCTCTCGCCGGGTGCAAAGGTGCTCGAGGTTGCCCCGGGCCCCGGCTTCTTCTCGATCGAGCTCGCCCGACTCGGCCAGTTCACCATCACGGGCCTCGACGTGAGCGCGACCTTCGTCGAGATCGCCACCGACAACGCCAAGCGCGCCGGGGTCAACGTGTTGTTTCGTCTCGGGAACGCGTCGGCCATGCCCTTCCCCGACGATTCCTTCGATCTCGTCTACTGCTCAGCGGCCTTCAAGAACTTCGCCGAGCCGGTCGAGGCGCTCAATGAGATGTACCGCGTGCTGCATCCCGGCGGCCAGGCGATCATCCACGACCTCCGGAAGGATGTCTCGCCCGCCGAGATCGATGCCTATCTCAAGGAGAGCGGGCGACGCGCGCTCGATGCCTGGCTGACGCGTTGGACGTTCCGCACCATGCTCATCAAGCGCGCGTACACGAAGCAGGAGCTGATCGATATGGCCGTGCGCAGTCGCTTCCACTCGGCCGATGTGACGAACAGCTCGATCGGCGTTGAAGTGCGATTACTTCGGCAGCTTGTCCAGTAAGTTCTGCGCGGCGACCAGATGCGCGTTGAAGGCCGGGGCCACGGTCGTCTCCAGGGTCTTCAACTCCGCATTCTGGGTCGCCGGCAGCAGCGTGTTGTTGATCGCGTCGATCACCTCGCGATGATACTTGACCTCATTCTCGAGATACACCCGATCGAACTCCGCGTCGGGCGTCGCCTTGAGCTTGGCCATGGCGGCCGTGTGCTCCGTGCAGAGGGCGCATTCCTTGGGCGGCGTCGGCGTCACGTGGAGCTTTTTCGCCAGGTCACGGCCCTGCTGACGGACCGCGGAGTGATCGTGCACGAACTGGTCGGCGAGTTTCTTGACGTCGGGATTCTTCGTGCGCTTCGCGGCCAGACCGGATGCCTCGATGTCAAAGGTGTTCGCGGCATCGAAGATCGCCACGATCGTGGGGTCGTCGATTTTCTGCGCCCGCGCGGTGATGCTCCAGCCAAGCGCCAACATGCCTACTGCTATGCTCGCCACTCGCATACGTGTCTCCGTTCGATAGAGGTGGCGTTGATCGTATTTTGATAACCACAATATGTCAAGTATTTACTGGTGATATTATCGTAACTAAGTTACTGACATGCGAGACCGGATCATCGAGCTCTTGCGATGTGGCCCATTGACTGCCGATGAGATCGCGGCGCAGGTGCAGCTGACGACGAACGCGGTGCGACAACATCTCGCGACGCTCGAGCGCGATGGCTATGTCGTCCGTCAGGGGTCGCGACACGCGCCGAGTGTCGGCAAGCCACCGATCGTGTTCGCGATCGCGCCGGACATCGAAAGCACATTCTCGCGCGCGTATGCGCCGGTGCTCACCGCGCTCGTCGCCGCCCTTCCCGACCATGTCGCGCCCGACGCGCTCGACGGGTTGCTCGCCGATGTCGCTTCGCGGTTAGCCGCCTCGGCGCCGGCGCCGCGCGGCGAGTTTCAGCGGCGAGTTCGCGCCGGCGCTGACGCGCTGACGGCGCTCGGCGGGCTCGTCGAGACTGATGGCCACACCCTGCGGGCGTGTTCGTGCGTGCTGGCCGAAGCGGTCGCGGCGCGGCCGGAGTTGTGTCGTGCGGTCGAGATGTTCGTGAGCGCGGTGACGGGGCTCGATGCGCACGAACAGTGTGATCGCGGCGGATCGCCGCGGTGCCGCTTCATGCTTACCGCGCCATCCGCTCCTGACGCTGCCTGAGAAAGTCGCGTACGGCCGGATCGCGTTCGAGGCCGATCGCGATGTCGTAGGCGCGTCGCGCTTCGTGATGCACGCCGGTCTGCGCGAGCAGTTCCGCGAGCGCGGCCCAGTACGGCTGGTATTCCGCGAGTCGCCGATCGCCGGCGAGCGCGCGCAGGATATCGAGGCCCGATGGCGCGCCGCGCTGCGCGGCGATCGCGAGGGCGCGGTTGATCGCAACCACCGGCGACTCGGACATCGCGTACAGGGCATCGTAGAGCTCGACGACGTCCGCCCAGTTGTCCTCGTTGGTGCGGCATCGATGCACGTGCGCCGACTGCACGGCCCCTTCGAGTTGATAGCGCCCGATCGCGCCGAGTGTGCTGGCGCGCTCGAGGAGGGCTTCGGCTTCATCGATCTCGCGCGCATTCCAGAGGGTGACATCCTGTTCCGCGAGCGGCACGTATTCGCCGGTCGATGACCGTCTCGCCGCGCGTCGGGCGTCCACGTGCAACATGAGCGCGAGCAAGCCAAGGGCTTCGGGCTGGTCGGGCAGCAACTCGACCACGAGGCGTCCGAGAAACACGGCTTCCTCCGAGAGATCGCGCCGCCCGCCATCCGTCCAACTTTCGCCGAAGGCCGCATAGATGGCATCGAGCACCGTATCGAGGCGATCCGGCAGTTCCTCGCGATCGGGAATCCGAAACGGAATGCCGGCCTGACGAATCTTTGTCTTGGCCCTGACGAGCCGCTGACCCATTGTGGCCGGCGCCATCAGGAACGCCGACGCGATCATCGTCGCGTCGAGACCCAAGACGACTTGGAGCATGAGGGGC
Organism: Gemmatimonadaceae bacterium; assembly: GCA_035652495.1. Classification (GTDB taxonomy): domain Bacteria; phylum Gemmatimonadota; class Gemmatimonadetes; order Gemmatimonadales; family Gemmatimonadaceae; genus DASRDS01. Next base: position 32,668 of record DASRDS010000371.1, read on the forward strand.
GCGCGGATCGGCGCTTCGATCGCCGGGTGCGCGCAGGTGAACATCAGCGCGAGGCGCTGATCCGGAATGTCATGATCATCCGCCACGCTCTCCAGCCACTCGAGCGACTCGGCTCGACGTTGACGTCGCTGCATATCGATCACCCTTCGCCGGGCAACGGTGAGGAGCCATGCTTCGGGATTCCGGGGAACGCCATCGCGTGGCCAGACCTCGAGGGCCTTCGCGAAGGCCTCGGACAAGGCATCTTCCGCTTCCGCGACATCGCGCGTGCGCGCGGCGAGAAAGGCAACGAGCTTGCCGTAGCTGCGCCGCGCGATCGCGTCGATCTCCGTCATTGACCCCACACGGGGCGCACCTCGACGACGCCCAACTCCGCGCTCGGACAGCGCGCGGCCCACGCGAGCGCGGCATCCAAGTCGGGGACCTCGAGGATGTAGATGCCACCTAGCTGCTCCTTGGCATCGGCGTAGGGACCGTTGAGCACTTGAGGCTTTCCTTGCCTGACCCGAACCGTGGTCGCGGTATCCGGGGCACCGAGTCCCTGCGAGCTCAGGTAGGCACCAGATGCCTTGAGCGCTTCCGTAAACGCCTTGTATGCCGCGGCCGTCTTCTGCATGGCCTCCGAATCCCAGCTCGCCTTCCAGGTGGACTCATTGTTGTAGATCAAAAGCGCGCACTGCATATGTATTGTCTCCGTTGAAGGTTCGCCTCATGACGTTTGGGCATCTGGCGATTTCGACAGACCGGTGTATTGTTTGCGCCCATGACGCTTACGCATTGGGCCCTCGCCCTCTCCTCGATCGCCGCCCTGGCTCCGCTTCGCGCCCAGGACGCCACCCCGCCGGCCGCGCCTGCTGACGTCCAATCGCAGGACGCCATCATGCACGCCATCTACGATGTGATTTCCGGTCCAGCCGGTCCGCGTAACTGGGATCGATTCTATTCCCTGTTCGCCCCGGGGGCGAGACTGATCCCTACCCGCCATCACGGCGGTGACAGCGCGACGACGGTCACGGTCTACACACCGCAGGAGTATGCGAAGCAAGCCGGCGGGTACTTCGACAAGAACGGGTTCTTCGAGAAGGAGCTCGCGCATACGTCCGAGACGTACGGCGCGATCACGCAAGATTTCAGCACGTACGGATCGTACCACGCCGCGAGCGATACGAAGCCCTTTGCGCGCGGCATCAACAGCTTTCAGCTGTTCAACGATGGCAAGCGGTGGTACGTCGTCACGATCTATTGGGACGCCGAGACGCCGGCGAATCCGATTCCGGAGAAGTTCCTGAAGCAGTGAGGCGTCGCTCGAAGTAAATGAGCGGGTTGCCGCGATAGGTTCTGCGTCCGACTTCGGTATACCCGCAGCGGACGTAGAACCCGCCGGCGCCCGCCTCGGCGTCCCAGGCGTCGAGACGAATGGCATCGGCCGGCCACTCGCGCGCCAGTGCGCTCGCGTCAGTCAAGCACTGACGTCCAACACCGCACCGTTGCCGGCTCGGCGCGACCGCCATCCCGAGCAGATAGAGCGGCCGTCTGGCGGGCGCGAAGTAGTCGACGTCGATCGCCCAGGGCTTTTTCGCCATGAGGCGAAACGTGGCGATGATCCGGTCGCCGTCGCGGGCGACGTACACGCTCGATGTGCGCAAGGCATAGCGCACGCCTTTCTCCGTCGTGACGCCGGACCAGGGGCCCACGCCGTGCAAGTCGGTCAGGCGCTGCGCCACCGCGTTGTGCAGCCCCGCGAGTGCCACCGCATCGTCGGACGTTGCGAGCGCGATCACTGGCCGCTCAGGACATCCAGGATATAGGTGCCGGCGCCGTAGCCGACCATCGGCCTCGCCCCGGTTGGGTCGCCGATCTTACCCGGAAACAGCTTGCATGGCAGCGCGACGTACATCTCCGGAATCATGTTGTGATCGGCGGCGGCCTTGTCGACGATCCGTCGAACTATGTCGCTCCGATGCTCGACCTCCGCCAAACTGAAATCCACGAAGAGAAATTCTTGGCGCTCGTACCAATACTCGAAGATGGCCGGATCCGTATAGTTGCTGCGCACGCGACGATAGCCGCCGGAGGCAACCTTGAGCAGCTCCATGCGTCGCACGGTGCTTTGAATGATCGCGGTGTCCGTGACGACACCGAGGTGAATGAGCGCGAGTAGGGCGCCATCGATGTCGTTCTTTTCACCCTGCTCGAGTGTGCCGTGCAATGTGCCGCCACGAATGAACGCGGCGGCGAAACCTTTCTGGAGCATCGCCACCGTGTCGAGCATCGTGCGCCACGTCGCAGTGTCGCCGGCCATCTGCGCCACACTGGCGAAGTGCTCGAGCCCGACGAGAGCCATCCCGGTGGAAAAAGCAAAATGCTTTTTGTCCTTTTGGTGCTCTTCCCAGATGGACGTATCCTCGTCGAGGATCAGTCCGCCGTCGTATGGTTCCGTATTCCCGATCAGCGGCGCGGCGATGAGCCCGCGAGCGCATTGGTACAAGGGGCCGCAACCCGTCGGCTCGGCGAGCAACGCCGTGTCATGGTATTGTCGCATGTACTCGCCGAGCAGCCAGAGGACTTCGCCCCAGTCGTCGAACTCGATGTTGGTGCTACCTTCCATCGTAAAAAATGGTTCTTCGGATCCGTCGCCGAAGTAGCGAACGACCGAGACCTGATAGTTCGCCCCCTTCACTGCCTGACGCATCTTGCCAGTCGGCCTGGCGTTGAAGAACGCGAGCAGCGCGGCGCGGGCCTCGGCGCGATGCCCCATACGTGAGAGGGCCATCGCGGCCCACGTCATGTCGCGCACCCACGGCGTGAACCAGACACCGTCCGGGAGGCTCGCAACGATCAAGCCGTTGCCGTAGCGTCCGGGCCGGTTTGGCTCGCGGCTCTGCGCCATGCGGAGCATGACTTCGCTTTGGCGCCACAGGTGGCGCTCGCCATCGGCGAGGTTCCGCGGCGCCGCCACGCGCCAGCGTTCCAGCTCGGCGATTTCGCGCCGGGCTAACGCCTCGGCAGACAGATCGCCGCGCCAACGTGTGAATGCCTCCGCGACTTGCGCCGGATCGCTGCCGCTGTCGACCGCGATGTAGGCCGTACCGGAAGCAAACGGAATCACTAGCAGCGTTGTGTCGGCGAGTTGGACATCGAGGTGGCCGTCCCAGCCGACGATCAACGCCCGGTACGGAAAACCGAATGGCATGAACACCGTGCCGCTCTTCGTGCCGCAATGGACGCGGATCACGTGCGAGTCCTGCTCGTAGGTCGCCGAACCGCAGGGGAAGCGAATGCTTTTGATGAGATTCGCGGTGGCGATGCCTTCGCTCAGCGGATCCTTGGGATCAGGCCGGGCGAAGCTATACGGATGGGCATAGAACTTCGTGATCGTCGCGGAGTCGGGCGAGACGACCGCGAACCCGAAGCCGTTGCCCGTGACCAGATTGGTGGCTAGCGTCGCCAGCCAGAAGACATGCATTATTCCAGACCCACCTGGAGGGGTGGCCGAGTGGTTTAAGGCGCACGCCTGGAAAGCGTGTGGGCTCGAAAGGGTCTCGCGGGTTCGAATCCCGCCCCCTCCGTTAGAAAATACTAGTTTCCGAGTATGACGCGCACACTCGGTTCACACGGCCCCACGGTCTCCACCTTAGGGCTAGGCGCGATGGGCATGTCGGACCTCTACGGCCCGTCCGACCGCGCCGAAAGCATCGCGACGATCCATGCCGCCCTCGATGCGGGCATCACCCTCATCGACACCGGCGATTTCTACGGCAGCGGGCACAACGAGATGCTGATCCGCGAAGCGCTCACAGGCCGCTCACGCGACCGGGTGCTGATCAGTGTCAAGTTCGGCGCCATGCGGGATCCCACCGGGGCATGGATCGGCTTCGACGGCCGGCCCGCGGCCGTCAAGAACTTCATCGCGTACAGTTTGCGCCGGCTGGGAACGGACTACATCGACATCTATAGGCCCGCGCGACTCGATCCGACGATCCCGATCGAGGACACCGTCGGCGCGATCGCCGACCTGGTGAACGCCGGCTATGTCCGCTACATCGGCCTCTCCGAAGTCGGCGCCACGACGATCCGCGCGGCGCACGCCGTCCATCCGATCAGCGATCTGCAGATCGAGTACTCGCTCATCTCGCGAACCCTCGAACGGTCGATCCTGCCGACGTTGCGAGAGCTCGGCATTGGCCTGACAGCCTACGGCGTGCTATCCCGCGGTTTGATCAGCGGCCATTGGACGCGTGACCGTCAGGGCGAGCGAGATTTCCGTGGGAACAGCCCGAGGTTTCAGGGCGAGAACCTCGACAAGAACCTGCGGTTGGTCGAGACAATGCGATCCCTCGCCGACGCGAAGGGCATCTCCGTAGCACAACTCGCTATCGCCTGGGTCCTCTCGCGTGGCGACGACATCGTCCCACTCATCGGCGCCCGCACGCGCGTCCGCCTCACTGAGTCACTCGGCGCGCTCGACGTGCGTCTCTCGGCGCAGGACCTCGCCTCCATCGAGCAAGCCGTCCCAGCGGATGCGGCCGCGGGCGAGCGGTACGCCGCGTCCCAGATGGCGCATCTCGATAGCGAACGGATGGGGTGAGATTCGAACTCACGATACCGCGTTAACGGTATGCCGGTTTTCGAGACCGGTGCCTTCAACCACTCGGCCACCCATCCAAGTAGTACTGCGCGCGAAACTTACGCGCCTCCAACCTGGCCCCACAACCCGCCCTTGGGCACATCCTTGGGCACATTCCTGCATAAACACGGGTCAGCCGCCTTTGGTTTCGCGGCTCGCGGATTCTGCACGAGCGTCCGCAAGTGCTCTTTAGCCAGGTGGGTGTACCGCATGGTCGTGCGGATGTCCGAATGCCCGACTGCCTCCTTGACCTTCGTCACGTCACCGCCATCCGCCAGCCACGTCGTCACTCGACGGTGCCGGAGGTCGTGCTGGTGCAGCCCCTCGGGCAATTTCGCACGCTGAGCGGCCGATGCGAACGATCGATGCAACGATCGAATGCGTGAGCCCGCGACGTGCTGGGCGCGGCTGATCTCGTGGTGAAAGACCCACGGAGTCGGCTGCCCATCGTAGCTCGCGAAACGGTACCGCGCGAAATGCTGCCGCAATGCCGTCACGAGCCTTGCCGTCATCGGTACCCACCGTGTCTTGCCGCCCTTGGTTCGGTGACCATTGCGGCCGGTCACGATCGACAAGAACCCATCATCGAGGTGCACGTCCTCCCACCGAAGCCACATCACCTCACTCTTGCAACGCGCTCCGGTCTCTCCGAGCATCAGCACATACAGCCGCAGCATCGGTCGATCCTCGCATTGGCCGAGAAGCGCCTCGTACTGCGAGTCGGTCAAGATCACGGGATCCCGCTCGTCGGGCTTCGGCGATTTGACCCGCGACACCGGGTTGCCTTCGCGATACTCCAGTTCGTCGGCATATGCGAAGATGCGCCGCAAGACGGCCCGGTCCTTCTGGATCGTGCGATTGTGCGTGGCGGCATCCAAGCCATCGAGCCGGTATGTCCGGCGCCACGTCATGAACGCCTGCACATGCGCTGCTCGAACGCTATCGATCGTTGGATCCGAGCGATGCCCCGGCCGCGATTCGAGCACTTCATCCTCCGGCTCGACGAAGTATCGCCGAATGATCTTCAAGCTGTCCCGATACGCCGCCTGCGTGCCGGCCGCGAGCGTCGGCATCACAGAGGCCTCGTACTCGGCCAGCAACGTCGACACGTGCATCCCCGTGGCGATGTCACTGGTCCTTCGATCCGCTTGGCCCTGTAACTCCCGCGCGCGCTTGATCGCGAACGATTCCGCGACGCGCCGGTCAGTCGTGGGCACCGTGAACTTGTACCGCTTCCCGTCGACGCAGAGACGAACACGGTACGAATCGCCACGTCGTTCGAGATTGCCGGGGACGCGCTTGCGTCTCGGCATAGGTCAGCCCTCCTGTCTTTGGCGGCGACGTCCGCGCCGCTCAGTGGTGGATATGACGCGTTCGAGGGTATCGGCCGCCTTCTCGCATTCCTTCGCCCAGCGCCGCAGCACCGGCACGAGTGCCCGAGCAACATCGTCGGACGCCCCAAGCGCCTTGCTCCTGATCCTGACCAGTGTCGAGTGCGGAATTCGGGCCGCCTGTGCGAGCGCACGTTCGCTGCCCGGCCAGGCGCGGAGCGCCAACACGACGGCATTGGTGATATCCTCGCGCGACATACACCATGGTGGTGCAACATGCTCGGGACTGTCAAGGACGCGCGACACGAAGCCCCCTTCGACCGCCTTGTTCAACGATCGTCTCCGCCTCGCCGAGCCACGCCCGCAGCTCGCCGGCCAGGAAGACGAGATGCCCATCGATCTTCCGGTGGGGCAGCCGTAAACCCGTGCCTCCCGCCCCGGTGTGCTTGTAGACCCAATCGACCGATCGCCCGGTGGCCTCGGCGACCTCGCGAACACCGAGCCGCGTCTCGGCCGGAACCACCCATACTCTCTCGCGCCAGCTCACGGGGGCGGTGACCGTCGCTGGCGTGGCGGGCACTGCACCGGCCCCGCCGAGGGCCGCGTCCAACATCGCGAGCACCTCTTCGGCTCGCACGAGCGTGCCCGGAGGCGCCACGCGGAACCAGTCTCGAAGGTCCGCTATCCGCATGCCGCCGTCTCCCGCCGCCGACACCAGCAGCAAACCGTCGGCGTCGCAAACGCGAACCGGCCGCACCGAAGGCAGGTGTGCACGGTCAACGTCGTGAGCACCGCCGTCCGATGCTCCGCAATCAGCGCGCGCAGGTCGGGGGTTATCGCGCCGGCAGGTCCCCGAGAGCGGATCACATCGCCGTCGCGCCGCAGCACCAAGCCAGCGGCCGCAAACCGGCGCACGACCTCGGCGCCGGTCACAGTTCCTCCTCAACATTTCCAGCGGCGCTCTCGCTGCCGCTCCAAGTGCTCCCATCCGCTCCCGCGTTGATCTGCCTACGGTTCGGCTCCTGCGCCTTCCCGGCGTCCGAGCGGTTGGCATCCGCTCCGCGGTCCATGGTAGCGGGTCGGGGAGCGGATGATATCTCGGCTAATTCATTGTCCTCCAATGCGAGAGCGGATGGAGCGGATTCGGCGACCTCATAGCTGTCCCAGATACGCGCAAAGTCCGCGCGATAGTAGCCGCGCCGATTGTTCTCGGCCTTGTTGATCTTCGGGGCAATATCGAAATCATGTAGCAGACCCGCGAGCGTCCTGGCCGACACGCCGCTCCCGTTGTGCCAGCCAGGCCAGGGACGCTCCTCCATGAGGTTCAAGGAGCGCACCAGCGTCTCGCTCGAAATCCACGTTGCATCGGGGTGGTCGCGGAATACAGCGAACACGTCTCGCACCAGTTGCTCGTGGTACTCGGTCTCCGCGTCATTGACGCCGAGCAACGTGACCAGCGCCGCGGCGCCGGTCAGTGACCACGGACGGCCCGCCAGCTCGGCGATGGTGAGCAACGGGTCCGCGATGTCGGCTTTGCGTCCGGCCAGCTCGTCTGGTATCGCCGGACGATACGCGGCGAGTCCTGGCACATTGTCGCTCGCCCACCGAAGAAGCTTTGCCCTCAGCGGCGCGCAAAGAGCTTCCATCTCGGCATCGCGTGGTCGCTCGATGCACCGCAGCTCGGCCCGGCTCGCTTTCCGCAAGTCGATGCGGATACAGCGCGACGCCGTCGCGTCGGATAAGACGCGCCGGCCAATGCCGGAGAAAATCTTCGCACCGAATACACGGTACTCCCGGGGCTCCAGTTCGCCGCTCGGGCCTTTGTCGACGCGGCCCACGCACAAACCCCGCTTGAACCCGGCGTTAAGAATGCCAACCAGGTCGTCGCGCCGTTCCCCGTGAAGAGATTTGTCGATCTCGTCGGCCAGCAACGTGCAGGCGCCCTTCTCGATCGTGCGGAACAAGTACGCCGTGGTGAAATGCACAACCGGCAGCGGGCGCCAGACGAGTTTGCCCAGCAGCTCCAGCAGCGTACTCTTGCCGCACTCCGGCGTCGCGCTTCGCACCCAGAGATACGGCGTGTAATCGGCGACATCGATGCAGTACGTGTGGACGACCCACAGCGCGGCCGCCACAAAGGCATCGCGTTGGAGGACGAGATGACGCTCGAGGAGTTGGACGATCTCATACAGCAGGTCATTCAGGTCGACCGGCTCGGGGTGCATCGCTCTCCCGCCCTCAGGTCCGTCGTCCTTCGGGTCCGTCGCGACGGCGGCAGGATTCGGGGGCAGTGCATCCAATCGCTGAGCGAGATCAGCGAGAGCCGCTAGTCCGTCGGCCTCATACCCGGGCGGCAGACGCTTCGCCCACGCCGCTCGCGCCCGGTGAGACATGATGTCGATCTTGTCGACGGGCACCGTCGTGCCACTGTCCGTGATCGCGGCACGGATGATGACCTTCGTCGCGCTGTTGACCGTGGCTTCCACAAGCATCCGGCCCGTGACATGCAGCAATACGGCATCCGTCGTCGTGGATGGAGCGGGCAACCGGAGCATCGGTTCTCCCGCGTACGGCTCCGTGGTGTCGCTATGGCTGGCATTGTAAAGGCGATTGGCCTCGTAAAAGTCGAGGCGCGTGCCATTGTGACGACTCATGGGCGCCCCCTCGACCCGAAGGCGGTCGCCGTCTCGTGACGGCCTAGGAGGTCGCGCCGTCCCGCAACGCTCGATACAGCGTCGCCCGAGAGACTGAGAGCGCGGTGCAGATGTCCTCGATCGAGCTCGCGCCCGCGTCGCGCATGACCAGCGCCGCCGCGATCTTGGCCGGAGTCATTAGGCGCGGGCGCCCACCGACGCGGCCCTCCTTGCGCGCGATGGCCAACCCGGCGAGTGTGCGCTCGCGAATCAGCCCGGCCTCGAACTCGCCGAGGCACGCGAGCACATGGAAGATCAACTTCCCTGTCGCGCTGCTTGTGTCGATCTGCTCCGTCAGAGACCGCAGCTCGACGTCCCGCTCTCGCAACTCGGCGGCCATCTCGATGAGATGCGAGACGCTGCGACCGAGCCGGTCGAGGCGCCAAACGCAGAGGACGTCTCCAGGCCGCGCGAACGTGAGCGCCTCGGCGAGCGCGGGCCGCTCGTCCTTGCCCTTTGTACCCGAGGCGGTGTCCGTGAACACGCGCTCGCACCCGGCGGCGTTCAGCGCATCGAGCTGCAGAGCGTGGGATTGATCGAGCGTTGACACGCGGGCGTATCCGATGACCATGGCGACGGATGGGTTGAGTCTCAGAAACGTCGAGATACCGCAGGAGTGAGACGAAGATTGTGAGACCGAGTATTGAGACGAGTGCGGCCCGTGATCCGTGGGCTCCGTTAGCGCCGGCTTCTTCGTCGCAGAATCGACCGTTATCGGGACATGCGCGAAGTCGGACTGCGCGCGGATCCCGTTTCGCGCCCACGGCCGTGTTATACGGCCGACTGACGACCGACAACGACGACGATGGCTGACTACCCCTGGTGGTTGCGACAACGAGCCCTAATAGCCCACGAAGGGCCGTGGCCCCATCGGGTGCACGGCGGACTTGCAGTTCGCCCAGCCCGTCCTGAGATTGCGGTTGTACATACGACATGCTGGTTCTCCATCCGCATCGACGCCCCCGCGTCATAGCGGCTCGAGTAGGTGACGTTGACAAGGGCGCGGTCGGCTTTCAATTCGGCGACGCGCCCTTGGGCTTTGCGGGAGTCAAGCGCACCGCTCCCGTTCGATCTCTTCTAGCGCGAGCCACAACCGCCGAAGTGCGGCATTGACGTCTCGGCGGTCCTCGCGGTTCAGGTTTCCGAATTGCGCAAGGCTGGTCAGGACCTGGGCGGCGCTGCGGACGTGGTCGCTCGCGCCCTCGCGTTCCGCCACCGGCCCTCGCAGCACGGCGATGACGCCACGAACCCGTCGGCTCAAACGCTTCCGTTCGGCGCGCCCGTTACTCCTCGTCGTCGATGTCGTCGTCTTCTCCAGCGTCACCGTCGTCCTCCTCGTCTTCGGGCTCGTCAATGAGATCGTCCACGCGATCTCGGATGCTCTCCAGCTCGCTGTAGAGCAGCATGTTCTCGGCTTCCAGTTCGGCACGGGTGCGGCGCGGCATACGGGCCCTCCTCCTTGATGTTGAACGGCTGAGATCGGCGGTCATGAGAACGACAAAGCCCCGGACAACCGCCCGGGGCTCGCTCCTACCCATACTATTGCACGACCCGCCGCAAACCTTACCCGATCCGCGCGGCCGGCCAGCGCTGACCCGCTACTCGATGAGGCCGCGCAACTTCCGCCGCATCTTGCTGAGCACGACGTGGCCGTAGTTCTCCTTCTTTCCCGCACGAGCCGCCCACTTCGTCGGCGACAAGCCCTCATTCATGATCGCGACGGCCAATTCCCGTTGTTGGCCGGTCAACCGCTCCAGCACCAGGCGCACGAGCCTCTTTCTCTCGCTCTCCTCGATTCTTCGATCAGCCTGGTCATCGGGGGACTCGGACGCAACGTGGTCGATGGATTCCGCCGCCCTGGGGCGCAGTCTCACGAGCGTCCGATGCGCGCTCCTCCATCGCCGTTCACGCTCATAGTCCCGGTGATATGCCGCGAGCCATCCGGGATCGTCGACGATGTCATCGACGATGGATTTCCTGAGCGCCCACGTCACGGCGTGGATCGTCTGACGCCGAATCCGAAGGCCGTATTCGTCCAACCCGGCCGGGGTCAATGGCGGTGATTCTGCCGTGAAGTGTTTGACGAACTGCCCGATTACGACGCGTGGTAGCTCCTGCACCAATGCGCTTTGCGTCGCCTGATCGATGACCTCCTCGACCGATCTCGGCTCAGGCGCGGCGCGAGCGCGCCGTTGTAGTGCGGCGCGCACGATGCGCGACCCGAGCAGCGCCGCCATCGGGTTCCGGAAATACGTCTGCCGCACTTGCTCACGCATGGCGTCGCGCTGCGCCAAATAGCGGCTCGTCGTCTCCTGGGGTGAACGGAATTTGCCGTCGGCGCTCGACCACTCCTGCGCATGCTCGGCGAGTGCGGCGTTGGATCCAGCCAAGTTGTCCGACGCCATCATGAAGTCGGAGACCGCCGCCTGCACGACCATCAATTGAAAATTCTTCAAGTGTAGGTCGAGGTCGACCACGCACGTCCCTCTCCCGTTCCGCCATATCGCACCAAGGCCGTCGGGGAATCCGTTCTCAGGCGGCGGCCCGTCGTGGTACCAAGCCATCATCGGCGTGTTCAGGGCCGCCATGTAGCCGGTGTGGCGATGGTGTTGGACGAACTCCATCTGCATCCGCGGGCCGAACAGCGGGGTCGAATAATCGAAGTCGGCGATCAGCTCGCGCAGGTACATATTCGCGGGCAAGACGTCGAGAACCCGGTCGCCGAGCTCAACGCGCAAGACCTCCGTCGGCCGCCACGGCGCGTCCGGTGCCGCCGATCGTTGCATCCACTCCATAGCGACGTCGTCGGGCAGGTAGTCCGTGACGCCGACGAGGTATGACTTCGCCGGGGCGTCGGCTTCGCGAAGCGGCGCCACGTACGCCACCGGCTTGTTCAGCCGGGCGTAGTAGTCAATGTTCTTCTTTGCCATGTGGCCCTATGTCTTGTAGTGACGGAGGCGTGCAGCGCGGCCCGGTTGGCCAACCCGGTCGCGCTCTTATTCTAGCCGACTCGGGACGCGAAGGGCCCGGACGACGGCAGGGCCGTTCTTCGGGTTGCAGTTCGGGTTTCACTTCGGGACGATGATGTCGTCGGGAACCCGAACGCATTGTCGCACGGGGCTGGACCGGAATAAGTTGGGGGAGGGGGGAGCTGATGGGGGGTGGGGGTCGCGCGGCGCGCGCGAGGACTATACGGCGCACTGGGGGCCGATCCGGTGACGAAACAGAGCAACGACTTTCAACGCTTTGTTGGAATCATCGAGCGACTAGCAGCGCCCGAAACGGCCAAGGTCGATGAGCCAGCAGAGCTGTCCGAGAAAGGCGGTCTCAAGCGAGAAGTTGACGTCATCATCGAAGACAACATCGACGGCATTCTCGTCCGAGCAGCCGTTGAGTGTCGAGACCGCACGAGACCCGGGACAATCCAATGGATTGATGAGCTGTTCGGAAAGTACTACATGTTCCGCGCCGATGGCATCGTTCAGAAAGTCGTCGCCGTCTCAAGTTCAGGCTTCACGAAGGACGCGATAAAGAGAGCTGCGGATTACGGCATCACAGCCTTGACCGTCAAGGAAGCTCTTGACCAAGATTGGGAACAGTTCGGCCTAGCAAAACTGTTCGTCAGACTCTTTGGGTATGAGGCGTACCTCGGCGAGACCCGGCTCGAGTACGACCGTGCGCTCAATGAATCGGTCGACGAAGCAGGGGCGGCTGATTGGCTCATCTGCGAGCAGGATGGCACTGATTGCCGCCGCGTGACGGACGTGGTCATGGAGATCTACGACAAGGAGGTACATAGTCAGACGGACCAGTTTCTCCGTCAAACGAAGCTCATTGACCCAGCGAATCCAGTTGATAAGCAGTTCTCATTCTACTCGCGATTTGAGTTTGTCGGCGCGTTGTCACTGCGGATACCCGACGGGAGCCAGCGTTCACTGTCTGCGATCACGATAAACGTGCACGGGTGGACGCATCACTTGAACGCGAGCAGACACAAGCGAATTGCCTTCGACAAGAAACTCGTAACCGTCGCCACGTTCGATGATACGGGAATGGGCGCACACACTGTAACGCTCGCCCAAATCGTTGGCGACAAAACGCGCGTTGTGCGCGGGATATACGAGCCCGGTGTGGGTACACCGACAGCATGGACAGATCGGAGGAAAGCACGCGCGAAGAAGAAAAGCGCGCCCGCCCCTGGTAAGAAGCAGGTTCGTCCTAGCCGGTCCAAGAAACGGCGGGGCTGACCTCGCCCCCTCGGAATATTCCTCGGACTGCGCCTCGGATCCGCGTTCCTACGCCGATTCGGTCAGGGCTTCCAGAAGGTTTCGATCAACGAGGTGGGACGCGGCACAACCCGGACTGAAGGAGGCGCCCGGGCCGGAAGGGCGCCCCCTCAATTTTGGTCTCAATTTCGACTTCAGTTTTGCCCTCAGTTTGCCGCTCAGTTTGCCCTTTTGCCCTATTCGGGGTTTCGAGAATCCGCGGCGTTCAACCGGCGTTGCGCCTGTAACTCTGGACAGCCGGCGCACACCGCTCGATTGACTGAGCAGTGCGTGTCGCCAACCGGAATTGCTTGCCAGCTTCATTCGCGATGGACCTGGCGCTGCTACACTCCGCAACTCTAGACGCCACGAGCGCGTCACCGATCGCAGCCTCCCTGAATGGGCGCGATTTAGACGCGAGCTTCAACAGCCTGCGGTCAGCCGCGACCGTCGCACGCAGGCCCCTGCCAATGATCGCCGCGAGCTAGCCGTTCGAGTTGTCGAGTCAACGAGCACGGCAGGATGTTTCGCGCCTCCGTAGCGGCGAGAGTCGCAAAGCGCTCGTCAGCGACGAAGCGCTCAACGAGAACGTGACCGAGATTCTTCATCGCCTGACTTTGCCGGTCGACCGCAATTCTAAGTTGCTGAGCAACCAGCGATTCGACATTCACGGCAACGCGCTCATCGTTCTCAGACATCCGCGCCGCCACGCCTCGGGGCACCAGCGCGACGCGCGATCTCCGGCAGCGCATCGAATTCGTGCAACGCAGCGCCGAAATCTCTCCACGTAACTCCGAGTCCGATGAGCAACCTTCGGAGGCTGAGAAAAGTGACATTACTCTCGCCACGTTCGAGTCGGCCGTAGCCTGCGCGGTCGAGGCCCGCCTCGTAAGCGAAACGCTCCTGCTTAAAGCCGGTGGCCTTTCTGAATTCGCGGACCACATGCGAGAAAGGTGCGAGCTTGCTGCGGCGCGAGTTCATGGCAGCCTCTCATGGAACGGTCCGCAGGTCCACGGAGCTATGTGCCCTTTCCCTTCTCCTTGTCGTGGATGTAGCCGATCAGGAAATCGCGCACGACATCCGGCACCTCGCTGTCGCCGTGCAACCACTTGCGTACGGTTCTTTCGTCGCGAATCAGCACCTGAGTCGCGAACTGACGAGCGCTCATGCCACTCAACTCGATTGCGCGCTGAAGCAGTTTGATGCGCGCTGCCTTCTCGGGATCCATCTTGTCCGGCATCTCTCTCCGCTACTGCGCGCCGCACGCCGCGGCCGGGGAGAGTGTAGCCGCTTCGAGCAAACGAACGCGCGTCGAGGGCTGTGATCGGTGTCATGCGCTCTCCCGGTTCCATTCGGAACCACTGGAGATCGCCATTCGCTCAGCCGCGATGCGGGCCTCCGCGGCCCAAAGGCGCGCGAGGGCACGGTCCAACAGCGTGAGCACGTCGCGAGATGAGAAGGCAATGCCTTCGAGGGTCAGCGTCCGGATGCTCAGCAGCGACCGACGAGCGCCGTTGATGTGCCCGAACGCCGTATCCTCCTCGCGTCGGAAACGGGTCATACTCTCCCCCTATTTTCGCCGGCCCCGATTGGCCAGGCGTGGAGATATGTTAGGCCCACCTGGGCCTAATAGCAAGGTCGATTGGTGGCGTTCGAGGGCGAGCCGCATTTTACAGCGAACGGCCCAACCGTCAGCGCGTTTTTTTCGCTGGGGCACCCTTGCGCCTTCCGGTGAAAGCCGAGACTGTTTGCGACCGCTTTGCTGGACTGCTTGGACAGTGACGAACTCTCAAGACCCATGACGAACTCGCCTAGGGCAACAGGATCCAATCGCCGGCGCGCCCGGTATGTAATCGCGATTTCGTTTACGGTGATTTCCCTATTGGGAGCGGTGGGGCCAGGGATCCCGACTTTGGTCCACAGGGAAATTCCGCCCTACAACGCGATGTTGGCCATTACGACAGCCACACTTATCGCAGTTATTTGGTACACGGCATTCACGTACGATTCGCTCACGACAGCCCGAGACAGTTTGGAGTTCGAGCGAGAACGAGACTCTCAAGAACGCAAGGCCAAGCGCCCGCCATTAGCATCAGGCGCGCTGAGTGAGTTACGATGGCTAGATCACACGCTACGCGGCGTCGCTGAGGCCCGAGGTGCACCTCCGGCAGACGCGTCACTCGTACATCCGATGCTGACGTCGGTCATAGCGCAGGCTAGTCTCTTTAGCACCAGCACAGTGGCAATTTTGGCTGACTTCTTAGCCGTCCTCGATCGTATCGAGATCGAGCTCGCTGCCTTCGATGCGGTGGCAGCCAGCACGCGAAGCAAGCAAAGCCAGTCGGCCTCTACCTGGAGCGACGCCATGAGAACGCGCTCGGAGGCAAAGTACGCACTTGGACGCCTGCCTGATCTGGTTCGACAACTGCAAACCGAAGGCGGCGTAATGCCGCCTGCTTTGCATCTAGCCCAGATCCCCGACCCGCCTCCAAGCCCCTTTGAGGGATAGGGGCCTGGTGCCGACTATGGTAGCCGCGCGTCTAGTAGTTTGAGTACACGCGAAAAGGTAGATTGCACTATGGCTTCAGATCGATCCGCAGCGATGACCACGCAATCCACATCCGGGACCCTACAACTGCGCGTTCAGCAAGCCCAGTTGGACTACCTCGGAGCTTTCGGAAGACCGGCCCTCGGACTTTGGGGCAATACGCCGCGACTGCTGCCAACGCTTTATGAGAAACTTGCGGATCGGGCACCCAATCTGAGTGATTATCGCATCGAGGGTGACGCGACCGCACCTGCTACTCAGGGTATCCTCGTCCAGTTTGGTTCGCGTGGCAATTTGCGATTTACGTTCGAGAGAATCGAGGCGCGCGCTTTCGACCTTACGCCTGATGGTCTGAAATTTTTTGAAGGTGTTATTCGAGACATTCAAACCTGGCTCAGAGAGAGCGTCCCTCAATCAGGGTTTCGATCGCACCTGCTCTCTTATAGCAGTCATTCGTTGTTACCGGAAGGCACGTCCTCGTCCGACTACTTGCGTCGATTAAGTACCATCGCCCTAAGGGACCTAGGAGCCAACCGCGGGAGCGGCATTGTCTATCACGCCGATCTACCGGACAAACACTGGAGACTGCAGTACACGGTTGACCATTCGCTGGCGATAGAGCACGGCCTGTACTTGCAGTTCGCGCTCCTGGCATTTGCTGGAGATGCCGAAATCGGTGAGCTACGCATTGGCGCTGAGACCCTTTTTGACACAGCGCTCCGGCAGACTGGGCTAAGTATTGAGGGTAGGCAATAGCAAATGCTTGGTGGCCTGCTTGACCGTGCGCCTAACACGGCACAGCAAGACGATCTCCGTCCCTGGCTGACAGGTTATGGCCAAACCTTCCTGCAGACTTCGAGGGACGCCGGGCAATATCAGCTATTGTCTGGCTCTTACAATGCCCCGGCCCCCACTCGAGCGCAGCCCTCGGCTCCGTATGAGGTGCAATCTTACGGTTCGGTCGGCAGAGTGGAGGATCTAATACGCCAAAAGCCTTCGCCATTGACCGATGCTAGCTCTCGTTCGGGCGCTCCAGATAAAGGAGACATCTGGGCGTTACTTGCTGAGCTGACCGGCAGCATTTCTGGGCCTGAAGACTGGGCGGTTGAGCACGACCACTACATCCACGGCACGCCGAAGAGACAGCAACGCTAAGTGGCTCTCGCGCCGTTGTTCCTCGATACAGGGTTTGTCATCGCGCTCTTTAACAAGGACGACGGGTGCCATGACAAGGCGAAGGAACTGCTAGCCCATATCGAGCAGTCGCCTGTCGTCACCACACAGGCCATTCTCGTCGAAATCGGGGACGCTTTCGTTGCGCCGCATCAAAGAGAGGTCGCCTGGCGATTCATCGACAATCTGCTTGCCGGGAAGAATGCGAACTGGGAGGTCGTTCCAGTCGACACCCCACTGCTCACGCGTGGAGTCGAACTTTTCAAGAGCCGCAAAGACAAGACGTGGGGCTTGACCGATTGCGTTTCATTCGTCGTCATGACCGATAGGAATATCCGCGAAGCAGTGACCTGCGACGAGCACTATGAACAGGCTGGCTTTGTTCGTCTCTTGGTGGGATGTCGAACCTGAGCTTCCCAAACACGGAGTACTGCAATACCGACTCCTGGTCTAAGAAGCAATCTGTCGCTCTGGCTCCAAGCGTGGGAGCGCTTAACGGACAACCCAAGTGATGTTCTATTTAATGACTCACTTGCTAACGTCTGCCGTGCGCTGATCACAGAACTCACGCTAGTTGTGCAATCGAAAGGTCCGCACTTTCTCATTGAGCAACCGCGGAAGAACCAGACGCCTAGCAGAGCGTTTGGCCTTGTCACTTATCTCCGCCAGCTGTTAGCAAGTAACGATGACGCCGCCGACTACTCCCGCACTTACTTTCCGGGCGTTTTTGCCGATGTCGTAAAAGCGTGCTCGCCGCACGGGACCGTAAGCGCTGCGCCGTTGCTCTTGTCAATTGTCGCATTGGACGGCGAACTGTCCAATGCCGCGAACATAGTCCGAGCGCTTGCCGATGCGTTGACGGGTTCGTCACCACCGTCTTCCGAGCGGTTGCACGTCTTGTCTGCTCTGCTGTTGCGCGACTACTTGAACCACGAGGACGCTAAAACGCTAGCCGAGCTGGCAGCGTCGATTCTCGGTACTGGTAGCGTGAGAAATGCGCTATCGCCTACGGTGACCGCTCTATGCGATAACCCGCTCGCCGCGACAGCGGTCTCGGAGACACTCTCACGTTGCGCACAAATCGCAATACGTTCGGCACATCCGTCACTTGCGGCTGATACTCTGCGCAGGCAGCCCGTGGCCTACTCGGAGATCGTGACACTATCCCGCGACGCTCAGTCGCTGGTGCAAACGACGTTCAACCAGGCATGGCTCACCAACGAACAGAATGCGACTGAGTTACACACAGCTCTCGGGCGCCGCGCGCTACTCGCCTTAGCGGAGCGTGCCCTAAGCGACGCGATCATCGCGTTTACTCTGCCTTACTTACCAGGCACTCAACCGGCCCCTGCGGCAGAATACGTTTCAGAACTTGAGAGTGCTGCGCAGCTGCTCCGCTCACATTTGCTGACCGCAGCAGGACTGTCGCACCGCGCGACGAGCCTGTCGATTGCCGACCCGGCGCGACGTGCTCTCGCGCGAGTGTTTCGGCGACACGTCGTAGCCGCAGCTCTCGTCGAGTTCGCGAGCCGGGCGCAGGAAGTCGTATGTGAGCGACTAGGCAGCCGCCTTCACGGGTCGCTTCCGCTCGCCATGCGCAATGCCGCCACACAGGGTGGGTCGCTGGGAATCTTCGATCCTAGTCAATTATTCAGACAATGGGCTTCATTGCGCGAAATCCACGACGTGATCCGTGAGGCTCTAGAGACACAGGCATCGCTCCTCGATGACAGCTTTCGGGCGAGTCTGTCGAGGGCTGTGAGTGCAGGAAGCAATGCCCTCGGTGATTCTGCTGCCGCCTTTTGGTTCGAGTGGTTCGATATGTTCGTGGACGAATTTGCCCCACATCAGGACAGCTGGGCGATCAGCGATCATGACACTTGGTCGCGCCAGCAGCTTGATCTAACGTTGGTTCCGCTAACCACGCAGTTTCAGATATTGTCTACGTACGATGTCGTCTTGACTGTTGATGGAATCCTGCCGGCGCAGCAGTCCTGGTTAAGCGGGGACGGTCTTGCCTGGTACGATCCATCGGTGCTCGATCTAGGTGAAGCTCCACTGGTACGAGGTCGCGTACCTACTCCGGACCACTTGCGCGCATGGCGAGTCGTTCAAGCGTCATCTCGTTCTGCCGCAGCATGGCTCGCCGGCGTTACACTCGAGCAGGCGTTATCCGTGCTAGGCCACGCTCTCACGGCAGGATCTACCGTCGGAACGCGCTTGATGTTAGGGCCCAACGCCTTTACAGGCGAGCCGCACACTCACAGTGTGGTTCTTGAGACAGGATGGCGTAGACGGCCGCCTTCTCAACAAGTGTCGGCAGGCAACCCATTGGTGCGTTCGACATGGGATGCATACGAGGCATTCGTGCGTCGCGCCGCGAAAGCGAACACAAGGCAGCCTATAGACGAGCTAATTATGCGGTCATTGAGCTGGTATAATGCGGGCCGCAACGAACCCAACCCTGCCGATCGTTTCTTAGCCTTTTTCGTGGCGTTAGAGCATGTCTTCGTCGGGGGACGACGCGGTGTGAAAGGCCAACTTGTTACGGCGGCTCCCGCCTTACTCATCTCGTGGGTCGAGATGGATGCTCAAGCGTTCGCAGCAGTGGCGCCTGCGCGCCGTCTGGCCCAACAATTTCAGCAGCGCGCATTGGCAGACAACTCAACGGCGTCGATGCTAGATAGCATTCCAGCAATGCGGCTTTGGCGCGAGACGCTCCGTCCGCTAATGCAAACACGCACCATCGCTGCGTTGTCGACCGCATATCCAACGGATGCGGATTTGAGCGCATTGTCTTTGGCCCTGGATGATCTATCGCACAACGATGGTCCGCGCGCTAGCAGCGAGAGCGCTGACCGACGCGCCTTAGAATTTCGCCTCGACCTGCTGTCTCAGCGGCGACACGCAATAGTACACGAGGCACTCACGTACGCGGCGGATATGCCCCTATACGCTGATGCATTGATGCAAATCGTAGAGCGGACCCTCGACAGATTGATCCACATGGCGATCAGCGAGCCACCGATAGCCCGCACTATCGATGAGGCCATCGCGTATCATCGCGCACCTTGGCTGGAATAGCCAACACCCCGCGGCCACACACCGAAAGCGGGTCGTTCTGTAGACAGCCACTCGCGTCCAAAGGTCAGCGGCCCCGCTTCAGGATGGTCATTCGCAACGTCTGAGTTACCTTTCTGGCTGACGCTCTCATAAGTAGCACCGGAGCACGATCCGCCGCTCATGTTATGCCATCCAAATACACTTCGCCATCGCACCCTGCAACGGGCGCTCCACTCACCGCGCTGGAGCACCTGTTACTGCGACTACATTTCGTCGCCCTCGAATGTCATATCTGGAGACGCGGCTTTAAGGCGATTCCGTCACCCACCGGCAATCCGTTTGTGGGAGACTTGGTATTCGTCGTATCCAGCTACGGTACTCTGGCTGTAGCAAAGTTCTTGGAATTGTGGGGTGATCTGGACAAAACCGCCAAGAACGACTCACGCCTTCAGCAAGTGATGACGACGATGACGCCCGCTGTGTCTCGTCTCCAGATGTGGCCCGGGATGTGGCAGTTTCGTAGTCAGGCGCTCGCACATCCCTACTCCACTCGCGAAGGGCAATTTATACACCCAGCACACGTGCTTCAGCAGGATGGTGCCCCATCGCACACTGCGGAAACATCGGCGCTAATTGACCTGACTCGAGTGTGCATTTGTGTCATTCTGCAGGCATTCCAGAACGAGTACCTGGCGGTTGAACCGCTAACTAATCTTGGCCCACGACCAGCAACGACGAAGGGCATAACATCGGGTGCGCAAATCGGACAAGAAATAGGGCCGATAGTTGCGCAAGTCATCGCGAACGCCAGGAGCATCGGAGTTGACGTGCACGGGTTTATCTTCGCCCACTTCGATGCGGTCCTGCAACCAGACTATCCCACGCCCGAAGTAACAACCCAGTGAGGTGTGCAATCTGTGGCGTAGGGATTTGGCGGGGACCTCAATTAACAGGAACCGAATCGGCCGGTCGAGCACGGCGGCCGCGCTAGCACGTATCGCTGATCGTAGATCAACTTTGGCTTAAACTGCCATGAACGACAATATGATCGACCTCGCCGATGCCGACGCACCGATTTATCGGATCATTCCCGTGTGTCGCTTTGTACAGCTCCTTCAGTCCAAGCACCTTGCCCTGGTCAGGACGACGAAATGGGACGACTCGTTCGAGAATTTTCTGTTGCGCGCAGAGGGGATCCTTGATGCCACAAACGAGAGGATCGGGCTTGCGAATATGCACGATGCTATGTATGCGCAGTGTTGGACGCTGACGCCCGAGTCCGATGCAATGTGGCGGATCTATTCGCGCCGCTACTCCAGCGGCTGCCCGGGAAGAACAGCGCCCGACACCCCGGTAGATGAAATCGGGATTCGCATTCAAACCACGGTAAGAAAGCTTTTTGAGTCTGTTTGGGACTCAAACGACCCACATCGATCCCTTGCCTACTACATCGGTCGCGTGGGTTACGTCGACGAGAGAAGGATCGATGATTTTATGCGAAGTAGGCTGACGGAAGTACTGCTTCTCGACGCGACGGGGAAAGCCCAAATCCAGACGTTACTGGTGAAGAGGACCGAGTTCGAGCATGAGCAAGAGGTCAGAGTCATTGTCAGATCCGAACCAGATTCGAGGCGCCTGTCTCCTGACCGCGAACTCTATCTCGTGCCGATTGATCCTGCGGTGATGTTCACGGATGTGCTGATCGACCCTCGTGCGAGTAGCGCGGAGGTCGCAAGTATCAAGGCAATCCTGAAGGCTGCCGGCTTCAGTGGCACTGCGAATCAGTCGAGACTCTACGCCCGGCCGTCGTACATTATTCGCATCACTGCGTGAGTCACTCTCAATTGCAGCCCGCCACTCTGGGCACATTTCTGGGCACATTTCCTGGCAAGGCGGCGCGAAAACACGCAAAACGGCGCTGACGTGAGGTCACGCCAGCGCCGCAATGGCAACGAGTTGCAGAGCCGAGCAGATCAGCGCAAAAGCATAAATCGATTTTCGAGACCGGTGCCTTCAACCACTCGGCCACCCATCCAAGTACTGCGGAGTGCGAAACTTAGACGATTCGCGCCCCTCCGGACAACCCGACGATGGGACATCTCGGGCACGCTGGACAACCCAGGGCTGCTTAGCCGGATTCCGTGCTAGCGATGAGAGCCAGCACTTCGCCGGGCGCCCGTAGCGTGATGGGCGCACCGCGGAAATCCTTGGGGTTGCGCGTGACAAGAAAATCGGCGCCGACTCGCAGGCACGCGACCGCTTGAACCGCATCCTCACATGGATGCCGCTGATGTCGCACCATTGGTCGCGATCCAGGCCCTCCAACATTTGATTTCGGAGCGGATGTGACCAGCCCCTCGCCAGTACGTTCGTGTCGCTATCATCCAGAGGGCGCAAAGATGAGCCGCACGCCCTGTGTTTCGGGCATTCTCAATCTGCTAAGGCGGTATTGCCTATGACTGATGAGTTGAGCGCGAACGCACCGGTACGTACCCGCAGGAGCGACCTGTCGGACCACCACTCCCGGATTCTCGTCCAAGAGGGAATCTCCTGGCGAGTCTGGCCATCGGTCATAGAAAACCTCGACGAGTGCCGGCCGCCGAAAGTGGTGACGGACTTGGGACCAGGACGCCTCTTCTTCCACGCTCGGAACGGCGAGTTTTTCGCCATGCCCTACCCCGATGCGTCCTGGGCAACCCTCAAGAA
>DASRDS010000372.1:0-5733 GCA_035652495.1 Gemmatimonadaceae bacterium
AGCCGCGGGCCGTGGCCTGCATACCGGCGAGCACTCCGCGTCGCTCGCCTGCGGTCGTCCGGGGGTCCTCCACGGCAGCCTCTCATACCTCCTCCAGGACGCGGCTGGCCAAGTCCACCCCGCGCACTCCATCTCGGCCGGTCTCGATTATCCCGGCGTTGGTCCGGAGCACTCGTATCTCAAAGACAGCGGCCGCGCCGAGTACGTGGCGGTGACCGATGATGAGGCGGTCGAGGGCTTCGAGCTCCTGAGCAAGACCGAAGGCATTATCCCCGCGCTCGAGAGCGCGCACGCGGTGGCGTGGATCGCCAAGACGGCGGGGCGGTGGCAGGCTGACGAGCCGGTGCTGCTCTGCGTGAGCGGCCGCGGCGACAAGGATGTCGCTCAGCTGAGCGCCCGAGAGAAATGAGCGCCACCGCCGCGCAGGTCGCCGAGCATGATGATGATGCCCCGGAAACGCCGTTTCCGCCGGCGCCGATCATCGAGATGCTCAAGCTGTTCACCAAAGGCGTCCGCGCGCACCAGCTGTACATGCACAACAACCCGACGTACCTGAAAGCGCTGGAGCTGCTGCGCCACGGGTTCGCGCCGGTGTGGGAACATACGGACACCATCACGCTCACGATCACGGAGAGCACGCTCGTCTGGGAAGGCGTGACGGTGCTCGACGAATCGAGTAAGTCCTCCGAGAGCCTCGCCTGGACGTTCTACAAGGACGGCGTCCGCGAGCTGCGCTTCGAGAAGGGATTCGAGGAGTCGGACCTCGTCGCCTTCCTGGACGTCATCCAGCGCGCCCGCCGCAACTCCGAGGATGACGACCTCCTGGTGATGTTGTGGGAGAACGACCTGGCGCACCTGCGCTATCGCTACATCGACGCCGGCAACGATGCGGCGGGCGTGCCCGATTTTTCGTCCGAGACGCCCGAGCCGCGCGTCATTGAGCCGCCGGGACCGGATGACGCGCCAACACCCGACGAAAGTCTCCTCCAGTCGCGGCCTGGCACGGTGAGTCTCGAGGACTTCGACTCGACGCTCTATTTCCTCGACCAACATGAGGTCGAGTACCTGAAGGGCGCCGTGGAGGCGGAGTACGCGAGCGATTTGCGAGCGAATGTGCTCGCGATGCTGCTCGATATCTTCGAGCTGCAGGCGGACGGCGCGGTCCGGACTGAGATCGGGGAAATCCTCGACGGCCTGATGCTGCTGCTCCTGAGCGCCGCGCAGTTCCGGTCGGTCGCGTACCTGATCAAGGAGACGCGCGATGCCGCCGAGCGCACGAAGGGGCTCGAGCCGGCGCACCGTGCGTTGTTGGCCAAGATTCCGGATCGGCTGAGCGATCCGCAGGCCCTTGCGCAGGTGCTGCAGTCGCTCGATGAGGGACACGAGCTTCCGCCGCAAGAAGACCTGAACGCGCTGTTCGATGAGCTTCGTCCCTCGTCGCTCGGGACGATCTTCGACTGGATCGGCCGGGTCAACAACCCCGCCATGCGCACCTTGCTGCAAACCGCGGGCTCCCGCCTGGCCGCCGCGAACACGGCGGAGCTCATGAAGCTGATCGGCCACAGCGATCGGGTGATCGCGGTCGAAGCGATCCGCCGCGCCGGCGCCATGAAAAGCGCGGCCGCCGTCGCGCCGCTCGGCAAGCGCACATCGGATCGCGATCCGGGCACGCGCCTCGCCGCGGTGCAAGCGCTGGCCGATATCGGCTCCGCCGGCGCGCTGCAATGGCTCGAGCGCGCGGTCGAAGACGAAGACCGCGATGTGCGGGTCGCCGTCGCGCGCGCGCTGACGGCCCGTGCCTATCGCCCGGCGCTGCCCAAGATCGAGTCGATCGTGAAGGGCAAGGCCATTCGCGATGCCGATCTCACGGAGCGCATGGCCATGTTCGAAGCGTTCGGCGCGCTGTCGGGCGACGCGGGCGTGCCGCTCCTCGACAAGATGCTGAACGAGCGGACGTTCCTTGGGAAACGCGAGGAACCGGAGCTCCGCGCGTGTGCGGCGATGGCGCTGGGTCGCATCGGCACCGACAAGGCCACCGCGTCGCTCCGCAAATCGGTGAACGAGAAGGACGTCATCGTGCGCAACGCGGTGAGCAAGGCGCTCCGCGGAGGGAATAGTCAGTCATGACGGCGCCCGTCAAGAAGCCACCGCGCGAAGGGGTTTCCAATCCCCACCGGAACGAATCCGGCTCGGATGCCGCGGTTCGGAAGAGCGGCCGGGCGTTTATCGTCACGTTCTACGGCGCGGTCCGAGCGATCAAGCTCTATCCGGTCGAGAACGCCGCTGTGCAGAAGGCGCTCGACGATCTGACGCAATCGAGCCGGCTCTTACTGCACCAGGAGAAAGAGCTCGAGTTCCGGGCGAGCGGCGAATTCATTTTCATCAACGAGACGCGGCTGCGGCTGGATGTCGACAACTACACGAGCTTCAGTAACCTGATCTCGCTGTTCCGCGCGAATGGCGTGGGCTCGTTGCGGGTCATGGAAGGGGTCACCGCGCGCGAGTGGCTCGTGCTCCTGTCCCTGCTCCAGGCGCCGGGCAACGAAGGGGCCGAGGAGCGGTATTTCCAGCTGGCTGGGAAGCTCGAGCAGGCGAAGGTGCATGCGTTCGAGTTCGGGCCGCCGGTCGACGCCGGGCTCGATGCGGAAGTCAAGGAGCAGGTGAAGGAGGCGGCGAAGCGGACGTATCGCCAGTCGGTCGCCGTCACCAAAGAGTGCATTAACTCGGTCCGGCTCGGGAAAGCCCCGAACGTCAAGCGGCTGAAACGCGTGGTGCAGGGGATCGTCGACGCGATCCTGAACGACGAAACATCGCTCTTCGGCCTGACCACGATCCGCGATTATGACGAGTACACGTTCACGCACAGCGTTAACGTGTGTATCTTCTCGGTCGCCCTCGGCCGACGACTCGGTCTCGGGAAGCTCCAGTTGTATGATCTGGGGCTGGCGGCGTTGTTTCACGACATTGGCAAAGCGCGCGTCCCGGTGGACGTGCTGAACAAGGCTGACGGACTGTCCGAGGAAGAGTGGCGGCTCATCACGAATCATCCCTGGCTCGGCGTGCTCTCGCTGTTCCGCATGCGTGGCACGCAGGATCTCCCGTATCGGTCGATGGTGGTGGCGTACGAGCACCACATGAAGACCGACCTGACGGGCTATCCCAAGGTTGTCCGCCCGCGCCAGATGTCCATCTTCAGCAAGATCGTCGCGGTCGCCGACGGCTTCGACGCCGCGACCTCGCGGCGCGCGTATCAGACCGATCCGCTCTCGCCCGCGGCCGTCCTGCAGGAGATGCGGGACAATCCGAAGCGCGGCATGGATCCGGTGGTCGTCAAAGCGTTCATCAACTTGCTCGGGTTGTACCCCGTGGGAACGCTGGTCGTGCTCGATACCTTCGAGTTGGGGATCGTGCACTCGGCGAATCCGAATCCCGAGGTGATGTCGCGGCCGATCGTGCGGATCGTGAGCGATCCGCAGGGGAACATCCTGCATCCGGGCACGCTCGTCGACATGGCCGAGAAGAATGCCAGCGGCGTGTACGCCCGTACCATCATCAAGACAGCCGATCCTGATCGATATGGCATCCGGATCGGGGACTATTTCGTCTAGCTTCACGTCGCTTCGCGGTCGCGGCCGTCGCGCCTTGGTGGCGTACATCACGGCTGGCTATCCGACATTCGACGCTTCGGTCGATCTTCTGCGCTCACTGGAGGACGCGGGGGCTGACATCGTCGAAGTTGGTGTGCCGTTCTCGGACCCACTGGCCGATGGCCCGGTGATCCAAGCGAGCAGCCAACAAGCGCTCTCAAATGGCGTCACGTATTCGCGGGTGCTGGACCTCATCTCCGCCGCCAATCCGAGAATACCAGTTGTTCTATTCTCGTACCTGAACCCGATTCTCGCGGCGGGGCCGAACGCGCTTCGTAAGGCCAAAGAGGCTGGAGCGACTGGAATCCTCATCACGGATCTCCCGGTTGGCGCGGATCCCGAGCGAGAAAAATGGCTGGGCGAAAGTGGCCTGGATTTCGTGCGGCTCGTGGCGCCGACCACGCCAACGGAACGCATGGCCGAAATCGCGCGCCATGGCAGCGGATTCGTGTACCTGATCAGCCGGCTAGGCGTCACCGGAGCCCGCGCCGAGCTGCCCGCTGATCTGCCGGCTACGATCGACCGCCTGCGTTCGGCGACCACGCTCCCGATCTGCGTCGGCTTCGGGATCAGTCGTCCCGAGCACGCCGCCGCGCTCGGCAAACGCGCGGACGGGATCGTAGTCGGCAGCGCGATCGTGGCCGCCTCCGGCCGGAGCAACGCCGAAGCGCTAGCACTCGTGAGCGCGCTCCGCAAAGGTCTGGATGGCGTTTCGTAGTTAGTCCAACGACTTCTTTACACGCTACGTGAAGCGGCGAAACTCAGCGGATGTGAACCAACGCGCAGGCCTCCGGTCACGCCGGTAGTTACGGCGTGACCGCCCCACGCGTGTTCTTGCGTGGGGACATTTCTTAGACGGTATACCCGGGCGCTCGGATTCGCCGGCTCGCTGCTGCTCATCGCGGCCCTCATCGCGGACCGCTCCTGGGAATCGCGCGGCCTCTCGATGCTGCTGCTCGCCGGGCTGTCCGTCGCGCTGCGCGTCGGCCAGATCCCGCTCACGAAGTACTCGGCGATCAACCTGCTGAGCGCCGTGGCGGTTGGCGGCGCCTTGCTTGTCGGCGCGCCGGCCACGGCGTTGGCGCTGTTCACGGGCGTCCTGATCGCCGACCAACTGGTCCTGCACAAGACCGCCGAGTTCGCGTGGATCAATGCCGGCCGGGAGGTCGTGGCGTTGATCGCGGCGTACGGGTTCTACGCGATGGTCATGACGTGGATGGGCGCGCGCGCGTTGTCGCCGGATACGGTACCGGCGGCGGCGCTGTTCTCGGTCCTCTACTTCACGCTCAGCCGCGCGCTCTTGTACTTCACGCTTTTGATTCGCGACAAGCTCCTGCCCGATGAGCTGTCGCTCATTATTCGCTACGAGCTCATCACATTTGGCGCCGGCGTCGGCGGCGCGGCTGCCGCGCTCATCTCGATCGCTTTCTACGGCTTCAGTGCGTGGCCCATGCTGCTCGTGCTCTGTTTCTCAGGCTGGGTGCTGAAACGCGTGCTCGAAGAATCGATCGCGGCCGAAGAGCTGAGCAACATTCACGCGGTCGATGAAGTGGTGACGGCGGACGTGGGCCTCGCCGAGGGTTTCGCGTGGATCGAGCGACTCGGTCACCGACTCGTGGACTGGGGCAGTATGCGCATCTTCCGTCTCGGGAACGATGGCTTGCGTCTGGTCTGGCAAAGCAACCAAGGGCTGCTCCCGGATCCTGAACAGCCGGGTCCCGACGGGGCCATGCTGCGCCGGCTCGCACTCGACAGCGGCAAGCCCTGCGTCGTGATCGACGCCTTGAAGGACCGCCGCGTCGAGAACCCGCGTCCCGAGGCGCGCAGCGGGATCATCCTCCCGCTTCGCTTCGGCGAGCGCAACGTCGGTCTCGTGGAGCTCGAGCACCACAAGCGGGCGGCGTACGGCAAGAAAGAAGTCGCGCTGGTCCAGCGGTTCGCGAACCAGCTCGCGACGACCCTGCACATCAACGACCTGCGTCAGCCGCTCCTCGACGCCGTCACCAGCGTCGGCAGCCAGATCCGCACCCTCGGCGACTCGGCCCGCACCCTTCGGGGCGGCGGCGAAGGCGTCGCCCGCACGATC
>DASRDS010000373.1:0-2144 GCA_035652495.1 Gemmatimonadaceae bacterium
TGAGCTCGGCCGCGCGCCCGGCCGCGGCGAGGATTTTGTCGCGGGCGAGCATGGGATACTTCTCGATCTCACTCGTCGAGACGCTCGACTGCGTGCAATAGTGGCAATCTTCGGGACACAGCCCACTCTGCGCATTGAGCAGAAAGTGGAGCCGCACGCGATTGCCCCAATGGTGCCGCCGCACGCGGTACGCTGCCGCGAGGACGGACAGTACATCGTCGTCCGGGGATGAGAGCACGGAGCGCGCTTCGTCTCGCGTGAGACAGGCACCAGCCAACGATCGATCCGCGAAATTCTCGTAATTCATAGCAATGGCGCCAACGCTCCGGCGCCTCCCTGGTAGGGGAATGAAAGCACGGTCGCATCCGGCACCAGCCGTCGCAACGTGTCGAAGTTCGTCTGCTCGGCGATACTCATCTCGCCAGGACACAGCGTGTTGAGCACGACGGCCCGGACGCGCAGTCCGGCCGCCCGCGCGGCGCGGAGTGTGAGGAGCGTGTGGTTCACGGCGCCGAGCCGGTTCGCGGCGACGATAATGCAGTCGAGGCCCCACCGGCGGAACAACGTGTCGTACGCCACGCCGTCGGTCAGTGGCACGAGCAGTCCGCCCGCGCCCTCGACGATGAGCGCATCGCGTCCCGTCTCGAGCCGTGTGCGCGCGGCTTCGATCGACGAGAGGGCGATCGGACGGCCGGCGCGCCGTGCCGCGACCCATGGCGCGAGCGGCTCGTCGAACCGCTCCGGGCAGACATCGTCGAGCGAGTCGTGTCCGCCGGCGGCGTCCCACAGGCGCCGCGCATCCGAGGGCTCGTTGTTGTCGACGCCCGTCTCGACGGGCTTCATGGCCGCGACCGACAGCCCACGGTCGCGTAACGCAGCTATGAGTGCGCAGGCGACCACGGTCTTGCCGACGCCCGTGTCGGTTCCGGTGATGCCGTAGCGGATCATGCCAAAAATTCGTTGATCACGCCGTAAATCTGATCGAGTTGGGCGTCCGTCGTGCAGTAGGGCGGCAAAACATATACGACATCGCCGAGCGGCCGCAGGAGCACACCGCGCTCGAGCGCGAAGCGGGTGAGGTCGGTCCCCACCGGACTCAGATACCCGGCGCCGCCGAGGTTGAACGCGGCCACGGTCCCTAAGACTCTCGGTGCGCTGACCCTCGGGTGCGAGACAAGGTGAGCCAACGCAGTCCTATGCTTTTGCTCAATGTCCAATCGCCGCCGAGCCGATGCCTCATTCAACAGAGCCAGACTTGCACGGGCAGCGGCACACGCAATGGGGTTGGCCGTAAAACTATGTCCATGGAACAACGTGTGCCGGCGGTCTTGGCTCAAAAACCCCTCAAAAATTTCCTCGCGCACCGCCGTCGCGCCCATTGGGAGGAAGCCACCCGTGAGGCCCTTCGAAAGACAGATGACGTCCGGCACGATGTCCGCGCGCTGACAGGCGAACAAAGGGCCGGTCCGCCCGAACCCGGTCAGTACTTCATCCGCGATGAGCAGAACCCCACGCTCGGTCGTACGCTCGCGGAGGGAGCGTAACGATGCCTCGCTCCACATACGCATACCGCCCGCGCCTTGCAGCAGCGGCTCGACGATGACCGCCGCCAACCCATCCGGCAACTCGTCGTCCGGCGTCGCGAGTCGGCACACGTCGAAGAGCCGCGAGCCGTACGGATCCGTAAACAGACCTCGCGCGCTCGCCGACATTGCGCCAAAGGTATCGCCGTGATACGCATGCTCGAGCGCGGCGATCAACGGGCGCCGCTCCCCGCGATTCTGCCAGTATTGCATCGCGATCTTGATCGCGACCTCGACGGCAGTCGAGCCATTGTCCGAGAAGAACACACGCGTGAGCCCCGCCGGGAGCCGCTCGGCCAGCTCCGCCGCCAGCATCGCCGCGGGTTCGTGCGTGAATCCAGCGAAGATCACCTGCTCGAGCACATGCGCCTGCCGTCCGATCGCTTCGGCGATCTCGGGCTGGGCATGCCCATGCAGAGTCACCCACCACGACGAGATCGCGTCGATGATCTCCCGGCCATCCATATCCACCAACACCGCGCCCTCGGCGCGCCGAATGGGAATCGGCGCCGGCGCGATCGCGTGTTGCGTGTACGGATGCCAGACGTGCTGGCGATCGAG
>DASRDS010000374.1:0-13966 GCA_035652495.1 Gemmatimonadaceae bacterium
GCCGGGCGTCGCGGCGGTCCAGGCGAACGCCCGCAGCGCTTCTTGCATGCTCGCGTCCAACGTCGGGGGTGCCCCGATGAAGGCGGTTCGGAATCCGAACCCGAGTGATTGGGAGACGCTGCCGAGCCAGAGCGTTTGCTCGGGAAGCAGGGTCGCCAGTGCGGGCGAGTGACGCTTCACGAGCACGCCGGCCTCATCGTCCTCGATGATCCACAGCTTGTGCTGCTTCGCGAGGCGCACCAACGCCGCGCGCCGGTCGGCTGACATCGTCGAAGGCATGGGATTGCCCGCGGACGGCGCGCAGTAGACCGCGCACGGGTGCGCGGATCGACAGACGCGCTCGAGGTGTCTGGGGTCGAACCCATCCGCATCGACCCGCACGGCGACGAGCGGAAGGCCAAGTCGGTGCGCGGCGATCAGCGCGCCGGAGTTGGTGAGCGCCGGGACGATCACCGGAGCGCGGGTGGCGCTCACCGCCGACAGCGCCGCCGCAACGGCATGCTGGCCGCCGGCCGCGATCAGTACCCGTTCGGGCATGAGCTCCACGCCGCAGCGTGCGGCCCATTGCGCGCCGGCTTCGCGAAGCGCCCATGGGTCCGTCCCCTCGGTGAGCGTATACGCGACGCTCAAGAGCGCGGCCTGCTGCCGTGGCGACGGCAGCAGCGCACGAACGCCCTCGGGCGTCGCCCATTCCCGCGGGCCGGGCACGACGCGCGACCGCAAGTCATAGACGCCGGGCGATACGAACCCGCGTCTCGCGAACGGCGCGCGCCACGCGGCCTGGATCTCTTCCGCGGCGCGGACAAAGCTCCCGCGTCCCACGGTTCCCGTCGTGAGCCCTCGTCGCTCGGCCTCCGCATATCCGCGCAGCGCGGTCGCGGTCGCAATGCCGAGCTGCCGGGCGAGCTCGCGGACGGTCGGCAAGCGTTCGCCGCCGGTCAGCCGGCCGGCGACGATGGCATCGCCGATCGCGTCCGCAATCCCGAGATAGGCCGGGCGATCGTCCGCCAATGTGGGATGCCACATGGATTGTACTAGTACAACGATGCGATTGATTAGTGCAATCTCGGTCGCTTGTTTTGCGACATGCGCCTTCTCCTCATCCTCTGCTTTCCCGTAGCCGCGTTCGCCCAGAGCGCCCCCGTCGCCGATGCCTTTCGCGTCAACGTGAAGCGCGTCGCCAAGCGTCTCATGTTGTCGGCCGAGGAGATGCCGGAGTCGAAATACGGGTACAAGCCCACGGCGGGGCAGATGACGTTCGGCGAAGTCGTGTGGCATCTGGCGGAGGAGAACGACGTCTTGTGCGGCGCCATTGGCGGAACGTCAGCGCCCAAGCGATCGACGATGGCGGCGACGGATACGAAGGCCCATCTCGTCGCGCGACTCGAGGAGACGTTCGCCTATTGTGACCGGGCATTTGCGTCACTCGACGACCGTCGCCTGGGGCAAAACATCGAAGGCCAATCGCTCGCGCTCGTGCTCATCAATGCGGTCGGGCACTATGCCGACCACTACAGCCAGGCCGCGATCTACCTCCGCCTCAACGGCCTGCTGCCGCCGACGGCAAAGGACCCTTCGCTCTAAGCACGATCGCGCCGCCGACCGCGACGAGGGCGCACGCGACCATCCCTACCGCGACCATCACGCGCCGGCGGAGGCACAGCGCCGCCAACAGCGCCAGGCGAAACAGCATCGTGATCGCCGCGGGGTCGAGCGGCTCGCCGACGCGTATCTGGGTGCACAGTGCGCCAAACATGTCGACCGTCAGCCCCGCGGCGACCAAGAGCGTCAGCCAATTCCAAGGGATCAGCAGCGCCGCGCCACCGACGACTTCGGCCGTCATGATGAAGAGATGAAACGTCCGCGTGTAGCCGACGGACACGAAGTAATCGGGTCCACTCAGGTGAAACGCATTCCCCAGCCCCGCGAGCACGAACGCGCCGCCAGTGGCGATCCGCATCGCCAACCGCGCGTCGGCTTCCTGGCCCACCTTGCGTGCGATCACGAGACCATACAGCGCCCCAACGAACAAGTTCGTCGCGTCATAGGGCCCCGTGCTCGCGGGTTTCGCGGCCATGACTCCGAACACGTTCGCCGCGATGTACGCGATCGTGCGAACGCCCATGGTGACCGTCACCCCGACCAACACGCCGCGCCCCGACAGGTCCGGGCGCGCAACCCCAATCATTGCTCCGACCGCGAGCAGCACGAGCAAGACGATCATGGCGTTTGGCATCCAGCCAGAATAGGCTCACCATGGATCGCACGGCAGAGCCAATCGCCGTCCCACGCGCTAGACCATTTCGCGTTGTATGTTGTGACTCATGCCTCTCCTCGACCGGCCAGTGGCACCGGCCGCGATTCTCGCCGTCGGCATCGTGGTTGGCGGCGCGCTGGTCGGCAATGGATTCGCGCGCGGGCATCGCGACGATCGATATGTGACCGTCAAAGGAATCTCCGAGCGCGAGGCCAAGGCCGACCTGGCGATCTGGCCGCTGCATATAGCGGCCGCTGACAACGATCTCGGTCGGGCCCACGACCGCCTCGTCACGAGCGCGCACGCCGTCCTCCAATTCCTCGCCCGGAATTCGCTCGACACGACGGCGGCGGTCGTGCAGGATCTGTCGGTGACCGACGAATTTCTAGAAGGCGGGAGCGAAAAACCCGCGGCGGCGCGGTACGCCATTCGCGAAACCATCGTGGTGCGGTCGACAAAACCGGATCTCGTCGCCACCGCGAGCCAACACGTCGCCGAGCTAGTGAGCGCCGGCGTTGTCCTCTCCTCCGCGGGCGAGGCCGGCTCGGGCGGCCCGACTTTTATTTTCACGGGGCTCAACACCCTCAAGCCGCAGATGATCGCCGAGGCGACCGCTCGTGCGCGCGAGGCGGCCGAGCAGTTCGCGCACGACTCGAGGAGCGAGATCGGGGAGATCCGGCAAGCCAGTCAGGGGGTCTTCGAGATTCTTCCCCGCGACCAGGCGCCTGGGATTTCCGAGGAAAGTCAGATCTTCAAGACCGTGCGCGTGGTTTCGACGATCGATTACGCGTTGCGCTGAACGATCCGCACTGAGCGCCGCCCTTGCGCGAGTCTGAGCGTACCCTCCAGAAAAATCAACGACTTAGCTCAAGTACGGCCTCGAAAATCGACCTGGCGTTTGGCGGTGCGCTGCACAATCCGTAACCCGCGCACCCACCGCCCTCATGTCATCCAACGTGAAAATAGCTCGGCGAGTGCCGCAAGATGACTCCGTGTTTCGCGTCTATTCCCGGTAGCGCATGCTGACGCTACCGAACCTCATCACGATCTCGCGCTTGCTCTGTGTTCCGGCGCTCATCGGGGCGGCCATCGCCGACCGTCCGTCGCTGTTCATCGGCCTGCTTGCCTATGCCTTGCTATCCGACGCGGTCGACGGCCGTCTCGCGCGGGCGCGCGGACAAGCGACGCCGTTCGGGGCGCGGCTCGATAGTACGGCCGATTGCGCGTTGTACCTCACGGCGCCCGTGGCCGCGCTCCGCGTGTTTCCAGATGTGCGCGCACACCTCGCGGGCGCCGTCTTCGCCGTTTACGCGGGATACCTCGTACCGATCGTCTACGGCGCGATCAAGTATCGTCGACTCACCTCGTACCACACGATCGGCGCGCGTCTCGCCGGCGTCCTGTTGTCGGTCGCGGCATTTCTCGTCCTGCTGACCGGCGTCCAATGGCCTTTCTATGTGGCGACGACGGTCCTGCTGGTGTCGGCGATCGAGGAGATGGCCATCACCCGCATCCTTCCCGCTTGGGAGTCGAACATCCCATCGGTCTGGCACGCATTACAGAGGAGAACATCATGATCGGGAAAGCGCAGCAGTTGGTGGTCGCGGCACTCCTATCCGCATCGATCGCGTTGCCACGCGACGCGCGGGCACAGCTCAACCAGTTCCGCCTGGGCGGCAACCTTGGCTACGTGTACGATGAAGAGACGGACTTCATCTATCTGTCCGCCGAAGCACGGGCGACGTTGACGACCATTCCGATCGAGTTCGCGCCGCGATTCAGCTATCAGCCGGTTTCGGGCTCAGGCGTCGTTCAGATCGACCTGAATGTGCTCTACGATCTACCGTTGGCGAAGACGAGCGCCGTCCTGCCCTACGCGGGCATTGGATTCGCGTACCAGACGATCAGCCACGGGGGCGGCTCGGCCGCCGGATACAATATTGTCCTCGGCGTCGAGTTGACGCATGTCCCCGTCGTGCAGCCGTATGCGCAGTTCGAGTATTCCGTGTTGGAGAATCATTTTCCAAACCAAGGCGCGATTGCCGTCGGTGCGCTCTTCCGGTTCAAGACCTGACCGCGCCCGCGGCGCGCGGCCAACACCCATAAGCGTGCATGGTACGCCGAAGCTGCGGTACGGCGTGGCTGGTCACGGGCGGTCCTAACCGTCCGACGCGCTGAGGTGCGTCAGAATCGGCTGCAGGGAGGCGGCGCGTCGGCGCGCCCAGTCGGCGCTGCACGCCGCCCGCCGCTCGGCCCACTGGCCGGTCGCGTCAGCGGGAACGCGTGCACTGCACGTGCGCTCGCGCATCGCGCGCCACATGGCTTGGCCCTCGCGCAGATTCTCGGCGTTCGAAGGCCTGCGCGAACTCAGTGCGTTGATCAGACGCGCGACGAGACCGTCGAGCCCCTTGTCGTCGTCGTTCACGAGGGCCGCGTAGCACGCGGCCTGATCAGTGTCGGTGAATGACGAGCAACGAGCAAGGCTATCGCCGTGCGTGATGCGCAGCGGTGCTGGTGGGATCGATGGCGAAGCAACCACGCGCACCGGGAGCGGTTTCGACGAGATCACGCGCACGGGGAGCGGCGGCGGAGTGATCACGCGAACGGGGAGCGGCCGCGAGGTGATCAGGGGTACGGCGCGCGGCGCGCTCGGGTCGGCCCGAGACGCCCTCACGTGCGCGGCGAACCGGACGAGCGGGACGACGGCTACGGCGGATGGCGCTGACAGGGTCAACGGACCCGATACGCGCGGAGTAGACGCGGCCAAAGCGGAGGGGAGCGCGACGGACGACAGAACGATTGGCGGTATCACAGACAGCGTCGACGGCGCTGTCTCACGCGACGGGAAATTGGCGGCCCGCGGCGCGGTGGTGCCAGTCAACAGCAGCGCACACGCGATGAGGATCCGCCCGACGGAACGCACTCGCGACGGACGCGGCGGTGCACGATCCGCCTGATTGAGCGCCGCGAGCAGCGCCTCGGCCGTCGGCCGTCGCATCGGATCTTTGGCGAGCGCCGCATCGATGATGCCACACAGCGCTCGCGGCACCTCGGGGCGCAGCGCCGCCACCGATGGGAGCAGCTCGTACTTCTGGTTGTAGAGTACCGCGCATAACGTTTCGCCAGCCCACGGCCGACGGCCGGTCAGCATCTCCCACGCCACGAGCCCGAGGCTATAGACATCGCTCCGCCCGTCGATCGTCTTCCCGTCGATCTGCTCGGGCGACATGTAGAGCGGCGTCCCCACAGCCGCGCCATCCTGCGTCAGGTGAGCCTCGGCGTCGAGCAGCCGCGCGATGCCGAAGTCGGCGACGAGTGATCGGCCCGTACTCGCCTCGATCACAACGTTCTCGGGCTTGACGTCGCGATGCACTACGCCGTGAGCGTGCGCGTGGGCTAACGCCGTCGCGACGTCGCGCAGAATGCGAACGACATCGGTGACCGGAAGGCTCGGAGACCGATCGAGCAGGCCGCGCAGCGACTCTCCGTCAATGAACGGCATCGTATAGTGCAGAAAGCCGCCCGCCTCGCCGGCGGCCAATACCGGCACGATATTGGGGTGGCAGAACCGCGCCGCCGCCAAAATCTCGCGCCGAAACCGAGCGGCCGCGCCGTCGGCCGCGAATTCGGGCGCCAACGCTTTGACGACGACGGCGCGCGCGAGCGCCGGATCCGTGGCGCGATACACGCAACACATTCCGCCGCTCGACATCTCCGAATCGAGCGTGTACGTATCGCCGAGCGCGGCTTGCAGCCGGTCGCGAAGCGCGTTGGCTAGCGTAGATCGCATGATGGTGTACGTACCCCAATGGTGCGACACCGCTCCGTGCTCAAGCGTTAACAACCGCGCGTGGTCGAGCTGTTAGCGTTTCCGCGCGACGATGTCGACGACCGTGTTGTCGGCGATCACATAGACGCGGTCGCCGACCGTCGGTGTGACGGTGGCAACGCCGGTGAATGGTCCGAACGCCGGTAGGACGGCCTGGCGTTCTCGAAACCAAAAGCATGGCAGCCGCTCGTATTGGCGGCCCCGGCCGACGAGCTGGACGGCCGGGTGCAGGTGGCCGGCGAGCACATACCCGCCGCTGTGCGCTGTGGGATGGTGCTGGAACACGAACGGCGGCTCGATCAACGGGGCGTCGACGCACGCGAAGTCCGGCGGATCGCCGGCGCCGCGATCGTGGTTGCCGCGGACGATTACAATGTCGAGCGTTTGGTGCGCGACGCGCCACGAGCTGAGCGCCCGCAGGGTCGCCGGTGCCCGGCCCGTGTCGGCGTGGAGAAAGTCGCCGAGAAATACGACGCGTTGCGCCGCGGTCGACTGACAGAGCGCCGTGAGCTGTGCGAGCCCGTGTCGCGTCGTGCCGTGGGGAACGGGAACGCCCGCGGCGCGAAACGCGGCCGCCTTGCCCCAATGCGGATCGGCGACGAGCAGCGTCGACGCGCGCCGCCAGAAAATCGCGCGGGCTGGCAGCAGGTCGAGCGACTCACCGGCGACCTCGATGGTCGTGGCCGTCAACCCGCCGCGCGCTCGAGCACGAGCTGCATGCGTCGAATGCGATCGGTCAACGTCTCCGACGAGACGCGCGCGCGGGTCCGATCGACCAGCAGAGGAAACGCCAAAGGTGGCGTCCGCCGCGGGCGCGTCACGACGATCGACGCTTGCGACAGCCGATGGAGCGTCTCGCGCAGCCGTGCGCTGTCGAGCTGACGCTCGAGCACTTCGCGCCGCGCCTGCGCCAGCAGGAGGTTGTCCGGATCGTACCGTTGGAGCACGTCGTAGAATAGTCCGCTCGACGCCTGGAGCTGCCGCGCGGTCTTCCCCGCGCGCGGCAACCCGGGAAATACGAGGCCGGACACGCGCGCGATCTCGCGGAATTGCCGTCGCGCCATCTCGGACGCATTGAGGGCCGCCAGCAAATCCTCGAGCAGCCCGCGGGCGCCGAACAGATCGTTCGCCAATCCCTCGGCCAGCGGCGCCTCCGTCTGCGACAGCAGCTCGAACCCGTAGTCGTTCGCCGCCATGGTGAACGTGATCGGCGCCAGGCGTGCCAGGCGATAGGCGATCAGCGCCGCCAATCCCTCGTGCACGACACGACCGTCAAACGGAAACACGAAGAGATGGTGCCCCTCGCGGCTCGCCACCTGCTCGATCAGCAGCTCGTCGGCGCCGGGAATGCGGGACCAGCGCGCCTGCACATCGAGCACCGGTCGCACCGCCTCCATCTCAGGGCCACGAAACATGCCATCGCGGGCCTCGGCCAAGCGTGCGCGCAACGCGGCGCCGAGGGTGTCGGACAAGGGCAGTCGCGTCCCCTGCCACTTCGGGACGACAGCCTGGCGAGTCGGCGCGAGGCGCACCCATGCCGTGAGATCGCGAACGCGAACGAGCGTCAACGCCCGGCCGCCGAACGTGAAATGATCACCAGGACGGA
Source organism: Gemmatimonadaceae bacterium (assembly GCA_035652495.1). Taxonomy (GTDB): domain Bacteria; phylum Gemmatimonadota; class Gemmatimonadetes; order Gemmatimonadales; family Gemmatimonadaceae; genus DASRDS01. The sequence continues at coordinate 7,693 of DASRDS010000374.1, forward strand.
GCCGGGCAATGAACGACTCCTCGACCGATCCCAGCGGGTCGCCACGGAGGAACTGGACCCGCATCTGCGCATCGCTCAGGATAGTGCCGATGGCCTGCCGGTGCCGTCGCGCGATCGCCGCATCCCCGACCACATAGCGACCATGGCGGAGCGTCACGCGCGCATACTCCGGATATTGCGTGAGCGCCGCCCCGCCCCGTCCCACGAAATCGAGCAGCCACCGCCACTCGACGTTCTCGAGGTCCGCGTAGGTCGCCGTACCGCGCACCTCGTCGAGCAGCGCTGCCGCCTCGAACCCACTGCCCGCGGCGATCGTCACGACGTGCTGGACGAGCACGTCGAGGGGCGGCTCGAGCGTGCGCCGTGGCTCGATCGTACCCGCGTTCACGCCATCCCGCGCGGCGGCGGCTTCGACGAGCTCTAGCGCGTGCGTCGGGACGCACGTGACCCGGCTCTCGGCGCCGGGGCAGTGTCCGCTGCGGCCAGCGCGTTGCATCAGGCGGCCCACGCCTTTTGGGCTGCCGATGTGCAGTACGCGCTCCACCGGGGCGAAGTCAACACCGAGGTCGAGCGTCGACGTGGCGACGACGCAGCGGACGCGGCCGTCACGCAGCGCGTGCTCGACCCATTCGCGCTGGTGTCGGTCGAGCGAGCCGTGGTGCAACGCGATGACACCAGCCCAGTCGGGACGCGCTTCGAGCAGCGCGTGATACCACCGTTCGCACTGCGAGCGCGTGTTCGTGAAGACGAGGGTGGTGCGCGCGGCATCGATCGCTTCGACGACCGCGGGTACCATGCTCATGCCCAGATGACCGGCCCACGGAAATCGCTCGACGGTCGGCGGCACGAGCGCGTCGATCGCCACGCGCTTGGGCTCGACCCCGCGCACGATGCGCATGCGTGTGTGGACGCCGCCGAGCGTGGCGGCCGCCTCGGCAATGTTGCCGAGCGTGGCGGACAGTCCCCACGTCCGGAGCGCCGGCTGCGACGCGCGCAGGCGAGAGAGCACCAATTCGGTTTGCACGCCGCGTTTCGTGCCGAAGAGCTCGTGCCACTCATCGACGACGACGAGTCGCAACGACAAGAACGCCCGCGCGGAGTCCTCGTACGAGAGCAGGAGGGATGCGCTCTCAGGGGTCGTGATCAAGGCGGTCGGCAGGCGTGTACGCTGTCGCGCGCGGGTAGCCGACGACGTATCGCCCGTTCGGCGTTCGACGGTCCACGACGGCGCCAGATCGGCGAGCGTGTCGCGCAGCGCCGCTTCCGTGTCCGCCGCCAGCGCCCGCAGCGGCGTGATCCACAATACCTGAGGGCCCGTTGGCGCTCCTTCTTCATGCGATGCGATGATCGGACCGAGCCATGCCGCCAACGTCTTGCCTGTTCCCGTCGCCGCGTGCACCAGACCACTCTCACCATCGAGATACGCCCGCCACACCTCGCGTTGAAACGCGAAGGGGGACCAACCACGCGCGGCGAACCAGGCGTCGACTCGCGCGATGTTCATGGCGCGATCAACGCCCGCACGGTGGCGAGCGTATCGGCATCTTCAGGCCGCTTGTCCGTGCGCCACCGTAGAATGCGCGGAAAGCGCACCGCGAGACCCGACTTGTGCCGAGAGGAGCGCTGGATTCCCTCGAATCCCACCTCGAACACCTGCTCGGCCTTCACCATCCGCACGGGCCCGAACTTTTCGACCGTGTTCCGACGAATCCAGTTGTCGAGCTGCGTCAGCTCCGCGTCCGTGAGCCCCGAGTATGCCTTGGCGAATGGCACGAGCGCCGTTCCATCCCATACGGCGAGCGTATAGTCGGTGTGCAAGAGCGCGCGGCGCCCGTACCCCGCCTGGGCATAGACCATGACCGCGTCCACCGTATACGGCTCGAGCTTCCACTTCCACCACGCGTCGCGCGTTCGCCCGACGCCGTACACGCTGTCCCGTCGTTTGAGCATCAGTCCCTCGGCGCCCCGATCCCGCGCGCCGCGCTGCGCGGTCGTGGCCTCGACCCAGTCGCGTGCATCCACCGTCGGCGACAGGAGGAGTCGAGCGTGACCGCCCGCGTACTCGTTCAACGCTTCTCGGCGCCAGGCGAGCGGACGCCCGCGCACGTCGAGTCCCTCGTGTTCCAACAAATCGTAGGCGATGAGCGCCGCGGGAACTTGGGCGAGCAGCTTCGCGCTGAGCGTCGTGCGGCCGATGCGGCGCTGGAGCGCGGCGAAGCCGAGCGGGGCGCCGCCCGACCACGCGACGATCTCACCGTCGATGACGGTGCCGTCAGGAATTGCCGCCGCGGCCATGGCGATCTCCGGGAACTGGTCGGCGATCGATTCGTCGCCGCGCGACCAGATGAACGTCTTCCCACGGCGACGGATGACTTGCACGCGAATGCCGTCCCACTTCCATTCGACCTGCCACGCACTGAGATCGCCAAGGTCGTCCGGCGGCCGGTCCAGCTGGTGCGCGAGGCAGAATGGGTAGGGACGTGAGAGGTCGGCGTCGTGCGACTCCTGCGCGACGAGGCGCACGTACGCGTCGGTCGCGGTCGGATCCCAGTGACCACTCAGCCGGTGCGTCAGCGTGGCGGCGGCGACGCCGGTCGCTTGGACGAGCGCGCGCACCACCAGTCCCTGCGACACGCCGACGTGAAAGCCGCCGGTCAGCAGCTTCACCAGAATACATCGATCGGGTCCATCGATACTGTTCCAGGCGTCGACGATCGCGGCCCGCTGCGTCGCTTCGTCGGCGCCGGTCAGCGGTAGGAGACGCTGTTCCATCCACTCGTGAAGCGGTCGGTCGACCGGCGTCGTCGCGGGCGGGAGGAGAAGGCCGATTGTTTCCGCCAGATCGCCGACGGCCGCGTACGACTCCTCGAACAACCACGGCGGCGTATCCGCCGCCGCCATGGCCCACTCAGCGAGTCGTCGCGGCCCGATCACACGGCGTGGACGACCGCCGCTCAACAGATAGACCGCCCACGCGGCATCGCGCGCTGGCGCGGCGGCGAAATACCGTGCCATTGCCGCCACTTTGATACCAGTTTTCGTCGTGATGTCGAGCTCGGCATACAGCGCCGTGAACCGCCGCATCAGTGTAAGATATCGGCCTGTTCGGTTGTCCCGTCGGCCTCATCTTCGCTCTCCCACGGCGTGGCGATCGGCGCCGACGCGATCCCGTGCTCGGTCAGCCAGCGGACTACCGGTTCGCGATAGCCGTGTGTCACGAGGACCTGGCTGGCGCCGGTGGCTTTGATCGTGGCGATGAGTGCCGGCCAGTCGGCGTGGTCAGAGAGCACGAACCCGCGATCGAGGCTTCGGCGTCGACGCACGCCGCGGATGCGCATCCATCCGGATGCGAACGCGAGGGATGCGGCGCCAAAGCGGCGGAGCCACAGGCTGCCGGCGGCCGACGGTGGCGCCACGACGAGCGCGCCTGCCCAGTTCCGGCTCTTTGGATGCTCGCCAACCGACGTCGTGTTTGGCATGGCAACCCCGCTCAGCCGATAGCCCTCGGTGAGTCGTTCGACGGCTCCATGCGTGACGATGGGTCCCACATCGGCATGCCGTACGCCGGCGAGAACGCGTTGGGCTTTGCCCAGTGCGTACGCAAATAACACGGAGGCGCGGCCCTCGTCGCGATTCTCGCGCCACCAGTCGACGATCTCGCGCATGACGTCGTGCTGAGACGTCCAGCGAAAGACCGGCAGTCCGAACGTCGACTCAGTGACGAACGTGTGGCACGGCACGAGCTCGAACGGTGCGCATGTTTCGTCGCGCTCGATCTTATAGTCGCCCGAGACGACCCACACCTCGCCTTGGTATTCGACGCGCACCTGGGCGGAGCCGAGGATGTGGCCGGCGGGATGGAGCGACACGCGTACCCCGTTCATCAGGACGGGTGCGCCGTAGGGGACAGTCTCGATCACGGCCTCGTCTCCCAAGCGCGTCCGGAGCACGCGCGCGCCCGTTTCGACGGCGAGATACCCGGCCGCGCCACGTCGGGCATGATCGCCGTGAGCATGCGTCACGATCGCGCGTGCCACCGGCTGCCAAGGATCAATGTAGAAGTCGCCGCGTTCACAGTACAATCCGGCGGGCGAGCGGACGAGCAAGGCCATCTTCGTAAGATACCCGTCGCGCTCCGGACGATCGCGATGACGGGCGGTCTATGAGCCACGGGCGGCACGTGTGCTGACCTCGCCGAGGGCGGAGCCAGCACGCGGTCTCACTGCCGCAAGTGACGATTAGAGGGGCCTTGAACGCGGCGTTTCGACCTGACTCGGCTCCGAGCTAGGCGTAGATCTGCCCTGTGCAGTACCGCGCACATCGTCCAACTCCAAATCGTCGGCGTCGCTCATCGCGTCGTCGGCGCTGCTCATCGCATCCGCCAAGCCGCTCCGCGCGCGCACCGCCGCCAGATTCGTCCTCACGCCGTCGGTCTGGCGCCGCACGACAGTCAGCACGTCGGCCGGCAAGTCCTTCTGTGACGCGTCCTCGTAGTGAGAGAGAGCGGCCTCCTCGCCGCGCTGAACCTCGGCGAGAATCGCCTCGTCGTTGTGGCCCGAAACCGCTGATTTGAGATTCAACCAGCCACGGTGCAGTACAGCGGCGGCATGGCCGGTGGTCGTCGGCTCGCCGCCGTATCGACGAATGACGGCTTCTAGCTCACTCTTCGCCGACTCGATACTCTGGCGGCGAGACGCGAACAGCGTGCTGAGCGCTGGATTCTTCACCGCCTTCGCCGACTCGGCAAATCCCTGAATGCCATCGATGCAGATCGACACCAGATCATTTAAGGTGCTCACGATTTCTCGATCGTCAGTTGCCATCATACCTCCCGGTTGAGACGGCCTCGAATGCAATCCCAAGGCCACGCTCGCCGACCGCGCATCCAAGGCACAGCGACGGTCGAGGCAGCCTTTCACCGGTCGGTGTGTCCGGCGCACCCACGACCTTCGGCTCGGCCAGCGACGGAGTGCGCTGGGGGGCTGGCACTGCCGTTGACACTGTGCCGGGCGCCGACTCGCACTGGTCGGGACTGGCGGCAGCCTTTGGAGTTAGCTAGTTAAGTAGACTAACCGTCGACCTCACTCCTATGCCCCACGTCACCATCCACGCGGCCAAGACACAGCTGTCCCGCCTCATCGAGCGCGTGCTCGCCGGGGAGGACATCGTGATTGCCCGCGGGAAACTCCCCGTTGTCCGGATTGTGCCAGTAAACGAGCCTCCGGTCGGCCGCAAGTTCGGAGCGCTCAAGGGGCGCGCGACGGTCACCGATGCGTTCTTTGAGCCACTGCCCGATTCCGAACTCGATGTCTGGAATCAAAGACGTTGGGCACGGCACCAGTCAGCGGTGGAATGACGCCTCGCGGCTCGCGTGTCTTGTTGGACACACACACTTTTCTGTGGTGGCTCGACGGCGATCGACGTTTGACGAAAAAGCCGCGAGGCATCATTGCGGATGCTACCACCGTGGTCTTCGTCAGCGCGGCCACGGCCTGGGAGATCACCAAGAAACACCGGCTCGGCAAGCTCCCGGGTGCGGCCGCAGTAGCTGCCGACGTCATCGCCTGCGTACGGTCACAGGGCTTCACGCCATTGGCGATTACACTCGATCACGGGCAACGCGCGGGGATGCTGCCGGGCCCGCATCGCGATCCGTTCGATCGCATGCTGATCGCGCAGGCACAGGCGGATAGGCTCGCCGTGGTCAGCAATGAGGAAATCTTCGATTCGTACGGTGTAACGCGTCTGTGGTGAGCCCCAGGTGTCACGCCGCGCGGTTCGGTGACCCGTTCGTGTCCGTGTTGCGACCAAGGAAAAAGGTGCGGATGGGCGTCGCATCAGCATCACTCGCGTCCGGCATCCGCTGCACATGATGCGTAAGAACGGTGCCAATCCTGTTTTCGTCGAAAATGGCGACGCGCGCAATTGCCGTGGTGAGAACAGCGACCACAGGCGATGTGACTCGCTGAGCGACCACGGCGCTCAGGTCTTCCTCGAACACGTTCTGAGCGAGGAACCGCGTCTGTTTGACCGCGTCATCTGAAGCGAAATTGAGTCGGACCTCGCCTGCTCCCGGTACCCGGTTCACGAGCAGGCGATTCGCATTCAGCGCAATGATTCCTGGTAATGCCGCAGCGACTAGCTGGCGTCTGGCATTTCGAGATGCGCGCGGCGGGATTCGAACCCACGACCTTCGGCTCCGGAGGCCGACGCTCTATCCAGCTGAGCTACGCGCGCGAGAGTACGTAAAGTACGGGCTAGCCACGGCTTTTGC
>DASRDS010000375.1:0-22253 GCA_035652495.1 Gemmatimonadaceae bacterium
GCGTGACCATTCATCCCTGATTCCCGAGTCACATGGCGTCAACGCGTATCACCACCGCGGACCTCGCGGCCATGAAGCGGGATCGACGCAAGATCGTCATGACCACCGCCTACGACAGCCTGTTCGCGTCGCTCGTCGACCAGGCCGGGGTCGACGTCATTCTGGTCGGCGACTCCGTCGGCCCGCTCCTCGCGGGCGAGGCGTCGACGCTGCCCGTCACCGTGAACCAGATGATCTATCACGGCCGCAGCGTCCAACGCGGCACGCAGCACGCACTCGTCGTCGTCGACCTGCCGTTCTTGAGTTATCAAATCTCACCGCGCGCCGCCACCCGCCAGGGCGGCCGTGTGCTAAAACGCACCGGCGCCGGTGCCGTCAAGCTCGAAGGCGGCCGCCACTTCGCGCCGACGGTCCGCGCCCTCGTGCAAGCGGGCGTGCCCGTCATGGGGCACATCGGTCTCACCCCACAGTCACTCAACGTCCTCGGCGGCATCCACCTGCAAGGCAAGGGCGAAAGCGCGATCGACGCCCTCATCTGGGATGCGCGGGCGCTCGAGGAGGCCGGCGCGTTCGCGATCGTGCTGGAGTTCGTGAGCGCGGCCGCCGCGCAGCGCGTGACCGATAGCATCCGCATCCCGACCATCGGGATCGGCGCTGGGCCGCACTGCGATGGTCAGGTGTTGGTGCTGCACGACATGCTCGGGCTCAACGAAGCCTTCAACCCCAAGTTCGTGAAGCGCTACGCCGAGCTCGGCGCCGCCACGCGCCAGGCCGTCGAGCAGTTCGCCGAGGAGGTCCGCAACTCGGCGTTCCCCGACGCCGCGCATAGTCACGCCTGACGCTTTGCTGCATCTTTGGGGGCATGACGAATCGCCCCTCCCTCATCGTTCACGGCGGCGCTTGGAACATCCCGGATGAGGCTGTGGCCGCGTGCCGCAGCGGTTGCCAACGTGCGCTCGATCGCGGCTGGGCGATCCTCAAGCAAGGCGGCCGGGCCATCGACGCCGTAGAGGCGTCGATCATGGTGCTCGAGGACGACCCCGTCTTCGACGCCGGCACCGGCGCGCATCTGAATCGCGACGGGCACATTGAGCTCGACGCGATCATGATGGATGGCGACACGTTGCGCGCGGGATCGGTCGCGGCCGTCCACGGCCTCAAGAACCCGATCCTACTCGCCCGCCGCGTGCTCGAGCGCAGCCCGCACATGATGCTCGTCGGCCCTGGCGCCGAGCAGTTCGCCCGCGAAGAGGGGCTCGCGTTCTGCGACGAGTCCGAAATGATCGTCGACCGCGAGCGCGCGGTCTGGCGCACGTTTCGGGAAACGGGCCACGACCCCGACTGGGTCCCGCACGACGCGATCGCCAAGGGCACCGTCGGCGCCGTCGCGCGCGACGTGCACGGCTCTCTCATCGCCGCCACATCGACCGGCGGCACGCTCGGCAAGCATCCCGGACGCGTCGGCGACTCACCACTGATCGGCTGCGGTTGCTACGCCGACACCACCGCGGGCGGCGTCTCCACCACCGGCGAGGGCGAGGCGATCATGCGCATCGTCATGGCAAAGACGGCCGTCGAACTGATGCGCGCCGGCCTCTCCCCAATCGGCGCCGCCGAGTCGTGCCTACGCGTGCTGCGCGACCGCGGCCGCGGCGCTGGTGGACTGATCCTGCTCGACGCTTCCGGCACGCCAGGCTTTGCATTCACAACGCCGCGCATGGCGTATGGATACGTTGCCGTGGACGATCAGTTCGTCGTGATATAAGGCTCAGCGCGTCCAATCCTCTCGCGCGAGGCCAGCCACGCGAGCGAATTCGTTCGCGTTCGTGGTCACAAGAGTCGCATGCCGCGCCAGCGCCTGGCCGGCAATGAGCACATCGAACGGACCAATTGGTGTGCCCTTTTGTTCGAGCGCGGCGCGCACGCGGCCAGCGGCCTGGGCATCGTCCTCCTCAACGGTCACGACGTCGAGTGCACCGGCGAGAAATGTTTCCACCCGTCGTGTATTGAAGGCATGGCGAGCGCTCTTCGCCACACCATACCAGAGCTCGAACACCGTAACTGTCGAAACGAGGAGAGTGGCGCCATCCTCGACAGCGGCCGTCAATCGCTCTCTGGGGCGTGGTGGCGTACCGTTAATGAGTGCGATGCAGGCGTTCGTATCGAGCAAATAGATCAACGAAAGATTTTCCGGCGAGGCGTCTTGGGTTGGACACGGCCTTCCGGCATGAAGGGTTCGCTATTGAACGCGTCGAGTGCCGCAAACCAGTCAGAGGGATCCGAGGACATGGGCTCTAATAGCACACCGCGGCCGAGGCGGCGGATGCGTACGCGGTCTCCAGTAAACTGAAAGGGCTTTGGCAGGCGCACTGCCTGGCTCCCTCCGTTTTGGAAGAGTGCCGCGACACGAGGTACCGGCTTGCGTTTTACCATATATACAACAAGTATATACTAGATATACCCTCTTATGCTACGCCTACTTCCAGTCGATCAATCGGCTCACCTTGGTGAGCAGCTCGGCATCGTGGATTGGCTGGCGACGGCCAACATCTTTCGCGGGCTGCTCGAGAGCCCGTCCGGCGCGGCGGCGGTGTATGGCATCATCGACAAGTTGTTTTTTCACGGCGCGCTCGCGGCTCGCACGCGCGAGCTAGTGATACTGCGGATCGGCTGGCGCGCGAGATCAGAGTACGTGTTTTGTAATCACGTTCGCATTTCGCGTGAGATCGGGATACCCGATCCAGAAATCCTTGGGACGCGAAACCCAGGCGAGTACCGAGCATACAGCGACACCGACCGTCGCGTGCTCGATCTCGCGGACGAGCTCTACGACTCGGCGCGCGTCGCGCCGGGGACGTGGGCCGCATTGGGGGCGACGTTCACGTCCGAGGAGTTGGTCGAGCTGGTGCTCGTCGCGGGCCTGTGGCGCGCGATCGCCGGGTTCGTGAATACGGCCGGGACGCCGCTCGACGCGGATACGCCGAGCTGGCCCTAGCGGCGCTTCACCTTCTTGCGCTGGCGACCGCGGATGGCGCGGACGGCCTGGGCGTAGGTGGCCCCGTCGTCGAGATCGAGCACCATGGCGACCGAGGATGGCATCTGGTCGGCGCAACGGGCGAGCTGCGTCAGCAGCCACGATAACGGCTTCTCCTCGCCGTTGATCGTCACGGTATCACCGCCGCCGAACACACCGGCCCACTCGCCAAACGCGCGCTGGAGCTGCACTTGATCAAATGTGTTCATATAAGTTGGACTATCGGACACTGGTCCGCGTTACTATAGTCACGATGTATGCCACCGATGCACGGGTTTAAGGGCGAGCGCGTCCTTATGCGCATCCATATCGGGGAGCGCGATAAATACGAGGGCAAGCCGCTCTACCAGGCGATTATCGAGCTGCTGCGGAACCGGCAGTACGCGGGCGCGACCGCGTTTCGGGGGATCATGGGGTTCGGCGCCCATGCCAAACTGCATACGGATCGGTCCGAGTATCTCTCGTTCGATCTTCCGATCGTCGTCGAATGCGTCGAGACCGAGGAACGCATTATGGCGATTCTCCCCCTGCTCGACGAGATGATCGGCGGCGGTCTCATCACGTTGGAACGCGCCAAGGTCATCATGTACCGCCCACACCTGGCTCAAGAGGAGCGGTCAGAGGACTGGCCGATCGACATCACGGGCAGCTGGGAAACCCAACGTCCGTGATCGATCGCCGATCGTTCGTCGCCCGAGCCGCGGCGTTCGCGGCGTCGGCCATTAAAATACCGCCGCTTGCGGAAGGACCTGACCCACTCGGAGTCCGCGGCGACTTTCCGATCGTCGCCGACCGCACCTACCTCAACTCGGCCTACATCGCCCCGATCCCACGCACCGTCGTGGCGGCAGGCACGCAGTTCCTCGAAGACAAGTCAAAGCGTGCGCTGACGGTCAACGATGATCTGCTCGCGCCGGACGAAACGCTGCGCAAGCAATTCGCGCGGCTGATCAACGCGACGCCGGAGGAAGTCGGGCTCCTGTTCTCGACCGCCGAGGGCGAGAATACGATCGCCCAGGGCCTCGACCTCAAAGCCGGCGACAACGTCGTCATCGACGAGCTGCACTACCCGACGGAGTTCGTCCTGTACCGCCAGCTCGAAGCCTCAAAGGGCATCGAGCTCCGCATCGTGAAGCACCGGAACGGCGAGGTCGACGCCAACGACTTCGCGCCCCACGTCGACAAGCGCACGCGGATCGTCTCCGTCGCCTGGGTCTCGCATCAGAACGGATTCCGCCACGACATGCGCCCAATCGCCGATCTCGCGCACAGCGTCGGCGCGGTCTTTTACTCCGACGCGATTCAGGCGCTCGGGATGATCGATGTCGACGTCCGCGCGACGGGCGTGGACGCGATCTGCGCCGGGTCCTACAAGTGGATGCTCGCCTCGTTCGGCGTCGCGCCGTTTTTCGTTCGGCGAGAGCTGATCGATCGTCTGACCCTCGATCGGTATGGCGAGTTCCAGGTCGACAAAGAGCTCCCGGACCATCACTACACCCTCGACGCGACGGCGCGCAAATTCGACTATTGCAGTCGCGCGTTCGGCCCGGTCCACGCGCTGAGCGCCGCCCTGACCTACCTCGAAAAAGTCGGCGTGCCCCGGATCGAAACCCACACCGTGAACCTGGCGCATCGGCTATACGACGGGTTGGCGGCGCAAGGGCACCAGCTCTTCACACCGCCCAACAATCGCTCGTCGATCGTGACGATCTACACCCCAAAGCCCATGGCCGACGTCCGCGCCGCGTTCCAAGCGGCGACCGTCGATGTCACGGTGCGGAATGGTCAGGTACGAATCGCGCCGGCCCTGTTCAACACGGCCGACGACATCGACCGCTGCCTCGACGTTACGAAGCGGATTTAGGGCAGAACCGCAGCCCACTCGGCTGCAACAGCTGAATAAACTGCGGATTGCTTCGCATCGAGTCCCACGTCGGATCGCAGGCGATGGTCGTCCATCCGAACTCGGACGTGTGGTGTTGGACCGCGCTCGACACCCAGGTCAGCGCCGAGTCGGTCTCGCCGATCGCCTGGTGCGCGCTGGCGAATTCGAGCATGGAGACCTTGCCGAGCGGCATGCGGACGCGCATTTCGTCGACCATGGTCTGCGCGCGATCCTTGCGATCGGTCGACGCGTACACCCACGCGGCGGTCGAGCGAACGCCGGGCGCATCGGGCGCGACACTCAGGGCGCGATCAGCGACGATGACCGCGCTGTCCTTTTTGCCGCCGAACAGGTCGGCTTCCATCAGCGTGACATAGAGACCGGCGAGGTTCGGATCGAGCTTGAGCCCCTGGTGCGCGATGTCGGAGGCGTCACTATACCGTCGCGCATCGACCAGCATCGCACCGATGATCTGATTCGTGACCGGCGACAGCGGATCGATGTCGTGCGCCATGTGCCCATGGCCGACGGCGGCGTCGATCTGGCCGAGGCCGACGAGCACGTCGGCGTGCCACAGGTGCACCAACGGATTCGACGGATCGAGATCGATGCTCTTGTCGAGCTCCTTCTCGGCCTCGGTCCAGCGCCACTGATCGAGTCGCACGTGGCCCAGCGCGAGATGGGCCTCGGCGTCTTGCGGGTCAAAGGCCAGCGCGCGTTGCGCCGCGTGCTCGGCCAACGGGATGAGGGAGTCCCCGCGCACCCCGTAGCGCGGCAACAGCACGTACGCGATCGCCATCGACGAGTTGGCGCGCGCGAACGTCGAGTCGGCGGCGACGGCTTCCTTGAAGAGCTGGATCGCGTGATGGAGCGGCACCGCACCGGCTTGCGCGAGGAGATTGCGCCCCTGCAGGAAGAGATCGTAGGCGCCCAGGTTCGTCGTGCCGCGCGCCACGAGCGCGGTGTCGCCGCCGGAGCTGCCGAGGGTCGTGTGCAGCGCACCGGCGATGTCGTGCGCCAGCTCGTCCTGCAGGCTGAAGATGTCGTTCGACCGGCGCTCGTACGAATCGCTCCAGATCGAGAGCCCGTCTGAGGCGCTGATCAGTTGCGCCGTGACGCGAACACGGCCCTTCACCCGAAGGACGGTGCCTTCGAGGATGTTGTTCACGTGCAGCTTTTGACCAACGTCCTGCGCGCCGACATCGCCGCCCTTAAAGGTGAACGCGGAGCTGCGTGCGGCGACGCGAAGACCGGGGATATGACCCAGAGCGGTCGTCAGCTCGTCGGCCATGCCTTCGGCGAAATACTCGGTCGTCGTATCATGCCCCACGTTCACGAATGGCAGCACCGCTACCGAGTTCTTCGCGGCGGGCATGGCCATCGGCATTTCCATGGGCATCGACCCCATGGCCGGCGCAGTCGTGGTGGACGCCGGCGGCGTTGCGCTCGGATGCGGACGGAGCGCGGCAACAGCCCCAGCAGCCACTACTAACACGGCCGCTACGCCGCCGGCGATCCACACCCATTTCTTTGATGAACCTGATTGTACGACCGGCGCGGGGGCCGCGGTGATCGAGGCGGTGGTGGCCGGTGTCTCGATCGCCTCGAGCGCGGCGACAACCTCGGTCGCGGTCTGCACGCGATCCGCGGGTCGCTTCGCGAGAAGCCTCATCACGAGGGCCGCTAACGCGGGCGGCGTAGCGGGCCGGTGCTGCGTGACCGGCACGACGGCCTCGTCGATATGCGCGAGGATGGCCTGCTGCGGGTTGCGTCCCGCGAACGGCGGCTGGCCGGTCAGCATCTCGTACGCGACGCACCCTAACGAGTACAGGTCGGCGCGCCCGTCGATCTTTGGCTCCCCCATAGCCTGTTCGGGAGCGATGTAGTTCGGCGTGCCGATCGCCAGTCCCACCGCCGTGAGCGACGCCTCGTCCTGGAGGCTCGATGCCGCGTAGGCTTTGGCGACGCCAAAGTCCGCGACCAGGGCGTGGTTTCGCGACAGCAGGATGTTGGCGGGCTTGATGTCGCGATGGAGGATGCCGGATTCGTGGGCGTAGGCCAGTCCGTCCGCGACACCGCGAAAGATCCGGACGGCGTCGGCGATCGGCAGCGGACCCGAGCGGGCGATCCGGTCGCGAAGGGACTCGCCCTCGACGAGCGGCATCGTGAAGTACGGCAGCCCGTTCGCGTCGCCAGCCGTGATAAGGGCGACGATGTTCGGGTGTTGGAGCCGCGCAGCCAGCAGAATCTCGCGCCGGAACCGCTCGACGCTGACGCCAGCCGCCATCTCGGGCGGCAACACCTTAATAACCACCCGGCGCCCCAGCCCGCGCTCCTCGGCCACATACACGCGAGACATGCCACCGCCGCCCAGCTCGCGCTCAATCGTGTAGCGATCGCCGAGGGTCGACTGGAGCTGATCCAACAACCCGGTCACGGGACCCAAGATAGCGTCAGGACGATCCCAGCGCTCGGGCGGGGTTCACGCGAGTTGCCCGCAGGGCGGGCATGCTGGCCGCGGCCAGTGCCACGGCCGCGAACACGGCGGCGGCGCCGGCGAAGATTCCCGGATCATGGGGACTCACGCCGAGGAAGAGGCCCGCCAGCACGCGCGTGAGCATCCAGGCCACGCCAGATCCGACTATGATGCCGAGTCCGGTCAATGCCACCGCACGGCGCACGACATCGTTCATGACGTGTGACCGAGTGGCGCCCAGCGCCAGTCGAACGGCGATCTCGCGTTGGCGCTGGGCGACGATATACGCCAGGACGCTGTAAATCCCGACCGCCCCCAGGACCAGCGCGACAATCGCGAATAGCGAGGCGAGGAAGGTCGAAAATCTCGTCGTGCCGACCGATTGGTTCATTCGCTCGGTCATGGTCTTGATGTCCGTGACGGGCACCAAATGATCCAGGTTCGCGATCGTCTGTCTCAGCATGCGAATCTGCGCCCGCGGATCGCCCGCGGTTCGCACTGAGACGAACGGCTGGACGATTCTCTCGCCGAGGAATTGCGCGTACGGCCTATACAGGGTCGGCGCGACGTCGGCCGCAAGCCCGCGTTCCCTTACGGTCGCCACCACGCCGACGATTTCCGCCGTGTCGAGCTTGAGGCCAGAGAAGTTGTACGTGATGCGCTGGCCAATAGGATCACGGCTGCCGAAATATTGTTGGGCAGCCAGCGCGTCGATGATGACGACCTTTGGGGCGCGATGATCATCGCTCGCTCTCACATTGCGACCGCGCAGCAATTTGATCCCGAGAGTTCCGAAGTACTCCGGACTCGCCAAATTGGTGAGAGCGCTTGGCGCGAGGTTGGAGTCCGTTGGCGGGTCGCCGACGATGTTGAAATGCAGCCGACGCCCCACTCCAAAGGAGGGCACGCCCCCGCTGAGCGCGGCGCTCACAACCCCGGGCTGCGCCTGGAGCTGCTCGGTCAGGCTGGTCAGAAATTGGCTCTGGCGGTCCGCCGTGGGATAGCGCTCAGCGGGGAATGCGATCTGGGCGGTGAGGACACCTTCCGGGCGGAATCCGGTATCCATGCGCTCGAACCGAGCGAAGCTTTCGACAAAGAGACCGGCGCCCGTGAGCAGCATGAGGGCGATCGCGACTTGCGCGACCACGAGCCCATTCTGGAGACGGTGCTGTTGTTTCGACCCGGTGCCACGTCCGCCCTCTTTGAGCACGTGCGCGAGATCGGAGCGCGACGCTTGCCAGGCGGGAATGACACCGAAAATGAACACGGTGGCGAGCGACGCCAGGGCACAGAACACCACGACGCGCCAATCGACGCCGACCTCGGCCAGTCGCGGCAGCGTCGGCGGCGCTAAGGCACGCAAGGCCTGGGTGCCGACGAGCGCCACGGCAACGCCGAGGGCGCCGGCGATAAGACCGAGCGTAGCGGCTTCGACCACGAGCTCGCGGATCAGCCGGGCGCGCGAGGCGCCGAGCGCCGTGCGCAAGGCCATCTCGCCCTCGCGCGCCAGGTAGCGGACGAGGAAGAGATTGGCCAGATTCGCGGCGCCGACCAGGAGCACACAACCCGCGGCGGCGAGCAGCATGATGAGCATCGGTCGCACGGATCCGACCAGCTGGTCGAGGAGCGACGTCGTCGTCACGGACCAATTGGCGTTCGTTTTCGGGTACGCCGCTGCCAACTGACCAGCGATCATCGCCAGTTCGCTCTCGCCGCGCGCCGCGGTCACACCCGGGGCGAGTCGGCCGTAGGCATCGAGATACCGGACGTCGCGGTTGTTGGTCTCATCCGGTTCGAAGAAGATTCGCACCCACATCTCGACCGGCCCGGGCGTCCCCGGTGGCAGGACGCCAACGACCGTGTACACATGCTGCCGCGTTGGCCGGGCATCATTCGGATTGTCCATCGTCAGCGTCGCGCCGATGGCGGACGGCGAGCCGCCGAACCGGCTCTGCCAGTATCCGTAGCTGATCACCACCTCGGCCGGCCCGCTGGTGTCCGGCGCGAGCGTCCGGCCCAGGATCGGCGTGAGACCTAACACGCTGAAGTAGTTCGGCGTGACGGCGAGGCCGACGATCCGGTCCGCGTTTTGATCGCCGTTGACGGTCAGGCGCAACAACGTATTGCAGCAGGCGACCGCAATCGAGGAGAAGGTCTTCGACCGGGCCTGCCAGTCGAAGAAATTCGCCGTCGCGACGGGGGTCTGCGGCGTATGCTGCTGGGGATTGCTCTCAAAAAGGACCCGGACGCGATCCGGGTCGCGGTACGGAAATGCTTTGAGCAGCACTCCATCGACGACGCTGAACACGGAGGCCGTGGCACCGATCGCGATGGCGAGCGTGAGCATCGCGGCGATCGTGAACGCTGGACTACGGCGTAAGCGACGGAGTGTTTGCATGAGGGGTTGCCCGAAACCTTGCCGATGATGTGTACAGGCGGTATACAAGTAGGCATGAAGAGCCTCCTGACCGCCATTGCCGCGATCCTGATGGGCCATTTCTCGAGCCCACCGACCCTCGAGAATGTGCTCAGCTACCCCTACCCGTCAAATCTGATCACCGCCCCCACGGGCTCCCGCATCGCGTGGGTCCTGGATGAGCGCGGCCATCGCAACATCTGGGTGGCGGAAGCACCGGATTACAAGGCGCGCCGCCTGACCCACTATACGGCGGACGACGGCCAGGAGTTGACCAACCTCGCGTTCACCCCTGACGGGAACACGGTCATGTACGTGCGCGGCGGCGATCACGACTCGAACTGGCCGGTCGAGAACCCGCCCAACCCGGCCGAGAGCCCGATCGAGCCAAAGGTCCAGATCTGGAGCATCGCCGCGAGCGGTGGCGAGCCAAAGCTGATCGCGGACGGCGACCAGCCCGTCATGTCGCCGAGGGGCGATCGGATCGTGTTCGCGAACCAGCACGCGCTCTGGGTCGTGCCGGTCGATGCGTCGAGTCCCGCGAAGCAGATGTTCTACGCGCGCGGCGGCAGCGGCGATCCCGTGTGGTCGCCCGATGGCAGCCGGCTCGCGTTCGTGTCCGACCGGGGCGATCACAGCTACATCGGCATTTATACGAATGACTCGACGCCGATCCGCTGGCTCGCGCCCGGTACCGCGCGCGACTTCTCCGCGCGGTGGTCGCCGGACGGCGCGCACATCGCGTTCGTGCGCATGCCGGGCCAGGGTGGCGCACCGGAGACGCTCCTCGATCTCCATCCCGCGCCGTGGGCGATCTGGACCGCCGACGTCGCGACGGGAAAAGGGCACGAGATCTGGCACAGCGGCGACGCGCTGCGAGCATCGCTGCCCGACGTCGACGGCGGCCCCAATCTGTACTGGGCCGCGGGCGATCGGATCGTGTTCCTGAGTGAGATGGACAACTGGCCGCATCTCTACTCCATGCCGGCCGCTGGCGGAACGCCGACGCTGCTCACGCCCGGCAATTTCATGGTGGAGAATGTGTCGCTGAGCCAGGATCGCAAAACGCTGGTCTACGCCGCGAACGCGGGCGCCGACACGAACGATGTAGATCGTCGGCATATCTTCCGCGTGTCGGTCGATCGCGCCGGGCCCAAAGCGCTGACGCCAGGCGATGGCGTGGAGTGGTCGCCGTTGGTGACGGGCGACGGCTCACGCATCGCCTGCATCGGATCCCACGTCGCGTCTCCACCAGTGCCCGTGGTCATGCCTGCCGACGGCGGCGCGCCCGTGCGCGTCGGCGCGGAGCTCATCCCGTCCGAATTTCCGTCGAGCGATTTCATCGTGCCCAAGAAAGTCGTCTTCAAGGCGCCCGATGGGCTCATGATCCACGGCCAGCTCTTCGAGCACTCGGGAGGCGCCGCGCACAAGCCGGCTATCATCTTCGTGCACGGGGGTCCGCCTCGCCAGATGCTCCTCGGCTGGCATTACATGGACTACTACTCGCATGCGTACGCGATCAATCAGTACCTCGCGGCGCATGGTTACGTCGTCTTGTCCGTCAACTACCGACTCGGCATCGGCTACGGTCACGACTTCCAGCATCCGGCGCACTGGGGCCCGTGGGGCGAATCGGAGTATCAAGATGTCAAAGCCGGCGGCGACTATCTCCACGCCCTACCTGAAGTCGACTCCGCCCATATCGGCATCTGGGGCGGCTCGTACGGCGGACTCCTGACAGCGCTCGCGCTCGCGCGCAACTCGGATCTCTTCAAGACCGGCGTCGACCTGCACGGCGTACACGACTGGATCGCCGATCTGGGCACGTTCCTCGACGGCCCGCTCGCCAAAGGCCACGAGCAAGCAGACATCAAGCAAGCGATGGACGTCGCCTGGACCTCCTCGCCCGTCGCCGATATCGCACACTGGCGCTCCCCAGTGCTTCTGATCCAAGGCGACGACGATCACAACGTCCACTTCCACCAGACCGTCGACCTCGCGCGCCGACTGAGCGCACAAGGAGTCCGCTACGAGGAGCTCGTGCTACCAGACGAGATCCACGGCTTCCTCCGCCACGCCTCGTGGCTCGCGGCCGACTCGGCGACGATCGCCTGGTTCGCGCGCGAGTTACCATGAGGCGCTCGACTCACGGGACCCGTTGGGCGACAACGCTGTCGACGGTCACCTCGGTGATCGTTTGCCCGCCGTTCATGCCGGTGCCCTGAATCTGGATGTAGCCACTCAACGTGTTGCCCTTCTTCGTGAGGCTGACGCTGTAACCATAGGGAACCGAAGGCGACCCGCCAGCCAACGTCGTCGACTGCGCCTTCCCCGTGATGGAGCCTTGAGTCATGTTGCCGGAGTCGGCATACGCGACGACATCGAGTGGGCTGAAGGCGTTCGCCAGCGCGAGCGGCACGCCCTGCACATTCGGCCAGTGTGAGACGCTGTCGGTCGGCTGCGCCAGATAGAAGCCGACGCCGGCCGGATAGTTCGTGGAGGAGGGCAGTGGCGGGCCGTCGACGGCGACGAGCGCGTGGACGGAGCCTGAGTCGAGGAAGAGGATGTAGCCGTGATTGCTCGTCGAATCGTTGGTACTCTTCACACCGTTCTTGAGCGTGTAGAGATAGGTCAGCGACTGGATCAGCCAGACCTCGGGTTTTGTCCCGACGGTGACCGGCGTCGTGCCACGCGCGATGACCTGCGCATTGCGGTTGTCGACGATCTTCGCCGTCACGTTGTACGTGCCCGTGTCCGAGTACGTGTGCTGCACGTTGGCGTTGTTCTGCATGGTGAGAACGGAGGTCTTGTCGCCGAAATCCCACTGATACGCGATATCGCTGGGTAAGACATTCGGGCTGACCGATAGCGCGAGCGCGAGCGGGGTTTTCGGCGCGACTTGTGGGGCGACCGGCGCGATCGTCGGTTGCAGCTGGACGATGGTGAACTGATGCCAGTCGAGCCAACGCAGGCCGTATCCCGTCGTCGGCTGGTTCGCCTGGGAGGCGGAGGCGAGTGGAATGCCGAGTGTCAGCTGATTACCAGGGACGCTGGTCACGAGGAGCCCGTTCGTCCCGAGAAAGCCGAGGGAATCGAACGCGAGTCCATTCCGCAACTTGTAGATGTTGATGCCCTTTTCCACGTTCCCGGATGGCGCCGGCGACAGAGTCGTCGCAAACCCGTATTGGCACTGCGCGCATTGCGCCCAAAACCGCAGCGGGTCAACGACGTACATAGTGTCGTACAACGCCCCTCCCCAGGAGTAGAAACCGGACGCGGGGAACAGGCCATTGCCGATCGTGTTCGCCACTACGTCGGCATACGACGATGCCAAGAGTGCGACCGGAACGAGCGTGCCGAGGGATACCGCAATCGGACGCGTGAAGTAGCGGGGCGTGATCAAGGTGTCCTGCCACGGTTTCATCCCGGAATCGGCCCCCAGTTCGATGAACTGCGTCGCGTCTCCCGGTCGCGCGGGATCCGCGATCCAGATCTTGCTCCCCATGGCCTTGTAGGCGGCCATCACCAGGTCGCCGCCGGCATTGTGCAAGATGACGAGCACGGGTAACGGCGCGGCGCCTTGCAACGACGCGAGCGCGAAGCTCGCGCGGACCTGATCGAACTGCAGGGTATCCTGGCTGGCCCCGCTGGACGTGACGCTCCGGTATGCGGCGTCCGCGCGTTCGGTGATGTGCAGGTCGATCTGCTTGCTCACGACGCTGGTCCAGTCGAATCCAAGCTTGTCGCTCAATGCCACATTCTTCACGATCGGAAAACGGCCGAAGAGCGGCGTGGACGACGCTCTGGTGTTGAAGTACCACACCTCGGTCGTGGGCACGCCTCCGATGTTGGAGCTGGACGCCGCTTCCGTCGAGTTGGCCGGTATCTCCCGATCGTTCGTGCCGGGTTTGAACCCGGTGTCCCAGTCCCGGTAGAGAATGCTGTCGGCAATCGCGTACACGCCGAATACCATGGCGGTGGTTCGGCCAGCGGTGGCGTCCGCCATGCGTGCGGTACGGAGGAGGTTCGCGTTGCTCATGTGAGCCGTGATCGCCGTGACGCTCTTGCCATCCGATGCGATCGTCGTCAAGGGCTCCATGGCCTTGGTGGCCGAGTCGTACATCACGATGACCGGGAACCGGTTCGCTGGTACGGTCGCGGGCACCGTCAGTTGGATGACGCCGTTCGCGTAATCGCCGGTACTCGCCTGGATGTGCACGACGGGCGAGATCGGGACGATCCCGCTAGCCGTCGGCAAGTTCTTATTGTTCGACGACCCGATCGTGATGCTGACCGCGGCTGGGTAGGCGTTGGCCGACAGCGTCAGCGTGAGGCCGTCGAGCGGATCGCCCGATTTGTGGACCGTCACCGACCCGCCGCCCGACGGAATGGAGCCGCCCGAGAGCAGCGTGTCGAACGTGGCGGCTTGAGTCGGCGGCGGCTTGACACCAGTCGGCGTCGTGCTCGAGCCGCCGCACGCAGCCACCATCAGAACGACGAGAGCGGGTACGATGAGACGCACGGGGTGCTCCGAGAGAGGGTCCATCTCGAGAGCGGATTTTCTGGGCGCCGAGGCTCAGGCTACGTCGCGAGCTCTCGACTGAGCCAGGCCCGCGCGAACTGCCAGTCGCGCTTCACGGTAGCCGGCGACACGCCAAGCGACTCGGCGATGTCCAGTACTTCCAAGCCGCCAAAGAACTTGAGCTCGACCACCTGCGCCCACCGAGGCTCGGCGGCCGCGAGGCGCGTGAGCGCATCGTCGAGCGCCAGCATGTCGAGCATCGGCGCCTCCTCCCCGGCGATCGCCTCGTCGAGCGTCACCTGCAGGGCCCCGCCCCGCTTCTGGGCATTCCGCGCACGGGCGTGGTCCACGAGCGCCTGCCGCATGGCGCGCGAGGCCGCGCGCAGAAAGTGGACGCGATTCGTCGCGGCCAGCACGGTGCCACCCACGAGACGCAGGTACGCCTCGTGCACAAGTGCCGTGGGCTGGAGCGTGTGTCCGGGCCGCTCGCGTTGCAGATGGCGGCCGGCGATGCGATGCAGCTCCGTGTAAACGATTGGCAGCAGCTGCTCGAGCGCGGTCGGATCGCCGCGGCGGGCATCATCGAGAAAGCGTCCGACCGTGTCGACGGGCTGATCCGCGCTCACCGCCCGATGGTAGGGAATCTGACGTATCAGCGCCACCCCCGATTCTGGAGCGTTCCATGACCGACCCGAAAACCATTCGACTGTTCGCGAAAGACAAGGACGCGCGAGCCGAGCCCGGCAAACTCGTTCATTTGAGCGACCTCGACGGATACGCGATCGAGGATCCCGCGCCGGATTTGCGCGGCTGGTCAGTCAAGCTGCGCGACGGCGGTGCGCTGGGTACGGTCGACGACTTGATCGTCGATACGGACCAGCTGACCGTGAATTATCTGGAAGTGAAGCTGGGCAAGGAGTTTCGGACGTCGAGCGACAACGAATGGGTCATCGTCCCGATGCAGGCGGCGTATCTCGATTTGGAGCACGAGGACGTGATCGTCAACCGCCTCCCGGCGAGGGGCATGGCCGAAGCGCCCCGCTTTCGGACGGGCAATGCCCCACGTCTCGCGCCGACAACGACCGAGGCGCTGCATGCGGCGTCGTCCTGGGAGCCGCTGACGACGGAGGGTGGGGCGATCGAAGAAATCCAGGACGACCGCCCGATCGCCGAGTAGCTAGACGCCCGGTGGGACTTTGACGTTCGAGTAGTCGTACTTCGTGGACACGTGCATCTTGTCGCCATCGCCCGTGTCCACGTCTTCCTCCATGCGCGTGATGACACCGTTCGCGACCCACACGTCGGCCTCGGCCTTGCTGTCCGCGTTCTCGGTGCGGACGTGATAGGCGCCGGCACCGGTCGGCTTGCAGACGTAGACCTTGGCTGAGTCGAGGTTCTCCTTCTCCTGTTTCAGCATATCGGCGACCCTCAAGGGACTGGCGCGCCACTTACCCTCGTACTGGACGTAGCTTTTGTCGTTGACGGTGATCACCTCCGACACGCTACTCTTGCCAGCCCGCTTTATGGTCGAGTAGGCGTGGTGTGGGGTGGCCGTAGTCTTGAGACTGGCGTCGTAGACCGTCTTGCATCCCGCTAGGTCTTTCTGGCCTTGAGCGGTGAGCGCGGCGGTCGAGGAGAGGGCGAGAAGCCAAAGCGTGTGTCGCATCGGGAGCCTGTGTCCAAGGTGAATTTCGACCGAATCCTACAGCGCCCGCGTCTCCTTGCCGTCTGGGCGACGTCTGCCGATCATTGGTGACCGCAAAAGGGGACGATCAATGTACGGCAAGACCCGGTTGGCCAGTCTATTTGCGCTCGGTATCGGGGTCGTCGCCTGTGGCTCTTCGACGGGCCCGTCCTCGCGGTCGGCTGCGCTGCGGGCGTCGTACGTCGACAGCGTGGAGCATGCCAACTGCGCGACGGATAGCGCCGCCAACGCCGCCTGCACTCTTTCCTATCTCACGCTGAATGTGATGTGGGCCGGCGCCGTTCCGACGCGCATCGAGGTGCAGACGCCCTCGGGGGTCGCCCACTGGTGGGCCATTGCCGCCCTGAGCTATCAAGCGACGGCGGGCCGCGTCGACACGAACGAGTACATCGTCGCTTATCCCGACACGACGTTCACGTCGGGCGTGTTGATCTCGGTGTACAACGACAGCGGCCCGGGATTCGGTGGCGGATCCGTCTACCTCAATAACACCTATGTCGGCGGCGCCGTCGTCAGCGGCAGCACACAGATCAAGCAAGTGACCAGTGCGTGCGTGGCCGTCGCGGGCCTGTCCTTCACGGGGACCTTTCCGATCGGCGATTGTCACTACGCGCAGTTCGCGATCGCATTCAGTTTCGACCTCGGAGGCCTCGGCGCCACCGCGACGGTTCAGAACATCAACGGGATAGTCGTAACCCCCTGACGCGTTTACGTCGTTCTGCTTCGCCGTGCGACTCACGATGAGCCGCGTTGGCGCGAAACGTCGCTATCAAGACGAATCGCGAACAAACCACACACAACGGCGAGGCAGCAGTGAGAGCTCTTCTCATCGCGGGACTGATGTTGGCCCTAGGCGCGTGCGGCGCGCCCTCAGGGCCAGGGGTAGGCGCAACCTTCTCAGGTACCGTCTCGAACTCGGCCGGCGGCGTCATCAGCGGCGCGACCGTGACCGTGGCGCCGACGGGCGAGGCTGCGCTAGCGGGCGTTCAGACGGGGTCGGATGGCACGTACACGGTGAGCGGCATCCCAAAGGGCGACGGCAGCGTGACGGTGACCAACGTCCCCTCCAACTGTAACCCGTCGTCGACCGTCACGTATACCGGAGCACAGAACGGTGGCCACCGCACCGTCAATTTCGTGATCGGCTGCAACTCGGCGACTACACTTCCATAGTGATATCGATCAACGACTTCGGACGATACAGCCGGATCCTCTATCGCCTGAGCGCCGATTTCATCCGCGCGGTGCCCGATGAGAAGTGGGAATTCTCACCGGGCCCGCGCTTCGGACCGTTCTGCAAGCAAGTGCGCCATCTCGTCTGCGCGCGCGGTGTGTACAACGCCGCGCTCGCGACCCTAGAGACCGTCGACGTCGGCGCGACGATCGATTGGGACGGGACTCCATTCACGTTCGCCGACTTCACGTGGGAGTTCGTGCAACACGAGGCGATCCATCACGGCCAGTGGAGCCTTTACGCCGCGCTGGCGGGATTCGACACGCCGCACAGTTGGCGCTCGTCGTGGGGCTTGTAACGCTCGAACAATCCACTCGGCCAATATAGTGATGGCTATGAACGCGCCGAGGGTGGCGATCACGCCGCGATAGTCGAAGCTGGCGAGCTGCTGAGTGAGCAGCGTGCCCAGCCCGCCGGCGCCGACGAGGCCGACGAGCACCGTGCCGCGAATGCACTCTTCCCAGCGATATGCGGTGAGCGTAATGGCGCGCGGCCTCAGTGCAGGAAGTATCCCATACAGCACGACGCTCAATGGACGCGCGCCGAGTCGCTCGAGGGCGCGGATCGGCGCCGGGTCGAGATCTTGGATCGAGTCGGCGAGGAGGCGGCCGAGTACACCAACGTTGAAGATCGCGAGGCCGACCGCGCCCGGGAGGATCCCGGGGAACAGCACAAAGAGCGCGATCAGTGTCCACACTGGCGCCGACACCGCGCGCGCGACGAGTAAGACGATTCGGCCGCCCTTGGCCATCGCGGTCGGTAGCGCGAAGACGAATGCCAGAGCGATGGCGAGGATCGACATGGCCAGCGTGTCGAACGTGAGCACGCCAAGATGCGCCGGGATCCGCGGTGGAAACGCGCGCCGCGCCATCTCGGCCAACAATTGATACGGCCGCGGACTCACCAGGCGCCCCAGGTCGACCCGCAGATACCAGAAGGACCAGAGTGCGATCGCGAGGAGGAGTGGCGCCGAACGAAACCGGCGGTGGCGAACGGCACTGCTCCACGCATCGGAGAGTCCGCAGAGCACGATCAGCGCGTAGAGGAACGTCCACACCTCGCCGTAGCGCAGCGACTGCATGCTGAGCAGCACTTGAAACCCGAGCCCGCCGGCGCCGATCATCCCGAGCACAATGCTCGCGCGGATGGCGCACTCGAATCGATAGAACGCGTAGGCGATGAGGTCCGGCATCGCCGCCGGAATCAGCCCGTAGCAGAGCGCCACCAGTCGCGAAGCGCCGGCGTGCCGCAGTGCATGAAAGGTCGCCGACGGCGTCTCATCGAGCGTCTCGGCCGTGACCCGCGCTGTGATGGCTCCGTAATGAATGCCGAGCGCCAGGATCGCGGTCAGCGGCGAGAGGCCGAGGCAGCCAACCAGCAGCAGTCCCCACACCACTTCGTGGAGCGAGCGCGGGAACGCGAGCACGGTCCGACACACCGTGGCGGCGACCTTTCGATCGCCCCACCAGATGTTCGATGCGAGAACGCCACCGATCGTGCCGACGAGGAGCGCGAGCGCGGTCCCCGCGGCCGCGAACGCCAGCGTTATGCCGGCTGACGCGAGAGTGAGATGAAGGAGCGCTGGCGAGAGGTCCGGATGGATCGCGCCCAAGACGAACGCGCGGACCATGGGCCACCCCGCGGGGTTCGCGACCGCGCCCGGAATGGAGCCGAGGACACGCCCCGGCAGGCCGCCATTCATGGTGGCGCGGCCGCGTAGAGGCTCGACAACAGCGCCGGCGTGACGTCTCGCGCCGGACAGTCGAACCGCACACGGCCGGCACGCAGACCAACGACGCGGTCGCAAAACTCCGTGGCGAGCTCCGGCCGGTGCAAGCTCACGACGAGCGTGCGATCGGCGAGCAGCGTCAGGACGCTCCGTGCGCGCTCGGGATCCAGCTGCGAGACCGGCTCGTCGGCCAGGATGATCGTCGGATCCTGCACGAGCACGCGCGCGATGGCGACGCGTTGGCGCTGTCCGCCGGACAGCTGGCCGGTGGGTGCGTCGATCGTCTCGACGATGCCGAGCCGGTCGAGTGTCGCGTGCGCCCGATCGCGCTCGAGCGGGACGACGAGCGACGCGAGGGCGCGCAGCGAGGACCAGTGGCCGAGCCGGCCGGCGTTGACGTTGTGAATGACGCGGAGGGTATCAGCCAGGGCTAACGCCTGATCGATGTAGCCGATCTCTCGATCGGCGAGCGTCGATCGGAGCGTCTCGCTGATCACGCGCAGCAGCGTCGTCTTCCCCGCGCCACTCGGTCCGATCAGCGCGATGCGCTCGCCCGCCCGGACGTCGAGCGAGACGTCGTCGAGCGCGACCGTCTCACCGAACCGGCGCGTGGCGTGGCGCAGAGCGAGCATGATCAGTTCGCTACAGCGCCGATCGCGCGAGCGACGCGCTCGATCTGGATGTAGTTGCTGTCCGCGGTCTCCACGAACCGATGCGCGCCAAAGAGATCCAGAATCTCCTTCTGCGTCGGATCTGACGGATCGAGCGCGAGCAACGCCGCCCGCACCTTGTCACCAAACCCGGCGCCAAACCGTTGCTCAGCGGCTGGATTGAGAACCCAGTGATAGTCGTGGAATGCGGGGGTCATGTAGAACACGGCGACTTTCGTCGTGTCGACCGTATGGTCCGCGATACGCGATTTCCAAACCTGCGCGTTGAGCGCGCCCGCGTCATACGTCCCCGCGGTGACGAGCGCGATCGTCTTATCGTGCGACCCTGAGAACCCCGGCGCGCCGCGCAAGTTCTCCATTCCGCCGATCGCGGGCCCGAGATAAAACTGCGGCATGAGTCGTCCCGACGTGGACATCTCGCTACCGAACGTGAACGTGTGGCCTTTGAGATCGGCCAGCGACCGAATCCCGGATCCTTGGCGCGTGATGAACACGGCATGAAAGGCCGTATCGATATCCCGCTGCGCGAGCGCATGCGCGCCAGGCACCTGGAGCCGGGCCTGAACGCCCGTCAGGCCACCGTACCAAACGAGATCGAGATCGCCCGTCTTGAAGGCGATGACGGACGCGGTGTAGTCGGTCACGGGCCGATACTCGACCGGCACATGGAGCGCGCCGGAGAGGTACATCGAGACCTTACCGTAGAGACGCTGGAGCTTCTCGGGGTCCTGATCCGGGATCGCCGAGATCACGAGGGCATGTTGTTGCTCCGCGGGCCGACAAGCCGTGAGCAACGCGGCCAACAGTGCGCCGCGAACGAGCTGAGATATCGAGGGCATGTTCCCCCCAAGATACCCGCTTTTTGATCAGAGTTTCTTGAGATGGATATCGCCGTCGCTGGAATCGATGGCCAGCCGGGTGGCGCCGTTGGTCCCGAGGATGGCGTGAACGTGCCGAGGATTGACGCGACCCTCGATCGGCAACGACACCTCGCTGTCGATCTTTCCGTCGCTCGTGCGCGCATCGAGGTCGCCGGCAAAGCTTGCCGGCAGATAGACGGTCACACTGCCGCTCCCGGTATGCGCTTTGATCCGCTGCGCCGTGTCGGCGGCCGCCAGCCGCACCTCGACATCGCCGTCGGCCGTCGAGGCCTCGACGGAGCCGGTGGCGTTCGTGACGAACACGCGGCCATCGCCGGAACGGGCGTACACCGAACCGACAATGGTGTCGACGTGGATCTTCCCGTCACTCGTGTGCACGTGCACATCGCCCGACGACTCGGCGACCCGAATATCCCCGTCACCGTCCTCGGCCGTGACCCCGGCGCCAGCGCCCCGGACCTCGATCGTGCCATCACTCGTGTGCGCGTACAAGATCGCGCCCGGCGGCAGCGCGACGTTGAGCTCAGCCGACGTTCGATGCACCCCGACCATCACGCCAATGTGAAAGTGCCCGTGCACGCCATCCATGCCACACCGGCCATGCTCGAACACACAGACCGTGACGTTGTTGCCCTCAGTCACGGCCTGGAACAGCTGACCACCGTGCCGCCGTTCCCCATGCACGGTCATGTGATTGTCGGCCGCCGGCGTCACCCGAATGTCGCCCGTCCCAACATCGAGCCGGACCGTCGCACCTGGGGTCACCGTCCCACTCCAATCGAACGTGGGCGCGTCGACCGGCTCCTGCTGGGCGCCGGCAGTCGGCGCCACCCGCGCGATCGTCGCTATAGCTATAATGGTAGCAAATCTGGGCATAACCGTCCCTTACGTCCCCCGCGAGGGTCGGGTTTCACCCGAAAGGCGACCAGGCGATGAGAAGGAAAGCCAACCCAGACCGTCGCATTCATATGAACCGACTCACAGGACTGATCGCGGTCGCGCTTTGCGCCACATCGCTCGGCGCACAAGGATCGCTCGACGAGTACGTGTACGCGGCGCCGACGGGTTGGCAGACGCAGCGCTATCCCGATGGCATCGTGCTTTCGGCCAACGGCAACAACGGCGAGCGATGCCTGTTGCAGATATGGCCGACCCGGCCGGCCGGCGCGAACCTGCAAAGCGACGCTCAGGCCGCCTACCAGCAGATCTTCAAGACCTATCAGCTGGTCAACGTCTCCGACAACGGCAACACGCTCGGGCCGACCATCATTCACGGTTTGTCGGGGCACGGTTGGGAGTACGTGATCCTCAAGGACGGCATTCGGAAACCGCCGATGGGCGGCCAGCAGTTCATGACGCTCTATGGCTTCGTCTTTGTCGCGAAGCTGCAAGGGCACATCGCCGTCATCTCGGGCATGTCGAAAGAGCCGCTCGTGAGTGCCTGCTTCGGCGAGTCCCTGCACGACGTGTGGCCCGAGTTCTTTTACAACTTGAACTTCAAGACTTGGACGGCCAGGCCGGATCCCGCGATCCTGGCGAAGTCGATCATCGGCACGTGGACCACCGCGACCGCCAGCGTCGCGGACCAGTGGGTGTTCACGGACAGCGGCCGGTACGGCGGGGCGTCCGCCGCGGCGACGTACAACGGGCTCGCCAACGGCACCGTGCTCCAAACCACGCGGGCGTACTTCGGCGATGGG
>DASRDS010000376.1:0-2285 GCA_035652495.1 Gemmatimonadaceae bacterium
CGTCCGGCAGCTGGAACGCCGCGGACTGGCGCCGGCAGCCTTGTCGACGTGCTACGGTGGGCCGTCGCCACGACAAGGACTCTTGCTCGGATTCGGCGGCGCCGACGAACGGACGCTCGATCGTGCCACACGGACGCTCGGGGATGTGCTAGGCCGCGTATCGTAAACCCACGGGACCTATGTACTCGGACTGCGGTCGAATCAAGCGACCGTCGCGTAGTTGCTCTACGTAATGTGCGCACCAGCCGAGGACTCGGCCCACCGCGAACGTTGGCGTGAAGAGATCCGTCGGGAGACCTAGGCCATGCAGCAAGAGCGCAGTATAGAACTCGACATTGGTGTCGAGATGCCGATCAGGCTTATGCTCGTGTAGCAACCGCAACGCCGTACGCTCGACGCTTCGCGCCAGGTCATAGATGCGCCGATCCGCACCGTTCGCGTACAAACGCTCGGCCGCTTCCGCGAGGACATCCGCCCGCGGATCACGGACACGGTAGACCCGGTGGCCAAACCCCATGAGGCGCTCGCCCGCATCGAGTTTGGCGCGAATGACCGACTCGGCGCGATCGGGTGTGCCGATCTCGAAGACCATGTCGAGGGCGGGCCCCGGCGCTCCGCCATGCAGCGGGCCTTTCAGGGCGCCGAGCGCTCCGGTCACGGCTGCTATAACGTCCGAGTGAGTCGACGCGATGATGCGCGCGGTGAAGGTCGACGCATTCAGGCCATGGTCGCAGACCGTGTTGAGATACGTCTCTAACGCCCGGGTGCGTTGTGGGCTCGGGACTTCTCCCGAGAGTTGATGCAGATAGTGCGCGGCGTGCGACAGGTCTTGGCGCACCGGGACCGGGTTCTCACCATGCAATAGGCGCCAGTACGTGCCGACCACCGTCGGGAATGCCGCGATGACCGCTTCCGGCCGATCGACCCGCAGTGTCGGCGTCGCCATTAATAGGGCATCCATCGGCGACGCCCTTCGGGCGGCGGCGGCTCTCAGCAGCTCAAGGGTTTCAGGTGGGATGGACCGTTGATTCGATGGGAGATCTCGATTCACAAAAAGACGGACCACTTCCTCGAACGTCGCATGGGGGGCCAAATCTTCGACGGCGTAGCCGACCAGAACCAACGTGCCAGCGTCGCCATCGACCCGACTGAGCCGCGTAGACGCGGCGACGATGCCTTCCAATCCGGTAGTCATGCTCGCATGTTCGACGCTGGCCTGATATGTTGTCAATCTTGATTCGAGAATCAATGTATTTGACCGCACCACAAGCGGCGGAAGCCCTCGGCGTCACCCTCCCGACGCTGTATGCGTACGCGAGCCGCGGCCAGCTGCGATCGGAACCCGTCCCTGGCCGCACCCGCGAACGCCGGTATCTCAAGCAGGACGTCGAGCGCCTACGCGATCGGAAAGCCGCGCGCCGAGATCCCGCGAAGGCGGCGGCCAAGGGGCTCGCGTGGGGCGACCCGGTGCTCGAGTCGGGCATCACGCTCATTCGCGATGGCCACCTGTACTATCGCGGCCATGATGCGGCCGCACTGGCGGAGCAGGCGAGCCTCGAAACGGTGGCCGAGTTGCTGTGGCAAGGCAACGCGCCCTTTGATCGCGCACCGCCGCCTGTACCACGCATCCCGGCAAACGGCGACCCGCTCGGCATGTGCCAGGCGACGCTCCCGCTGGCCGGCGCCGCGGATCCCGCCGCGTACGACCTGCGTCCGAGCGCGGTCAGACATTCGGGTGCGCGCATCGTGCGGCTCATGGCGTCGATCATCGCCGGACGCGACGTGCGCGGTCCGATTCACACGTTGTGGGGACAAAAGGTCGGCGAAGTCGTTCGCACGGCCCTCGTCCTGTGCGCCGACCACGAGCTCAACGTGTCGGCGTTCTCCGCCCGGTGCACGGCGTCCGCCGGCGCATCGCCGTATGACGTTGTGACGGCGGCACTAGCGACGCTCAAAGGCCATCGCCACGGCGGCCAAAGCGAGCGCGCCGCGGCCATGCTGCTCGAGCCGCGTGGCATCGAGGATCGCTTGCGGCGCGGAGAGCACGTGCCGGGGTTCGGGCATCCGCTCTATCCTGACGGCGACCCGCGGGCGGCCGTGCTGCTGCGGGTGGCCGAGGCGAGCCCCAATCAGGATCTCTGGCGACAGGTGCGCCGCGTGGAGAGAACCGGGCGCACGTTGCTCGACGAGCATCCGAACGTGGATTTTGCCCTGGCGGCGGTCGCGCGCGTCTACCGGCTGCCCCGGCACGCGCCGATCATCTTGTTCGCGCTCGGCCGCACCGT